>JBFMGG010000003.1 GCA_040752835.1 Campylobacterota bacterium | reverse complement strand
CAAAAAAACTGCTGAAAACATAATCTGTGGAATATGGCATAAACTCCATAAAAGATTACTTAGACGCGGTTTGGGCGTAATGATTTTGTATCGTACGGGCATCGTTTTCCCCGACCAGATCGCGCAGGGTTTCGAAGTCACTCTTTGCGATCGCCTCGAAGGTGCCGAAATATTCGATCAGTTTATGAAGCTTTGCCTGTCCGATCCCCTGAACCGCGAGGAGTTTGGAGGCGTGGTCCTGTTTGACTTTGATTTTTTTGTGGAAGGTAATCGCGCTGCGGTGAGCTTCGTCCCGGAGCATCTGAACGAACTGGAGCCGTTTATCGGTCGTCTCGAGCCGGAACAGCCCCGAACGGGCATGGAGAATATCGCGGGCCGAACCTTTGGCGCGATGCGCCTTGGCGTCGATTTTTTCTTTGCTGATCGCGACGACGTCGAGATTCACCCCCTGCGATGCAAGCAGTTCTTCGGCCAGGCATCGGAGGGTCTCGCCGCCGTCGATCACCCAAAGATCGGGAGGGGGATTGGAAGCGAACCCTTCGATCCGTCGGGCGAGCATCTCGCGCATCTGGCCGTACTCGTCGCGCGCATGGAGGTGATACGTGCGGTAGCCGCTTTTGTCGAAACCCTCATCGGCGAAGACCACCATGGCTCCGACCGTCGCAGTCCCGCCGTGATGGGAATTGTCGAACACTTCGATTCGTCGCGGAGGAACCGTGAGGGCCAACAGTTCCCGGAGTTGATCGAGGAGCGCTTCTTTGGAAGGTTTGGGTGTCCGGAGCAATTCTCGGGCATTGGCGAGGGCCAGGTCGACCAGTTCTTTTTTGACCCCCCGTTTGGGGGTATCGAGAAGCGCTTTTTTCCCGAACAGTTCGCTGAGGTGTTCGGCGACCCATTCGGAAGATTCGAAAGGGTGGGCCGTGAGTATCGGGGCGATAACCGGGGGCTTTTCGGTACCGTAAAAACCGACCAGCGTCCGTTCATAGGCTTCATCGGCCGAAAAGTAGGGAGTGAGGTGGAAAAAATCGTGGGTCCCCGATACCACCCGCCCTTCCCGGACGAAAAGGCGGACGATGCATCCCCGGCTTTCGTCGGTTTCGATGGCGAAAACGTCATAGTTCTCCCGTGAGGCCAGATCGATCTGGGAGGTAAATTCGCTCCGGGCGATCCGTTCGCAGCGGTCTCGCAGCACGAGCGCCTCTTCAAAACGGAGGGCTTCGGCGTACAACGCCATCTTCTCTTCGAGCCGTTCGATCAGTAGCCGCTTGTCGCGGATCCATTCGATTCCCTGCTCGATCATCGGCAGGTAGTGTTCTCGCGGAACCGGGTATTCGCAGGGGCCCAGGCATTGGCCCATCTGGTAGAACAGGCACGCTTTTTTCCCTTTGACGCAGCTTTTTTTCTGGACCAGTTTGAGGAGTTCGTAGAGCGAATCGAGAATGTCGCGCCCCCCCGTCGAAAAAGGGCCGAAATAGCGGATCGATTTCCCTTTGATGATTTTCCGGGTCAGTTCGAAACGGGGGTAGGGATCGTCCAGGTCGACGTAAAGATAAGGATAGGTTTTATCGTCGCGCAGGAGGATGTTGTATTTGGGCTTGAGCTGTTTAATGAGGGAATTTTCGAGAATCAGAGCGTCGTGTTCGTTTTCGACGACGATGTAATGGAGCCCCGCCGTTTCAGAGAGCATCTTCTGAATGCGCAGCGAGAGTGTGGATTTCGGTGACAGTGCCGGGGTCAGGTTAAAATAGCTTTTGACCCGTTTGGCGAGGTTTTTGGCTTTGCCGATGTAGAGAATGCGCCCCGAAGCGTCGAGGTATTGATAGATTCCCGCCTGTGAAGGAAGGGAGCGGATTTGATCGATCATCGGCTATCTCTTAATCAGTTATTTATAGAAGCTATTATACCATCGTCGAAAGAAAAGATGCTGCCCGAATCGGCATCCGTAAGGGGATCCGGCGAGGGTCGCCCCGAATCACGAAAAGGGGATGTATGTCAAAAAGATTGATGGCGCTTGCGGCGTTGGCCGTATTCGCGGCGATATTGGGCGGATGCGGTTATAAAGCCCCGCCGTACTACGAGAAACCGTCCCCGAAAGAGGGTCCTTCCGTTGCGCTATGATGTCGTGATTATCGGATCGGGGGTTGCCGGGCTCTATACGGCCATCGGATTGCCCGAAACGCTCAGAGTCCTCGTTATCAACAAATCGTACCCTTGGGAGTGCAATACCTATTACGCCCAGGGGGGGGTGACGACCGCCTACGATGATGAGGATATCCCCTCTCATGTCGCCGATACCCTCGATGCGGGGGCCGGAATGTGCAACGTCGAAGCGGTACGGCTCATGAGCGGACATTCGCAAGAGGTGATCCGCGATCTGATCGAGCGCGGTTTTTTGTTTGACCGGGATGAGGAAGGGCATCTGCTCTACACCAAAGAGGCGGCCCACTCGCGCAGCCGTATTCTTCATGCGGGAGGGGACGCGACGGGCCGATACCTCCATTTTTTCCTGTTGCAGCAAAATCCCCATCCGATGCTCAGCGATGCGACCGTCGTCGATTTGTTGATCGAAAACGGCCGCTGTTGCGG
Organism: Campylobacterota bacterium; assembly: GCA_040752835.1. NCBI lineage: Bacteria > Pseudomonadati > Campylobacterota > Campylobacterota bacterium. The sequence goes on along the minus strand of JBFMGG010000003.1, from coordinate 289,227 downwards.
CGTCGAAGTGGTCAGTGAAGGAAAACGGCGCCTTATCCGTGCCGACAACGTCGTGATCGCCAGCGGCGGGGTGGGGTCTTTGTACGAATTTCACACCAACGCTTCCACGATCAGCGGCGATTTACAGGGGATCTGTCTGGAAAAAGGGATCGCTCTGGAATCGATGGAGATGACGCAGTTCCATCCGACCGTTTTTGTGGCGAACAACTGGGCCAGAAAGCTGCTGCTGACCGAAGCGCTGCGCGGTGAAGGGGCCCACGTCGTGGACGAAAACGGCTACCGTTTTTTGTTCGAATACGACGCAAGAGGGGAACTGGCACCCCGGGACATCGTCAGCCGGGCGATTTTCGATTACCGCCAGCGTACCGGGAAACAGGCCTATCTTTCGTGCGAGCATTTCGAGAGTGAATATTTCAAAGAGCGCTTCCCCAATATTTACAAATCGCTCAACGACCTTGGATTTCATCTCCCCAAAGAGAGGGTCCCGATCTCTCCGGCGTTCCATTATGCCGTAGGGGGGATCAAAACCGACCTACACGGCTCCGTTCCGGGCATAGAAGGGCTGTATGCGGTAGGCGAGGCGGCCTCTACGGGAGTCCACGGCGCGAACCGTCTGGCGAGCAATTCGTTGCTGGAAGGGCTTGTGTTTGCCAAAGAGGCGGCAAAGACGATCCTCACAACAAAATCCCAAGGGTGCGGGGGGGCGTTCGAAACGGGAACCGAACCGCTGGAACTACCCGGGGACAAGGAGAAAAAAGACGCACTGCGCCGCGTGATGTGGGACCATGTCTCGATCGTCCGTACCCCAAAAGGGCTTCAGAACGCGTTGGAAGCGATTGAAGAGATGTTGCGAAGCGGCGTGGGAAGATTGTTGCGGCTGCGTCTTCTGACGGCGCGCTGCATCGTCCAATCGGCACAGAACCGGACCGAATCGATCGGAGTCCATTTTATTACACAAGGAGACAAAGAATGACAACTGCGGCTGCGGAACACACCGCGCTCAATTTCGTCGGCCATCCGTTCGGATGGCTGCTACTGGCTATTTTCGTGGTGGGATATTATTTTATCGCCGCGGAAGAGAAATACCATATCGACAAAGCCAAACCCGCCCTTTTTACCGGAACGCTGATGTTTGTGCTCATCGGTATTTATTACGCTGCGGTCGGGGCCGATTTTACCCCGTTTGAACACGAAATTGACCATCTGATCCTTGAGATCGCCGAAATCTTTTTCTTCCTGTTCGTCGCGATGACCTACATCGAGGCGCTGATCGAACGGGGCGTTTTCAGTGCGTTGCGCGCCAAGCTTATCGCGAAAGGGTACAGCTACCGCGAACTTTTCTGGATTACGGGGTTGCTGGCCTTTTTCATCTCTCCCGTCGCCGATAACCTCACGACGGCACTGATCCTTTCCACGGTGCTGCTCACCATCGACAACAAGACCAAAGAGTTTCTTGTCCCCGGGGCGATTAACGTGGTCGTCGCGGCGAATGCCGGCGGTGCGTGGAGCCCGTTTGGAGACATTACGACCCTGATGGTGTGGGCGGCGGAAAAAGGGGCATTCGTCGATTTCCTCTATCTTTTCCCCGCATCGTTTCTGGGTTGGTTCGTCACGGCGTATCTTTTGAGCCGCTATGTCCCCGATATCGATCCGCTGGGGGACGGAAATCCCGAAGAAGCGGCGAAAATCGAAATTCTCAAAGGGGGTAAAGTGATCATTGCGTTCGGCGCCCTGACGATTGCGCTCGCGGTGGCGGGCAAACAGCTGTTGCACCTTCCCCCTATGTGGGGGATGCTGTTCGGTTTGGCGATTTTGCAGCTGTACATGTATTTTCTCAAAAAGAAACACCATGTCGACGTCAGTATTTTTCAGGCAATGAGCAAAATCGAAAACAATACGCTCCTTTTCTTTTTCGGTATTTTGGCGGCAGTGGGAGCACTCCACTTTATCGGAGTTTTGGCGTATGCAGCGAAACTTTATGAAGTTTTCGACCCGACGCTCGTCAACATCGGCGTAGGATTCCTTTCGGCGATCGTCGATAACGTTCCCGTGATGTCGGCGGTGCTCAAAGCGAATCCGGCGATCGACCATGCGCAGTGGATGCTGGTGACGATGACCGCCGGAATCGGCGGATCGCTGATCAGTTTCGGAAGCGCTGCGGGTGTGGGCGTTATGGGGAAAATGCAGGGAATTTACACTTTTGCCGCCCATATCCGGCTTGCATGGACGGTCTTGATCGGATATTTCGTCTCGCTGGCGGTGTGGTATTACCAGTTTGTCGTGCTGGGTATTTATTAAGCCATATTCAAAATTAAACTACATTAGGGTACCCTTGCATTTAGCATTAGGGTACCTCCCCCTTCCCCACATTTCAATCTTAAAGGCTTTCCCGTGAAAGACGTTAGTATCATCGTTCTTGATTTCGGATCACAGTATACGCAACTGATTGCCCGCCGTCTGCGTGAAGACAAAATCTACTGCGAAGTTCTCCCTTACCGGACAAGCGCAGAAGCGATCAAAGCAAAAAATCCCAAAGGGATCATCCTCAGCGGCGGCCCTTCGTCGGTCTATAACAAAGACGCTTACGAAGTGGACCGGGAGGTCTACAAACTGGGAGTTCCCGTTCTGGGGATCTGTTACGGGATGCAGCGTATCGCCGTCGACTTCGGCGGTTCGGTTGTCCGCAGCGATCACCATGAATACGGCAAAGCGGAATTGTTTATCGACACGGAGAAAAAATCCCCCTTGTTCGACAACTGTGAGAACGAGCGGATCGTATGGATGAGCCATTCGGACAAAGTCGACGTCCTCCCCGAAGGGTTTACGCCCATCGCCCACTCTGCCAACTCGCCGTTTGCGGCAATCGCCGATGAATCGCGCCGTATCTACGCGATGCAGTATCATCCGGAAGTGAACCATTCCGAAGAAGGGTACCTGATGCTGCGCAATTTCGCCCGCAAAATCTGCGGCATCACCGAAAAATGGGATATGGGACATTTCCTTAAAGAACAGATCGTCAAAATCCGTGAACGGGTGGGAGACGGGAAAGTTCTGTGTGCCCTGAGCGGCGGGGTCGATTCTTCGGTTGTCGCGGCACTGCTGTACGAAGCGATCGGCGATCAGCTGATCCCGGTATTCGTCGACAACGGCGTCCTTCGCAAGGGGGAAAAAGAGTCGGTCGAAAATATTTTCAAAGTCCACCTCAAAGTCCCTCTCGTCGTTGCCGATGCGTCGGAGACTTTCCTCTCCAAGCTCGCCGGCGTCACCGACCCCGAGACCAAGCGTAAAATTATCGGACATACGTTTATTGAAGTGTTCGAAGCGGAAGCGAAAAAACACCAGGGAATCAAATTCCTCGCGCAGGGGACCCTTTATCCCGACGTCATCGAATCGATTTCTCCCAACGGCGCGTCGGTCACGATCAAAAGCCACCACAACGTCGGGGGGCTTCCCGACTGGATGGATTTCGAACTGATCGAGCCGTTGCGCGACCTGTTCAAAGACGAAGTGCGTAAACTGGGACTCGAACTGGGACTTCCCGAATCGCTTGTCTACCGCCATCCGTTCCCGGGGCCGGGTCTGGCGATCCGCATCATGGGAGAGGTGAACAAAGCCGATCTGGATATTCTCCGCGAAGCCGACGTTATTTTGCTCGACGAGCTCAAAGCCAGCGGTTACTATACCCGCACGTGGCAGGCTTTTGCCGTGCTGCTCAACGTGAAAAGCGTCGGGGTGATGGGGGATAACCGTACCTACGACAATACGGTCTGTGTCCGGGTCGTCGAAGCGGTTGACGGCATGACCGCGACGTTCGCGCACCTGCCGCACGACCTGCTCGAGCGGATCAGTCGCCGTATCATCAACGAAGTCGAAGGGATCAACCGCGTCGTCTACGACATCAGCTCCAAACCGCCCGCAACGATCGAGTGGGAATAAGGCGCCGTGCGCCCCGTATATCTTGTTTCCAAGACCCCTTATCCGGGGGTCGTCCATGTCCCCGTCCTTGCCATCCGTTTTTTAACCCCTCTCATCGATTTTTCCCGATACGACGGAATCGTATTTACCTCCAAGCAGGGGATAGAAGCACTGAAACGCTATGAGGCTGACTGGAAAGAGCTGTTGTGCGTCTGTGTCTCCGAACCGACGGCCGAGCATGCCCGGAATGCAGGTGCGGCCAACGTTTTTTCGGGAAACGGTTACGGTGAAAGCCTTCCCGATCTGCTGAGCCGTTTCGGAGCAGGGAAGCGCTGGCTTTACCTGCGTCCTGAAACGGTGGCATCTGACTGGGCTGAGCGTGCGAGAAATGAAAAAGGGATTTCGGTGGATGAAGCAATCGTGTACGAAACGATCTGCAATCCCGAAAGCGACGGAATCGAGATACCCGAAAATGCGGTATTGGTTTTCACCTCTCCCTCGTCGATTCGGTGTTATCTGGAGCGGTATGCGCTTTTGGATACCCACAGCGTTGTTGCGATCGGAATGACGACCGAAAAAGCGCTGCCGCAGGGGGTCGATGTCTGCTTGAGCGAGGAGACCAGCGTTGCCTCCGCCGTTAAGATGGCCTGTGAAATTGCCGGTTCGGGCAAAAAATAATCGTTTTTTAAAAGCGTATACGTTATAATCTTTTATTCTGGGCGCAGCGATCAATCGCATTTGAGGGTTCTACATTTCTATACAGTGGAACCGGTAGACGTCTTGGTGTGTCGGCGGTCTCGTTTGAGCCTACGGGCGAGAGATTGCCGCCGGATAGACGCTCGGTCCGCTTTATTTCGGCTTTGAGAACCAAAGCTACTGCGAAACGCCCGCCCGGGCTTTCCGTTTTCTTCTTCGACGTTTTTCTCCCCTTCACCGTTTTTCCGCCATAAATTTAAACCGCACATTGGGATTAAGAGGTTATAATCTCTTGCTTGTTTGATCTGAGAATCCGGTGCGAATTTCAGGTAAAACCAGCAAAATTTTTTTTCAAGGTGTAGTATGCGCGTAATGGTCATCGGTAGCGGCGGACGGGAGTTTGCCATCGGCAGAGTCCTGAAACAGGATCCTGCGGTTACGAAACTCTATTTTGCCCCGGGTAACGGCGCGACGCCGATGCTCGGCGAAAACGTATCGATCAAAGACTATGACGAACTGGCGCGGTTTGCCCTGGATAACGGCATCGATCTAACCATCGTCGGCCCCGAAGGGCCGCTGAGCGAGGGCGTGGTGGATGTATTCAAATCGAAGGGGCTGGTTATTTTCGGCCCCTCGAAAGCCGCGGCGCAGCTGGAAGGCTCCAAAGTCTACATGAAAAACTTTTTGGCCAAGAACAACATCCCGACCGCACGCTACATCGAAACCGATCACATCGGGGATGCTTTCAAATTCATCGAATCGCTGAGCGCGCCGATCGTCGTCAAAGCCGACGGGCTGTGCGCCGGAAAAGGGGTCATCATCGCGATGAGCCATGAGGAAGCGAAAGTCGCCGTGTCGGAGATGCTCAGCGGTAAAGCGTTCGGGGATGCGGGCAAGCGGGTCGTCGTCGAAGAATTCCTGGACGGTTACGAATTGTCGATGTTCGCGCTGTGCGACGGAAAGGATTTTATCCTTCTCCCCGCGGCGCAGGATCACAAACGCCTTTTGGACAACGACGAAGGGCCCAATACCGGAGGGATGGGAGCGTACGCCCCGACGCCGCTTGTGGACGAAGTGATTTACGAGAAGGTGAAAGAACGGATCATCCGTCCGACCCTCAAAGGGATGCAGGAAGAGGGGGCCCCTTTCGAAGGCGTTTTGTTTATCGGGCTGATGATCGTCAACGGCGAGCCGCTGACGCTGGAATTCAACGTTCGCTTCGGCGATCCCGAGTGTGAAATTCTGATGCCGCTGCTCAAAACACCGGCGAGCGAACTCTTTTACAAAGCGGCGACCAAGCAGCTCGATACCCTGAAAGTCGAATTCCACGACCGATATGCCGTCGGCGTCGTCATGGCCAGCCGCGATTATCCCTATACCAATTCCGAACCGGCCGAAATCATCGTGGATGAGATTCATCACGAGGAGATTGCCCAAAATACCCATATCGCGTATGCCGGAGTCAGTGCCGAGGACGGGAAACTCTACGCAACCGGAGGGCGGGTGCTGGTGTGCGTCGGTGTCGGTGAGAGCATTAAACAGGCCCGGGACCGCGCCTACATGCTGTGCGGGCAGGTCCATTACGCGGGGAAAAAACTCCGCACCGATATCGCCTACCAAGCGTTGCGCTGATGGACGAACAACTCGAAACGCTGCTGGAGCGCGAACGGCTCGAACCCGCCTCCCTGCGCAAGCGGGCTGCGGCGTTCGGGATCGATGAGATACTTTTGTCGGTATTGATGTTCGTCATTTTGTGGGATGCCATTTCCGCGGCCAAAACGGTCGAACAGATGATTGCCCTCACCAACAGTTTTCTCCTCGAGTTTATGGCGATCAAAATCGTCTACCACACGTTTTTTACGATGCAATACGGCGCGAGCCTGGGGAAAATCATCATGAAAATCCGTGTGATCGAACTGGCTACCCTGTCGAACCCGGGATTTTTGAGCGCGTTCAACCGGAGCGTTTTCCGCGTAGTGAGCGAAGTGCTTTTCTATCTGGGATTTTTGTGGGCGATGCTCGATCCCTACCGCCGTAGCTGGCATGACCGCACCGCGCGTACATTGGTGATCGATGCGTAAGTTCGGCTGGATCAGTTTGGTCGCATCGACGATACTTTTGGGTTCCGACCGGGTCGAGCTGGTCGGAACCCATGCCGACATGAATGGTTCGACCGCGTATGCGGGGGGAAACCCTGTGATGCTCTATCAAGACCAGATCATGAGCGCCGAAGAGATGTTTTACGACAAAAATACCACCGTCGTTGAAGCCAAGGGGTCGGTGAACGTTTTCAAGGCGAATCAGTACCACATCATCAGCGACTACGCCCGGTATAATCTTACGACCGACAAGCGCTATTCAAAGCCCTATTACATGCTCGATCAGGCGAGCGGCAACTGGCTGAGTACCGAAGAGGCCGAAGCGTGCGAAAACGAAATTGATCTCTCCAGCGGAGCGGTATCGGGATGTGAATCGACCGATCCGCTCTGGAAAATCCGCTTTAGCAGTGCGAATTACGACACCGAAGCGATGTGGCTGAACCTCTTTAACGCCCGCCTCGTCATCAACGACGTCCCCGTTTTTTATCTCCCCTATTTCGGGTATCCGACCGACCGGACCCGGCGCAGCGGTCTGCTGATCCCCAGTTTCGGATGGTCCAATTCCGAGGGGTTTTATTATCAGCAGCCGATCTACCTCGCCCCCCACAACTGGTGGGACCTGGAGCTTCGCCCCCAGATCCGTACTTCGCGCGGGGAGGGGATGTACGCCGATTTCCGTTTCGTCGACACCCTCTCTTCCCAGGGCTCCATTCGCGTCGGATATTTCAAAGAACAGGCCGCTTACGCCGAGAAACAGGACCTTGCGAACCAGAAACACTACGGATATGAAGTCGATTACATCCACAAAGCTCCGCTACGCGAATGGCTCGGCTTATCGCTTCCGGGAGAATCGGGATTGTACGTCGACGGCGCGTGGATGAACGACGTCGATTACCTGAACCTCCAAAAATCGGATCAGACGCAAAACGTCACCTCGAATCAGGTGATGTCGCGTATCAATGCCTACTACAACGGCGAAGATCATTATCTCGGTGCCTATTTCAAACATTACCAGTACCTGGACCTGGCCAACAACGACCGCACAATCCAGACGATTCCGACATTGCACTATCACCGTTATCTCCAGACGTTTATGGAAGACCACCTCCTCATCAACGGGGAGGCGACCGCAACGCACTATTACCGTCCCGACGGCAAACGGGCGATACAGGGCGATTTCAGCGTCCCGGTCGTATTGCAAACGGCGCTGTTCGATGAATACCTCGACGCCAGCTACACGATGAACGCCTCATCGCGGGTCATCAGTTTTTACGGCAACCCTTACAGTGACGATACCAACCGTTACGAACAGGGGCTCTACGCGCAGCTGGACCACACTTTCGCCCTCTCCTCGACGCTGGTGCGCCCGTACGAATCGTACGTTCACGCGATTACCCCGAGCGTGAGCTATACCGCCGCCGGAAGCCGCCGATACAGCGGTTATTACGAAACGTTTCATTCCAGCCAGCAATGTATTCCGGGGAATACGAATGCCGCGTGCGAATACTATACCCTCAACGAGCCCAGCGATACCCTCTCCCTGGGACTGAACAACTACCTTTTCGAAGACGGCAAACAGATTCTCGCCGACCGGCTGTCGCAGAATTTCCGTTTCGACGAAGCGGGCAGCTATTACGGGGAGCTGCAAAACGAGCTGGAGTGGCAGATCACCGAGGCGGTTTCGTTTTACAACCAGACCTCTTACCACCACGACCGCAACCGCATCACCAAAGAGCAAAATTCACTGCGCTATAATAACGGGGTTGTAAGTGCGGGAATCAACCACTACTACACCGACCAGCTCCTGAACAACCAGACGGTCTATTCGAGTTACTGGACGGCCGATGCGGCATACCAGTACAACCGTAATTACCGGATATTCGGATCGGTCGCCTACGATTACCGTGAGGATTTGATGAAAACAAGCGAAATCGGATTCCTCTATTCGCGGCGTTGTCTGGATTTCGGTCTGCGGCTGGTTCAGAACCGTCGGCCGATTCTCACCAACGCGAGTGCAAACGATTCGGTGAACGATTCGTATATCTTTATCACGATCGTCCTCAAACCGGTCGGGGGGTCTGAGTTCAACTATAAACTCAGCGGCAACTAATACAAAGAGGCAGCGTATGAAACTGGAAGCTAAAATCGGTCTTTTCGTTCTGATGGCGTTGGGGGCCTTGTTGTTCCTTTCGACGCAGGTGACGTCGTTTGGTACCTGGGGCGGTGAAACCTATCCCGCCAACGCCTACGTCGACGACGCATCGGGAATCGAGGAACATACGCACGTTCTGATGAACGGGGTCAAAATCGGCGAAATCAGCGACATAGCGATCGAAGGAAAGCGGGTCCGTCTCGAACTGGCCATCGACGAAGGGGTCAAAATTCCGCTCGACTCCTCAGTCATCGTCGCACAGGAGTCGTTGCTGGGGACGAAAGTGCTCAATATCGTCGTCGGTGATTCACCGCAGATGCTTGCAAGCGGGGGCACTCTGCCGCAGGCAAAACGTTATGCCTCGTTCGATCAGACCAGCGACTCGGTCAACGCCGCCGCCCGCGAGCTCGAACTGCTGATGCGTGATTTTCGCCAAACGCTGGATGATGAACACCGCAAAGCGATCCAGGAAGCGATCATCGCTTTTCGAAACGTCGGGGTCAACCTAGATGGCGTCATCGTCGAAAACCGCGAAGACCTGCACGCCGCGATCGCCAATTTCAGGGCGATGAGCGCCGGATTCGCCCAAAGCGCCGATACGGTAAACAAAGACCTGCCCGAAATCATGGCCCGGATCAATTCGCTGACGACGCGGATGGACAACATCAGCGGCGCGCTCGAGCACAAACTCCCCGAAGCGGTCGATAAATTCGTCAAAATCGAAGACAACGTCAGCGACATCCTGAGCGAAAACCGCTCGTCGCTCAAAACGGCTCTCACCTCCGCGGGGGACTTCTTCAAAAGCGGGGAGCAGGCGTTCGCGAAAGTCGATTCGATGCTCTCGAACTTTACGACCAGCGAGCTGCAGGTGGCGATGCATACCGATTACATGATGCGCGATCAGTACGGCAAGGTTTATCTGGGGGTAAACTACCTTCCCAATCCCGAAACGTACTACATGTTTGACCTGATCAGCACCGACGATTACTCGCAATACACGACAAACCCCCCGGGCAAACACAAAGAGAGCGAACTCTATTATTCGCTCCAGTACGGGAAACGTTTCGACAATCTCCTGCTCCGTTTCGGGGCGATCGAATCGACCGGGGGGATCGGGTTTGACTATTTTATGAACCACGACCGCCTGAAGTTTTCGGCCGAAGCGTTCGATTTCAATGCCGTCAACGACGTCCGCTCCGAGCGGGCGCATCTCAAAGCGCAATTGCGCTACCAGATGCTCAAGCATCTTGAACTCTACGGCGGATGGGACAATTTCCTCAACCCGCAATCGCAGAACCTCTTCCTGGGGCTTGGATTGCGCTTTATCGACAACGACATCAAATATACGTTCGGTGCCGCATCGATGGCACGGTAAACCCGGTTATGCAGCAGATCAAGTTTAAAAACCGCTCCGACGCGGCGGTCCAGCTCAAAGAGGTGCTGCCGCTTGATCGGATGAAAAACGAAGGATGGAGTCTTGTCGCGGTCTCTGCGGGGGGGCTTGTCATTGCCGACGCCCTCAATACCCGCCTGAAACTTCCCATCGACTATCTTCTCTCGGCATCGATCACCGCTCCCCAAAACGGCGAATGCGAACTCGCGCGGGTGAGCGAAACCGAAGAGATCGTAATCCTGCAGCCCCTGATCGAAGCGTTTGATATCCAGGTGGATTATATCTACGGCGAAGCGACGCGCAAACACGAAGAGAAAATCCTCAGTGCGATCTACCGATACCGTAAAGGGGAACATTTCGAGTCGATGAAAGGAAAAACGGTCCTGCTCATCGACGAGGGGAGCGAAACGGGACTCAAACTGATGTGCGCGATCAAAACCGCGTTTTCGCAAAAGGCCAAGGCGGTATATGTCGCCGCACCGGTGATCCCCTCGGAGGTGGTCGAAGCGCTCGACCCGATCGTGGACGCCGTTTTCTGCGTCCATGAGATTGACGATTACGTCGATACGCAATGCTATTATCAGGAATTCGACCCCGTCGAGGAAGAGACGATAGAGACAATTTTGGAGAAAAGAGATGAACTATAACGTAGAACTGGAACTGACGAACAAAACCGAATCATACGCATTCGGACAGGTAGCCAAGCAGGCAAACGGGGCCGCGTGGCTCAAATGCGGGAACACGGTGATCCTAGCGACCGTCGTCGTGGACGAAACCGATTTCGTGGACGAGGACTTTTTGCCGCTGACGGTGCAGTACATCGAAAAGAGTTACGCGGCCGGGAAATTTCCCGGCGGATTCATCAAACGAGAAACCAAACCCAGCGATTTTGAGACGCTGACGTCGCGGATCGTCGACCGTTCGCTCCGTCCGCTTTTTCCCAAAGGATTCGCCAACCCGATCCAGATCACGGTGATGGTTCTTAGTGCCGACAACGATGCCGATTTGCAGGTGCTTGCGCTGAATGCGGCGTCTGCGGCACTCTACGTATCGGACATCGACATCTTTACGTCGGTGACCGCGGTGCGGGCCGCCAAAATCGACGGCGAGATCGTGTTCAATCCGACGCGTGAAGAGATGGAGAACAGCACCCTGGATCTCTACCTCGCCGGAAGCCGGGATGATATGCTGATGATCGAGATGCAAAGCATCGGAAGCGATGAAGTTGAGGTTCTCGACGCACTGATGATCGATCCGATCATCGATTCGGCGGGAATGGCGCAGACGATGCCGGTGCGCCGTTCGAATGCGATGAGCGAAGATGAACTCATCACCGTTTTGGAGCGTGCCCAAGAGGAACTGAAAAAAGCGAACACGTCGTATGAATCGGCGTTCAAGCCTTTTGCGGCCGAACCGTTCGAGTTGCAGTGCGTCATCAGCGAAATCAACGCCGAAATGGCAGAGTACGTCCGCGCCACCCATACCGATGACCTGAAAAAAGGGATCAACCAGATGGCCAAAACGGAGCGGAGCACCGCGCTGCGCACGATCCGTAAAAATATCATGAAAGAGAAGCCCGAGTGGGACGAACACGAACTGAAAAAGGCGATCGAGTCGGTCAAACGCTCAATGGTACGCGCACAGATTCTGGATGAACGCGTCCGCGCTGACGGACGCGGGCTTGCCGAAGTTCGCCCCATCAGCATCGAAACGAATGTTCTCCCCGGAGCCCACGCTTCGGCACTCTTTACCAGAGGACAGACCCAGGCGCTCGTCGTCTTGACGCTCGGCGGCGCCAAAGACGCGCAGATGTTTGAAAACCTCACCGATAAAGGGACGCAGAACGAAACGTTCATGGTCCACTACAACTTCCCCGGATTCAGCGTCGGAGAACCTTCGCCGATCGGAGCCCCTCGCCGCCGGGAACTCGGGCACGGAAATCTCGCCAAACGGGCACTCGAGGGCTCCTGTGTCCAAAACGGCCAGACGGTGCGCCTCGTATCCGAAATCCTTGAGTCAAACGGTTCGTCATCGATGGCGACGGTGTGCGGCGGCTACATGGCACTTCGTGCGGGAGATCTGGAGATGGCCGATCCGATCGCGGGGGTCGCGATGGGAATGGTTTCTGAAGGGGAGAAATATGCGATTCTCACCGACATTATGGGCCTTGAAGACCATGACGGCGACCTTGATTTCAAAGTGGCGGGTTCCAAAGAGGGAATCACGGCGATGCAGATGGACATCAAACTCGGAGGGATACGTCTGGACGTCCTGCGCGAGGCGCTCTTTCAGGCTAAAGAGGCCCGTAGTCATATCATCGACATCATGTTGGCTTCCGAAGCGAAAATCGAGCTGAATGAAGGGACGCTCCCGAGTACCGACTTGTTCCATGTCGATCCGGGTTCGATCGCCGATATCATCGGTCAGGCAGGCAAAACGATCCGCGAGATCATCGAGCGCTTCGACGTCACGATCGATATCGACAAGAAAAAAGGTGCGGTGAAGCTGACCGGGAAAAACCGCGAAGGGCTGCGAGGAGCGCGCGATCACATCGAAGGGATCGCCAGCGGCGCGGTACAACCCGAAAAGGTGGAATATAAACTCGGTGACGTCGTCACCGGAAAAGTGAAAAAAATCGTCGATTTCGGGGCGTTTGTCGAATTACCCGGCGGTGTCGACGGGCTGATCCACATTTCCCGCCTCTCCGACGGCCACGTATCGCGGGTGAGCGACGTGGTCAAAGAGGGGGACGAGATCACGGTCGAAATCGTCGAATTCAAAGGAAACAAAATCGGGCTTGGGCGGGCTAAGTAATTTTTTAGCTGCACCGGATTATAATTCCATCCACGAAGCGATAAGTAGGGATACGTAATCCGAACGGGCTTTGAATAATTTACGGAGATCACTCATGAAAAAAGTTCTTTTTCTTATGATCGCTCTTGCCGCTGCAGCATTCGGTGCTGAAGAAGCAGTAGTGAACGAAACGCTTAAAGCATACTCGATGATCGCTGCGGGTGTCGGCCTTGGTCTGGCTGCACTCGGTGGTGCCATCGGTATGGGTAGCACTGCTGCCGCAACAATCGCCGGTACAGCTCGTAACCCTGGCCTCGGCGGCAAACTGATGACAACTATGTTCATCGCTCTTGCGATGATCGAAGCTCAGGTTATCTATACCCTGGTCATCGCTCTTATCGCTCTTTACGCGAACCCATACCTCGGGTAATTCCGGGTATGACCCTCGGTCAGCTTCGGCTGATCTTTTTTCTTTTTAACTGCGATCGTGGTGGAATTGGTAGACACGCTATCTTGAGGGGGTAGTGCCAACAGGTGTGCGAGTTCAAATCTCGCCGATCGCACCATTCTTTTTATTAAAAACTCCCTTTTAAATCCCCGGTTTTTCGATCCGATTTATCATTTCTACAATCTTTTTCCCTGTGCAAAAGCCCTGCAAAAACGTCATTTTTTTTCCTTTCGTTTCTGTACTCGTTCTTGTTTTTAGACTATAATGAGATTATTCAAACCGCAAGGAATAGAAGATGGCATACTTGACACAACTAAAACATTTGATTCAAAACGAGTTGATCCCCGACGTGGAAGAACACATTGACGATATCTTCGAATCGATCGCATCGCAAAAAGACGCGTCGCCTCAGGAACGGGCCCAGCTCGAAGACCTTCAGGCGCTCCGCGACGAGTATAAGGAGCTGCTCGGCGAGATCAACAGCGGGCAGCTTGACGAAGAGGAAGCCGAGCAGCTCTATACCGAGCTGACCTCAATGCGCGAAGGGGACGAAGACGAAGACGACTTGTACTACGATGAGGACGATTTCGACGACGAGGACGAGGACGATTACGACGAATTCGACCGCGACGAAGACGACGACCAGTATTGATGGCGAAATACGTCTTACTCGACACCGAAACGACGGGAGCGGGCGAAAACGACCGGATCATACAACTGGGATTCATGGTCCTTGAGGGGAAAAACGTAGAAGTTTACAACGACCTGTGTTCGAGCGAAGTCCCCATCGCGATACCGGCCATGGAAACGCACGGCATCACGCCCGAGATGATCGAAGGGCTTCCGACGTGTACGCAGACGGGGGCATTTCGTGTCCTCGAAGGTCTCAATGAACCCGAAAACGTCCTGATTATCCACAATGCCCCGTTTGATCTGGGGATGCTGGCAAAAGAAAATTTTACGTCGCGGATGCGGCTGATCGATACGCTGCGCTGCGCTAAGCATCTGTTTGATGATGAAGAAGCGCACCGTTTGCAATATTTCCGTTATCGGCTCGGGCTGTACAAAATCGAGCAGGCCGAAGCGCAGGCGCTGGGGATCGAGGTGAAGGCTCACGATGCGATCGGGGACGTGCTGGTATTGAAACTGTTTTTGAGCGAGCTGCGCAAGCGGCTTTCCGAACGCTTCGGCGAAGTCAATCCGATCGACAAACTCGTCGAGTTGACCCAGACCCCCGTTTTTTATTCCCGTCCGCTCAAATTCGGAAAATACAAAGGGAAAACCCTTAGCGAAATCGTTGAAAGCGACCGCGGCTATCTCTCCTGGATGCTGGGGAATATGGAAAGCCTCGACGAAGACATGCGCTACAGCATCAACGTCGTTTTGGGGAATGCCTAAAACGTCGTTTTGGTCGAGGTTTTAAGCTCGCTGAGGCGATACGCGGCATCCTGATTTCCCGAACGCATCGCTTTTTTCCACCATTCCATCGCTTTTTCTTCGCTTTGCTCGAGTCCTTCCCCGTAAAAATACATCATTCCGACGTACAGTTGCGCTTCGTCGTCGCGCTCGTATTGGGCCAGCGGGTATAGGATTTCGTATGCACGGGAAAATTCTCCGGCGTTGTAGGCGTTGATCCCCTCAATCAGTCGTTCCATCGTCAATCCTTTAAAAAGTTGCCGTTATTATAGCGGCCGGGCCTATTTTTAGGCTGATGGATTATAATGCCCGTATGGATTACACCGAGCTCTCCGGAAAATCGGTTTTATTGTTGGGAAAAACCCGTTCGCTGAGTGAAGAGGAGTTCACGCGGCTTCTCAGGCTTCACGGGATCGAGTGGGTACGCATGCCGGCTTTCGAGGTGGCGCTGGCGCTTGAGGGGAGGATGATGAACCCCTACGAGCAGGCGGAATCGGCACGGCTCTATGCGGAGGGGAACATAGCGGTCGAAGCACTCGAGCCCCTCGAAGCGTGGCTGTGCCGCTCAATCGAACCCAACCGCCTCCTGATGAGCCTTAAACTCTCAAAAGATCAGGAACGGCTGGTCGATTTTTTGGCAAATCCCTACATCACCGACGAGCTTTTTTTCAAGCTGCTCGGGCTCTACGACTGGCAAAACGAAGGGCTTTTCGACAACGACCGTAATCGGGACGTGACCGCTGCGATCATCGGACGTTTTTACGCCGATCCGGAGAAAAATCATAACGTCCAGTATGCCATGAGCGGGCTTGCCCATCTGATCGAGCGTTACGGCACGCACGAACTCATCGGCGCGGTTGCCGCACTTTCGCCGATCGCCAAAGAGCTCGACTTCCCCGTTGACCGCTCGGTTGCGGGCATTCTCGACGCGATGGCGCTTCACCCCCGCACCCCTTTGGACGTGTTGCGAAAACTCCTCCTTTCGCGTGCCGCCTTGCTCGCCAGACGCGAACCGCTGCTGCTGGAAACGGAGCTGATGGGAAGGGGGGACGTTGATGAGCTGCTTGCCCGGAACCCGACCCTTTCGGCGGAGGGGAGGGCGGTACTGATGGAACGTTTTCCCGATTGTATCGCGCGCAACGCCCTGCTGTCGGGGGAGCTGTTCGAAAAACTTCGCGGCGCGTTTGCCACCGAGCTTGCGGCAAACCCTTCGCTGGACGACGCGATGCAAGATACCCTCATGGACACGGACGATACGGCGGTTTTGCAATCACTGGCCGCGAATCCTTCGCTCGTGCTGCGGCACGCTGCGGCACTGATGGATGCGGGAAGATACGATGAATTTTTGGCGTCGAATCCTTCGTTGCCGGGAGGATTTCTCGAAAGACTTTACGGCTCGGACGATCCGAAGGTTCACGGCCATCTTGCCGCCAACCCCGCAACGCCGATCGAACTTCTGTATCAACTTTCCCTCGACCGCCGCTTCGAGAGGGCGGTCAAAACCAATCCCGCCTTCGGCAGGCACATACAAACCCACAACATAGGATGGCACTGATGCGAACCCTTGACGCTTTGACGACCATGCGTTCTTTGATCGGGGCGAAAATTCCCGCATTTTTATGGGGAGCACCGGGAATCGGCAAATCGTCGATCATCAAACAGATTGCCCGTGAGAGAGGGGTGGAATGCATCGATTTGCGTCTTTCCCTGCTCGATCCGACCGATCTCAAAGGGATTCCGTTTTACGAACGTGATTCCCACAGTGCGATGTGGGCGCCGCCGTCGTTTCTCCCCAGGGGCGGGGAGGGAATTTTGTTCCTGGATGAACTCAACTCGGCCGCCCCGGCGGTACAGGCTTCGGCCTACCAGCTGATCCTCGATCGCAAAGTCGGGGAATACACGCTTCCCGAAGGATGGGCCATAGTCGCTGCGGGAAACCGCGAAGGGGATCGCGGCGTCGTATACCGCCTCCCCAGCCCACTGGCGAACCGTTTCGTTCACGTCGAAATGGAAGTCAATGCGGCCGACTGGCGCGACTGGGCGTTGGGAGAGGGGATCGACGCGCGGGTGACGGCCTATATCGCTTTTAAAAACGAGGCGCTGTTCGGATTCGATCCCTTGCGCAACGAACGGAGTTTCCCTACACCCCGAAGCTGGGAGGCGGTGCATCGGATCTTATCGGCAAATCTGCCCCGTCCGCTTTGGCTCGATGCGATCGGCGGCGCGGTGGGACACGATGCCGCCGTCGATTTTCTGGGATTTGTGCAGGTGATGGATGCCCTGCCCGACATCGACGCGATCGTCGAGGGCGAAGATGCGGAGGCCCCGCAGGAGCTTTCGGCGTTGTATGCCCTCTCCTCGGCGCTGGTGGGACGGGTCCTCGCATCTCCTTCGGACAAAACCGTGTCGCACGTGCTGCGCTATACGCTGAAACTCAAAAATGAATTTGCCGTTCTCATCGTTCAGGACCTTCAGCGCCACGGCGTCGCGATGGAACATCTGGACGCTTTCGGGGAATGGGTCGAAGCGTACGCGTATCTGTTATGATCGATTTTTCTCCCCTCAAAGCGCGGCTGCTTCTCGAACACCCATTTTTCGGGACGATCGCCGCGGGCATGGAGAGCGTCGTGAATGACAATCTTGAAAGTTTCGCTTTTCGCGAGGGGCGGTTTGAATACCGTGCCGGCTACATCGAAGGATTGAACGATGCCCAGAAACTGTTCGCACTGAGCAACGCGGCGCTCCATGAAGCGCTTTCCCATACCTTTCGACGGGGAAACCGCAGCCCGTGGCTGTGGAATATGGCCTGCGATTACGCGATCAATGCACTCCTTGTCGACAACGGGTTCGAAGTTCCGCCGGCGGTGATGTACGATAAGCGTTTCGGAACGCTGAGTGCCGAAGAGATCTATGCGGAACTCGCTTTGGAATTTCTCGATCAGGAGCCCAGCGACCGCGACGCGGACGAGGGGAGGGAGGGGGAGAATGCCGATGAGAAGCTGTCCCGCGCCCAAAGAGAACGGCGGGTCCGCGAGGCGTTCGCCAAAAACGATCCGCTCAATAATGCCGTGATGCGGCTATTAGGAAAAGAGCGCGGGTGTTTGATCGACTGGCGCAGCGAACTGCGCGATGCGGTGGGCGGACATTACATCAGCGATTTTACGATCCTGCCTCCCAGCAAGAAACTCCTTTACGAAGGGATCTATCTTCCGGGTGCCCATTCCCGCCACCTGGATATTGCAATCGCGATCGACAGCTCCGGATCGGTCGATGAGGATTTACTGGCTCAGTTCATCGCCGAGATCGAATCGATCCTCGAACTTTTCGGTTCTTACAGCGTCGATTTGCTCGTATGCGACGATCGCATCCGCTCCCACGCGCGGTTTGAAAACGGCGAAAACATCGGTTACGTTTTGACCGGGGGAGGGGGGACCGATTTTCGGCCCGTGTTCGAGCGGATCGAAACGTGGCACGCTCAGCCCCGAACGCTGCTCTATTTTACCGATCTGGACGGGTCGTTTCCGGCGTATGAACCTCCCTATGAGACGTTGTGGATCGCCCCTGCGGAAGCGGATGTTCCTTTCGGGCGGGTGATCGTGTTGAAAGGATCTTATGATTGAATCGGCCTTGAACATTCTGGAACGCTCCAACCTCTTTATTACCGGTGGGGCGGGATCGGGGAAAACTACCCTGACGCTGGCGGTGATCGATGCGTACCAAAGAGAGGGCAAAAGCGTTGCCCGTCTTGCTTCAACGGGGATGGCGGCGACGTTGATCGGTGGGCAGACGCTGCACAGTTTTTTCGATCTCGGGATCGCAAATTCGCTGGAGGAACTCGAACGGAACGGGAAAATCGAACCTTCGAAAAAAATCCTTAAACTGATCCGATCCATGCAACTCATCGTGATTGATGAGATTTCGATGGTGGGTGCGCCGCTGCTGGATATGATCCGTTTGCGGTTATTGCAGGCGGAGTTTAACGGTCGGGTCATCGTAGTGGGGGACTTTTTGCAGCTTCCCCCCGTGACGCGGGGAAATGATCCGATCTATTTTGCCTTTGAATCTCCCTCATGGGAGCGGCTCGGATTGGTGACGCTCCATTTGGAGGGGTCTTATCGTACCCACGAGGCGGAGTTTCTTGGCCTGCTGGAGAAAGTGCGTCATGCCCGTCTCGATGAAGAGGCACATCATGCCCTCGAAGCGTTGGTTAAACCGTTAAACAGTGATATGTCGACGATGACGTTGCTGTTTGGGAAAAACATCAGCGCCCAAAACCATAACCGTTCCCAGTTGGATCACCTGCACGGCGAGATTATCGAGGTGGAGACCTATGTCACGATCCACGACAAAAAGATGCAGGATCGGGATGTCGAGCGCTTTATGATCGAGAGCCGGATCGAGCCGATTTTGGCGTTCAAAGTGGGTGCCCCGATCCTCTTTACCCGCAATGCGTGGAACTACTATAACGGCGAGCGGGGACGGATCACCTCGATGGATGATGAGGTGATTTGGGTTAAAAAAGCCGATGGGATCAGTGTGAAAGTGGAGCGGGTCGATACCACTAAAACCCGTTGGGTGGAAAAAGGGAGTACGGCGAGCGAAGAGAAACTCATCACCCTCAGCCAGTTCCCTCTTACGTTGGCGTTTGCGATCACGATCCATAAATCGCAGGGGATGAGTTTGGCCGATTACGTCATCGAGACCAACGAGATCTTCGCCCCTTCGCAGTTTTACGTCGCCCTTTCGCGTTCCGTATCAGCGCACCGGGTGACATTGATCCGTCCGAATCGGGGGTGGGAAAAACTCTGTTTTGTCCATCCGAAGGCGCAAAGATTCAGCGAGGGGCTGTAAACGCCGCTCCGATAATGGCGCGGTACGAAAACAGCGTAGCGAACAACGCCGAGAGGAGCGCCACGGCGACCATCATGTACATGACGGCAAGCTGATACGAGACCGCTTCAAGCGGATCGGCCCCGGCGAGGAGCATCCCCGTCGTAATCCCGGGGATATGGATGATTCCGACCGTTTGAAGCATGTTGATCGTCGGTATCATCGATGCTTTGACCGATGCTTTGGAAGCAAAAGAGAGCGCCTCTTTGAGTGGGGCACCCAGTGCCACCATCCCCTCGATCGTCTCGATCGTGTTTTTTACCTCGGCGCGAAACCGCTCGGTACTTTGGGTGTAGACGTTGAGGGCGTTGCCGATGATCATCCCGCCGATGGGGATCATCTCGTGCGGTACCATGTGGATCACCCCGAACGCCGTCATCGAGAGAAATACGATCCCCGAAGAGGCGCCGAGGGTGAAAAAAGCGATTTTAAAACTCTCCTCTCCCAGAGGCGAACGTTTTTTCGCCGTGAAGGCGCCGAAGGTGACCATTCCGAGCAGGACAAAAAACAGCACAGACGGATGCTCGATTTTAAAGAGGTAGACGAGCCCGTACCCCAGCAGACCCAGCTGCACCATCGCAAGAATCGAGTTGGTCAGGATCGTTTTTTCCAAACCGAAGTTTTCACGGCGCGAATACCAGAGGGCAAAGATGATAAGTAAATATGAGGCTAAAAAAGAGTATTGCATAAAGAAAGGATAGAGAGTTTTGGATTAAAAGAGACTTCTCCCCGCAAGGGGAAAGAAGGATTAAAGGCTATCCGCGTGCGAAGCGAGGTATTCCGCAACACCCTCGGTGCTGGCTTTCATACCGGTGTCGCCTTTGTTCCATCCCGCAGGGCACACTTCGCCGTGCTCGTTGGTGAAGAGCATCGCATCGATCATGCGGAGCATCTCGTCGATGTTACGACCGAGTGGAAGGTCGTTGATAACGGCGTGACGGATCGTTCCGTCTTTGTCGATCAGGAATGAACCGCGAAGTGCTACTGAATCGCCGAACAATACGTCGTAATCGCGTGAAATCTGTTTGTTCAGGTCGGCGACGAGAGGGTAACGGACCTGTCCGATACCGCCCTGGTTTACGGGAGTGTTTTTCCACGCGAAGTGGCTGAACTGAGAGTCGACCGATACGCCGATAACGTTGATGCCGCGGGCGGTGAACTCGTCAAGACGGTGGTCGAACGCGATGATTTCAGAAGGACATACGAACGTAAAGTCGAGCGGGTAGAAAAACAGTACGGCCCCTTTGGGTCCGAGATTTTCGTACAGGTTGAAATTGTCGACGATCTGATTGTTCCCCAGAACGGTTGTTGCGGTAAAATCGGGAGCTTTTTTGGTAACGAGCATGAGATTTCCTTTGGATTTTTTTTAACGTGCAGAAATTGTAACACAGGAACTTTAATGCAACTAAACCATGTAAAAGTAACTCACTGATCTAAAGGAAAATTTTTATTATTTGGAATAAAAGTTGCAGTCTCCCCCGCAAGGGAGCCCGGTTAGAGGGTCGCGCGTACCCGATGAACGGCTTCGACCATATTTTCCAATGCCGCTTTTGTCTCCGGCCATCCGCGGGTTTTTAGCCCGCAGTCGGGATTGATCCAGAGCTGGTCGGCGGGTAATACCTCAAGCAATGCGTAAATCTGTTTTTCCATCTCTTCAACGCTCGGTACGCGAGGCGAGTGGATGTCGTAGATCCCCGGTCCCACCTCCTGCGCGTAGCCGACCTCCGCGAAGATTTTCAGCAGACGATTCCCGCTGCGTGACGTTTCGATCGAGATGACGTCGGCATCCATCGATTCGATCGTTTTGATGATGTCGGTGAATTCGCTGTAGCACATGTGGGTGTGGATCTGGGTATCGCGTTCGGCGACGGCGGTCGAGAGAAGAAAACTCTCCAGTGCCCATTGCTCGTATGCGGCCCGTTTGGAGCGGCGAAGGGGATACCCCTCTTTGAACGCCGCCTCGTCCACCTGGATCATTGTGATCCCGTCGCGCTGCAGATCGTCCACTTCGTCGCGGATCGCCAGGGCGATTTGGGTGGCGCTCAGCGAACGGGGCTGGTCGTCACGGACGAAACTCCAGTTGAGAATCGTCACGGGACCGGTGAGCATCCCCTTCATCGGCCGCTTTGTCAGACTCTGCGCGAACGTGCTCCATTTCAGCGTCATCGGCTCGGGGCGGCTGACGTCGGCGTAGAGCAGCGGCGGTTTGACGCATCGGCTCCCGTAGCTTTGGACCCAGCCGTTGGCGCTGAACGCAAAACCGTTCAGCCTCTCGCCGAAATACTCCACCATGTCGTTGCGTTCAAATTCGCCGTGGACGAGGACGTCGAGGCCGATCGACTCCTGAAATGCGACGCACTCCCGGATCGCCTCTTTCATGGCGTCTTCATAAACTTCGTGAGAGATAACCCCTTTTTTGAATTCCTGACGGATTCTGCGGATGTCGGCCGTTTGAGGAAACGAACCGATGGTCGTCGTCGGCAGGATCGGTAGATCGAACAGGTCGTGCGCGGCTTCCCGGCGCAGCTCAAAGGGGTAGGGGCGTTTGTAGTGGGCAATCGTGAGGGCATTTAGCCGTTTCTGGACCGCTTCGTCGGTACGGTTGATCCCTGTTGTTGCGGCCCGGAGGGGTTTTCCTTCAAAAAACGCTGACGAAATGGCCGCGAGTTCGGCGAGTTTCTCTTCGGCAAACGACAGGAGCGAGCTGACCTCATTAGCGAGGGCGTTTTCGTGACGCAAAGTGTAGGGGACGTGCAGAAGCGAGCACGAGGGACTCAGACTCAACCGCTCTTTGGGGATATGCGTTGCGATGGTGTGGAGCGTCGCAAGTGAGGCGGCGAGATCGTTTTTCCAGACATTACGCCCGTCGATGATCCCGACCGTGAGCTCTTTGCCGCTCTCTCCGATCCGCCGGAGCGATTCGAGGTTGTCGGTTCCGTGGACGAAATCGAGGACAAGACCCCGAATCGGCGTGTGGACGAGTACTGCCGTCGCCTCGTTGGAGTGTTCGAAATAGGTCGCGACGCGGATCTCTCCCAGTACTCCCAGCCGGTCGTAGGCGATTTTCAGGAGGGAGAGATCCTCGGGGGTCGGATCGCAGACGAGGGCGGGTTCATGGAAGACGATCGTCGCCCCCAATGCTCCGAGCGTTTCGAGCAGCGTCGCGTACTGGGCGAGGAGTTTGTCGAACAGCGCCCGGCGGACTGCTTCGGGGCATTTGGAGAGGGCCAGAAAGGTCATCGGCCCGATGAGCTGAATGGTCCCATTCAGTCCGAGCGCTTTGGCTTCATGACATTCGCCGATGATTTTGTCGGCGTTCACGACGCCGAATGCAAAACGCTCGTGCAGCTCGGGGACGAGGTAGTGGTAGTTGGTGTTGAACCATTTGGTCATCTCCAGGGCGGTGTGGGTCGCATCACCGCGTGCCATCGCAAAATAGCGCTCCAGAGGATCGGAAAGATCGCCGAAGCGCTCCGGTTCGGCACCGAGGATGACCATCAGATCGAGCATGTTGTCGTAGAGGCTGAAATCGTTGATCGCGACGGTGTCGATCCCGGCATCGCGCTGCAACAGCCAGTGGCGCCGGCGCAGATCGGCGGCGAGGGTACTCAGTTCATAGAGGCTGATGGAGCCTTTCCAGTAATTTTCGAGGGCGAATTTGAGTTCCCGGTTTTCTCCGATGCGGGGAAATCCGAGGAGGGATAGGGTGTTTTTCATAATGCGTTTCCTTACAGATATCAAACGGTAAGGTCATGTTTTAGGACAAATCTCCGTTATTGCATCAAACGGGTGTCATGACATGACGGACAATGGTGCGGATTAAAACGAAAAAGGGGGTGTTTCGAGGGGCGGAGAGGTATCGGTATGAAAGTGTCGGAATAAAAAACGGAGTCTGGGGACGAATGACGAGACGAAAAGTACGCACCGCGTGCGGCGGCCGAAAAAACGGTTACAGTGGCACTGGCAGCGGGAGACCTTCGGGGTGAAGGGTTCGATCGTTTCGAGGAGGAGATCGGCATCGTCGGGAGGGGGATCGCCGATGCTCTCATCCAAGGCGGCATAACGGCGGTTATGGCAGTTCCGGGTCCGCACGAAATGGTTGTGCAGCGTCGTTGCGTTGACCGTTGCGGTGATTGCCTGAAGCGAGAAATATTTCCCGCCGAACCCTTTTGCCATAGTCCCTCGTTCGGAATTGATGACGGAATTATACACCATAGTATGGATATAATGACGTCATGATTACTTTCAGAACCCTCCTTTCTTTAATGAGCCGTTACAAGGCTCCCCTGCTGTGGGGGAACCTGATCGCACTGGCGGCAACCGTCGTATCGATCCCGATCCCGCTGTTGATCCCGCTGCTGGTGGATGAGGTACTGTTGGAAAAAGGGGGATGGATCACCGCGTCGATCGAGCGTGCGGGGTTCCCTGCCGAACCGCTTGTGTATATCGGGACCGTCCTTGGGGTGACGATCGCCCTGCGGTTTGTGTTTTTCATTCTCAGCGTCGTTTCCCAGAAATTTTTCGTGACCCTTTCCCAGGAGATCAGTTTCGACATTCGCCGCCGTGCGCTCGAACATCTCAAACACGTTTCGATGAGCGCGTACGAACGCCTCGGAAGCGGAACGGTCGTCACCAACCTCGTCACCGACATCGAAACAATCGAGCAGTTTATGGGGGGAGCGCTTTCCAGGCTGATCGTCTCGGTCGCGACGCTGGTAGGGGTAGCGGTCGTATTGATCTGGATCAACCCGCTCTTTGGAATCCTTATCCTTATTTTCCAGCCATTGATCATGATGCTGACCCGTAAAATATCGGGCCGCGTCGGAAAACTCAAAAAAGAGCAGAACCGGACCATCGGAGAGCTGTCGGATACCCTCGCCCAGATGTGCGATCTTTTCGGCCAGATCCGTTCCAGCAACAAAGAAGAGCGTTTCATCGCGCGTGCGACCGAGCAGGCGCGCATCCTCAAAGAGAGTGCTACCCTCTACGGTATCCGTGCCCTTGCGGGTGAGCGTTATTCCTACACGCTGTTTCTGAGCGGCTTCGAGGTGTTCCGGGCACTGGGACTCGTCATGGTGTTGCATTCGGATCTCTCGATCGGGATGATGTTCGGGGTGTTCGGTTACCTGTGGTTTATGATGACGCCGGTTCAGGAGCTGTTGTCCCTGCAATACAGCTATGCCAATGCCAAAAATGCCCTGTCACGGGTGAACGAACTCCTTGCGCTCCCTTCCGAACCCCGCTACCGAAACGTTCAGGACCCTTTCGGAGGAAAAGGGATAGCGATCCGCACGGACAAACTCGTATTCGGTTACGATCCCGACCGCCCTGTATTAAGGGGGGTAACGCTCGACGTTCCGCGCGGAGGACGGATTGCCGTGATCGGGTCAAGCGGCAGCGGAAAAAGCACCCTCGCACAATTACTGGTGGGATTTTATCCCCCCACCGCCGGGGACATAGTGTATAATGGGCTGAGTGTCCGTGAAATCGGGTTTGAACGGGTGCGTGCGAACGTATTCGTCGTCTTGCAGCAACCGCTGATGTTTAACGACACGCTCCGTTTTAACCTGACGATGGGAGACGCGGTCGACGATGCGGTGATCTGGAATGCGCTGCGGATCGCCCAGCTCGAGCCGTTTGTGCGGACCCTTCCCCAGGGGTTGGAAACGCAGGTCGGAAAATTGGGAATCCGGCTCTCGGGGGGGCAGCGGCAGCGCCTTTCGATCGCACGGATGGTTCTCTCCGATCCGGGGGCCGTCATTTTCGACGAATCGACCTCGGCTTTGGACGTCCATACCGAAAGTGCCCTGTTCGAAGCGTTGGAAGAATTTTTGAGCGGACGGACGGTGATTATCATCGCCCATCGCCTGAGTACCATTACGCAGGCCGATTACATCTACGTCCTCGAAAACGGTGCCGTTCTCGAAGAGGGGAGCCGGGAAGAGCTTGAAAATCTCGACGGCCGTTTCAAACGCTTTGTCGATTCCCAGCAAGGATGAGGAAAATCATGGAAAACCGTCTGTTCGTCCGTTTCATATTGTTCAGTGCCATCGGGCTTTGCCTGTGGCTTTTCTTCCCTTTTCTTAAAAGCTTTTTTTTCGCCTTGCTGCTGGCGATGGTCGTCTATCCGCTGCACCGTCTTGTCGAACTGCGGTTGCGCCGTTTTTCCGGACTCGAACCGGTCGCGTCTCCGATTGCCGCCGCCGTCGTTACGCTGGGACTGTCGCTGATCATGTTTGTCCCCATCGCCCTGTTCGTTTACGAACTGTTCGATCGCCCCGAGAGTTCAATCGCCTCCTTGCGGGCCCTGGGCGACCGTATCGACGCGTTGCCCTGGATGCTCCCGCCGTATCTGGCGTGGCTTCAGGAGCCTTTGTATTCGGTCATCGCGCTGGGAAAAGTGCATAAAGACGAGATCGTGACGGCACTGGCCTCATGGCTGGGGAGCGGACTGACGACCTTTATTGCGATGCTCGGCGAAATGGCGATGATCGTGGTCTTTTTCTTTTTTCTGACATGGTACGGCCGCAGCATCGCCTTGTTTTTCCTGCCGATCATCCCTCTGGCGCGCGACGCGAAGAGAGAGTTTCTCTCGGACATGGTGACGACGACGGCGGTCGTGTTTTACACGTTCGGCGGGGTAATGCTCGCGCAGGGGGTCGCATTCGGGGGACTGATTGCATTTTTTGACGGCTATAACCCGTTTTTGCTGGGATTCATGACCGCCGTTTCGGCGATCATACCGGTGGTCGGAACGGCTCTTGTGTGGGTACCCGTCGCGTTGAACGAATATTTTGAGGGAAATATCGTCAATGCACTCGTCATTGCCGTCTACTCGTGGGCGGTGATGGCGTTTTTCATCGACAACATCGTCAAGCTGGTGATTTTGAACTTCGTCAACCGCGCGATGAGCGACGGGAAACGGAAAATGAACGAATTCGTCATTTTCTTCGCCATTGTCGGAGGATTGGCCACGTTCGGTTTCTGGGGATTCGTCTTCGGGCCGGCCATCGTCGCGTTTGCGATTACGACTCTTCGGATTGTTCGCAAAAGAGGCAGCGGACGTTGCCGCTGATTAAGCCTCTTTGGGGGTAAGGGCGCGAACCTCCTCGCGCAGCCGCGCAAGTTCTTCCATGATGGAGGCCAGCTCATCGGGGGAGGGTTTGGCTTCATCGGCCGAAGAGGATTGGAAGGTGGTGCGGATCGCTTCGCCCAGGGCATCGAATTTGTTTCTGGCCTGCTCGATCAGCGCGTTTTCCTCCAGGTTCATCCCCTCTTCGATTTCGCGGATTTTTTCGGCAATTTCGTCCTGGTGTTTGAGCAGATAATAGGCTGCCGCTCCCCCGATCGCCGCCCCGAGGATGAAACTCAACAGATTGTGGTCGTCATTCATGCGAAGATCCTTCGTTCGATTTTTTCTTGAATATCTGCGACATGGCACCGATGGCGAGTGTTCCGATCGTCACTTTGGCGATGCCGTTGGAGGCTTTCAGGGCGAGCGACTGCGTTTCGGAATGGATATAGCTGATAAGGTCGCGCACCTCGTGGAGGGCGAGAAGCGATTTTTCGCTGATGGAGCGCGTTTCGTCTTTGAGATGGGCGAGCAGTTCGCTGACGTCGTGAAGGGTCACCGCAGCTTTGGTCGAAATAAAACTCAGTTCGTTCTGGACATGGCCGATAAATTCGTTGAGGCGCCGGAACGTTTTGAACGCCATAATCCCGATTACCACGATCACGGCGGTGATAAAGACCATGCATACCGCGATAACCCCGGCGAAAACGGTTAACAGTTCATGTTCGTTCATTGCGATCCTTTACAGCGCTTAGTCAGTTTATTATAGCGCGCTTTTGAAAAAATTTGCTACTATCGCAGTATCGATGAGATGAAAGGCTCGGCATGGAACTGACGATTTCGGAACTGGCGGTCGCGTTTGCTCTGACCCTGTTCGCCGGACTCTCCACGGGGATAGGGGCGGCGCTGGCTTTTTTTTCCCGCCGTGACAACACCGCGCTCCTTTCGGTCGGGATGGGATTTTCGGCCGGTGTGATGATCTACATCTCCTTTGCCGAAATCCTCGTCAAGTCAAAATCCGCCTTTGTACCGCGATTTGGCGAGGTGGGTGCCGAAGCGTCGATGTTGGCGTGCTTTTTTGTGGGCTTTGCCGTCGCGTTTGCGATCGATCGCCTCATTCCCGACGACATCAACCCCCACGAACTCAAAACCGATGCCGAACTCTCCGGGCTCAAACCGGGTCACCGCGACGACAAGCGGCGCCATGCCCTCCGCCGAACGGGTATTTTTACCGCCGTGGCGATCGCGATTCACAATTTCCCGGAAGGATTCGCGGCGTTTGTGTCGGCGCTCGATTCTTTGACGTTGGGGATCGGTATCGCACTTGCGGTCGCGATTCACAACATACCCGAGGGGATGGCCGTGTCGCTCCCCATCTATCACGCGACGGGGGAGCGGAAAAAAGCGTTCGGCTATGCGCTGCTTTCAGGACTTGCCGAGCCGTTGGGGGCGGCATTGGGCTTTTTCGTCTTGATGCCGCTGATGGGGGAACTGACGCTGGGGATTACGTTCGGGCTCGTGGCGGGGATCATGATATACATCTGTCTGGATGAACTTCTCCCCTCCGCGCGGATTTACGGCAATTCCCACACGACGATGGGGGGAATCGTCGCAGGGATGGCGGTCATGTCGTCCAGCCTTTTACTCTTTAAAATCGTCTGAAGTAGGCAAGGGTATCGCAGATCGCTTTGCCGTCTTTTCCCAGGAACCGGTACAGTGGGCGCAAAAGGTGATACGTCATGCGATAGCGGCGGGCCTCTTCAGTCAGATTATCCCACAGGTCGGGGCGTAGCGCACGATGGTAGGCGTCGAGCCCCGTTTCGGCGAGTTCAGGGGAACGAAGTTTGCGGTAAAGGGTGTGCGCGTACAAAAATCCGTCGCGGACGATCGCTTCTTCGGTACTCAGCGCTTTTTCGAGGTTTTCCTCGAAATCCATGAAATAGATTTCCCCCTCTTTGTAGGCAATGTCGCGGAGTGCGGGACGGGAGTGGAAAAAGCCTCGGTTGTGCAGCTGGGCCAGCGCGTTCGAGAGCTGGGAGACAAGCAGCTTTTTTTCTTCGGGTTTCATTGCCGAGCTTCCCAGCAGGACGCTCAGCGGAGTCCCCGCGTCTTCGAGCACAAGGTAGTTCGGAGTTTGCAGAACGATTGCGGGGACACGGATGCCCCCCTCGCGAAGTTGCCGCAGACGCCCGGCTTCGTACGCTAATGACGCCGTTGGGTCGGTAACGACGGTCGGGCGGAAAAAATTGTTGTTCAGCACTCGAGAGAGGATGTACATGACTTGGTGCCAGCCGTTTGCTTCCCCTTCTTCAGGGCGTTTGACCCAGTATTTTTCTCCCCCTTCGACAAAACTGAAGGTGCGGCTTCCGGGGTTTTGTGAGATCAGCCCGGTCACGCGTGCCGAGAGAGACGCTGCATCCATTTATTCCCCTTTTTAATGATAATTATCATTATATCACAATAAGGCTTTTGGTTTTTTGAGTCACTTGAGTCTCCTTTAAGTATCTAAAACATATACTTTTAATATTTAGAAGATATGGAAGGTATATTTATGATTATTACCCTGTCGCATCAAAAAGGGGGAGTCGGCAAATCGACCGTCGCCTGGAACCTCGCCGTCAATTTTTCGAAAATCATGCCGACGCGGATTGTCGACCTCGATACCCAGCGTTCCTTGACCGTGACCAATGCGTTGCGGCGCGAACAGGGGATGGAACCGATCGAGATGCTCCATTTCGGGAATGCCGAAGAACTCGCCGAATATGCGGCGGCGGATACGGACGATGTCGTCACGATCATCGATTCGGGAGGATTTGACAGCGCGTTCAACCGCGTGGCGATCATCGCTTCGGATCTGCTTTTGACCCCCGTGAGCGACAAACCGTTTGATCTGATGGGATTGCAAAAATACGAAGAGATCCTCAAAAGCCTTTCGGACATTCAGGGGGAGACGATCAAAACGCGCGTTGTCTTCAACAATATCAACCCCTCGATGAAACGGTTCGGGGAACTGATCGATTTTATCTGCACGTCCGAGCATTTCGAACTGCTCGTATCGGTACTGCGCCAACGGGTCGATTTTGCCCATTCGGTGGGAGAGGGCAAGTGCATCAAGGAATACCGGATTTTCAGTCGCGCCGATCAGGAGATGGACGAACTGTTCGAAGAGATTAAAGGGTTGTTGAATATTTAATAAGTATTTAAACAGTATATAAAACATATATAAAGGATATAAAATGGCAAAGAAGAGTTTTCTACAGAATATTGAAAAAGTGAAAAGTTCCGCCGCCATGAGCGAGCGCGAAGAGGCCACGCCGGAGAAAGGGAAAAAGAAAAAACTCATTACGATCCCGATCGAATGGGAGAAGAAAATACGCGACTACCACGGCGGGACGGTCAGCGCTTACATCCTGATCGCCTTGCAGGAGCGGATGCAGCGCGACGGCCTCCTTTAGAAGGGTCAAAACGGCGTTATTTGATTTTGATCTCTTTGGCCGATTTGTTTTTTCCTTCTTTCTTGGGGAGGGTGATCTCGAGAACGCCGTCTTTGTTTTCCGCGTGGATGTTTTCGGCATCGACGTTTTCAGGGACGGTGAAACTGCGGGTAAAACTTCCGAAACTGCTCTCCATCTTGTAATAATCCTCTTTTTTCACCTCTTCTTTGGTCTTGCGTTCCCCTTTGAGGGTGAGGACGTTGTTCTCCACCTTGACGCTGATGTCCTCTTTTTTCACGCCGGGGAGATCGACGTCGATGTGGTAGGCGTATTTCCCCTCCCGAGTATTGACCGAGGGGGTGAACGAGGCGAAAAAATCTTTTTTCGGATCGGTTGAGAGAGCGGTATGGAAGCGTTCTTCGAGCGAACGCAACTCTTTAAACGGGTCGAAACGTGTGAGCAACATGGATAACCCCTTATCGAGAATTTACAGAAGCGTGCTTCTTGATGATCTACGAGGGTATGGATGCGAAACGTGCTTCTGTAGCGGAACAATGTAACACGGAAAAAATTAATGGGCGATAAGAACCGAAAATTAGGATTTCAAAGAGTGCTTAGGAAGTATCAGGGGAAATTGTTTTAAAGGGTGGTGGCCAATCTCGGAATCGAACCAAGGACACAATGATTTTCAGTCATTTGCTCTACCAACTGAGCTAATTGGCCACGTTTGTGAGGCCGAAATTATACCCCCGTTAGCTTAAAAACAAGCTTAAAGGGTAAATCGGCTTATGCGAGTGCGTTGACGTGCGCTTTAAAGAGGTTCCCGCGTTCGGCGTACGAGGTGAACTGATCGAGGCTCGCGGCGGCGGGGGAGAGCATTGCGATGCTCTTGTCGTCGAGAACCCGATCGATTTCGGCGACCGCGACGTCGAGGGTACGGCAGAGGGTGCAGGGGATCGTATACTTGGCGCAGAGCGCTTCAAGCCGTTCCGCGTTGGAACCGATCGCGTAGACAGCGACGTCGTAGGTTTTGAGGGGGGCGAAGAGCTCTTCGAGCTCGACCCCCTTGTCGTCGCCCCCGAGGATGAGGTGGATTTTCTCATCGTGGTAGGTGCGCAATGCCGCGAGGGTCGCATCGATGTTCGTAGCCTTGGAATCGTTGATCCACAGGCGGCTCTTCACGTCACGAAACTCTTCCTGCCGGTGCGGATCGAGGACGAAGGCGTTGATCTTGTCGTAGTCGATACGGTCGAAGAGGATTTTGTCGATCCCCATCGCGATCAGGGCGTCCATCAGGAAAGCCCCCTTGAACTTGATCTTGGAGGTGTCGATCCCGAAATACTCCGCGAGGTCATGCTCGGTCTCGTAGGGGATTTTAAACGCGTTTGTCGGGGTATCGGCGTATGCTTTGGGGAGGATCACCGCTTCGCCTTCTTTCATCATCGAGAGGGGTTTGAGCTTCGCCGCAATGTACTCCTCCATGCTCCCGTGCCAGCTGACGTGGTCCGGCGTGATGGGGAGGAGGGCATAGACGTTCGGGCGCGCCGTGTTGGTGTAGTGCATCGTAAAGGAGCTTGTTTCCAGGATCCAGATGGGGGCTTCGGGGGACATGTCGGCGAGCGGGGTGCCGATGTTGCCGCCGCTGATCGCGCCGCGGTCGGCGAGGAGGTGCTCGACCATCTGCGTCGTCGTGGTTTTTCCGTTGGTACCGCTGATCCAGATGCTAAAAGGGGTTTGCGGGGCGAAAAAATCGTATTCGCTGATAAGATGCGATGCCTGACGGATCAGGGGATGGTAGGGGGGGATACCCGGAGAGGTGATCTCATGAGTAAAGAGGGTCGTATCGAACTCACTGACCGGGCGGACGAGATTCCCGTCCTCGTCGGTGTACGATTCGGTCGCCTTGTCGTCGAAAAAAGTGCAGGGGCCGAGGCGTTTGGCGATGGCACGGGTTGTTTTCCCGTACCCGAAGCAGGCGATATTCTGATGGTTCATGGCAATTCTTTTAGCGGATTTTGAGGGTGATGAGGGCGAGAATGTTCGAGAGGAGCGAAATGATCCAGAAACGGACAATGATTTTGTTCTCCGCCCATTGCTTCATCTCGAAATGGTGATGGATGGGGGCCATCAGGAAAACCCGTTTTTTGCGGAGTTTATAGCTTCCCACCTGCAAGATGACCGAAACGGTTTCGATAACGAAGATAAGGCCGATGAGGATCAGGAGCACTTCGCTTTTCCCGATGATGGCCATGTAAGCGATGAAAGCCCCCAGCGTAAGGGAACCGCTGTCCCCCATAAAGACCTGTGCCGGATGGCAGTTAAACCACAAAAAGCCCAGCAGCGAACCCATCAGCGCCGCCGAGATGATGACCACTTCCCCTGCAGGGATTTTGGGCATCAGGAGGTAGTGGGCGAGTGCGGCGTTACCGACGATGTAGACAATCACGCTCAGTGAAAGGAGGGCGAAAATCGAAGGGACCGTCGCCAGACCGTCAAGGCCGTCGGTCAGGTTGACGGCATTGGAAGTGGCGATGATGACGAGGACCCAGAACGCAATGCTGAACCACCCCATGTCGAAAAGGCTGGATTTGATGAACGGGAGGTAGAATCCGGTATCGAGTTTCGCGTAATAGATCAAAAAAGCCCCGATGGCTACACCGAAGATGAGCTGTAGGGCCATTTTGGCGCGAGCGGTGAGTCCGGCCAGATTATGGCCGCCGCGAATTTTGCCCCAATCGTCGGTAAAACCGATGTAGGCATAGAAAATCAGGGTCAGAATCGCACCCACGGCGAACGGGTTGAGAAGGTTGACCGTCAGCAGCGAAGCGATGATCGTGGAAGCGACGAATACGATTCCCCCCATGGTCGGGGTTTTTGCTTTCCCCTGGTGGGCGCTGACGTATTCGTTGATGGGCTGAACGCGGCTGGAACGTTGTGCCCAGGCGATGAAACGGGGCATGAGAAAAAGGGTGAGAAACAGGCCGATGAAAAACGCCACACCCGCGCGGACGGTGATGTACTGGAAGAGGTTGATGCCGAGAATCTGATGAAACCAATATAACATTAAATTAACTCTTTTCTTTCTGATAAGATTTCAAAAGCAATGCAAAAGTGACATTTTAATATAATCCGCACAAAGTTTGATTAATCAAGGAGCCAACTTGAGCAAAAAAACCGTTTTGGTCATCACCGACGGGATCGGTTATTCGCCCAAACGCGATTACAATGCGTTCCACGCGGCCCGCAAACCGACGTATGAGCGGCTGTTTGCGGACGTTCCCCATTCGCTGATCGACACGTTCGGTCTCAGCGTCGGCCTTCCCGAAGGTCAGATGGGCAATTCCGAAGTGGGGCACATGAGCATCGGAAGCGGACGGGTACTGTACCAGGATCTCGTCAAAATTTCGCTGGCGCTTCAGGAAGAGAGCTTCGCCAAAAACCCCGTTTTTTCGGGACTGCTCAAAACGAGCAAGCGGTTGCACCTGATCGGCCTGATGAGCGACGGCGGAGTCCATTCGCACATCGACCACATCATGGGAGTCGCCGAAATCGCCGCCGAAGCGGGCAAAGAGGTATGGCTGCACCTGATCACCGACGGCCGCGACGTCGCTCCGACGTCGGCGAAACTCTTTTTGCACCACGTCACGGCGCACGCGTACAGCAATATCCGCATCGCTTCGCTGGGGGGGCGATTTTTCGCCATGGACCGCGACAACCGCTGGGAACGGGTCCAAAAAGGGTACGATGCGATCGTGAGGGCCCATCCCCTGAGCGAACAGAGCGCTTTTGACTACATCGAAAACGCCTACGCCGCGGGCGAGACCGACGAATTCATCACACCCACTGCGTTCGACGGCTACGACGGCTTCAAAAACGGGGATGCGGTGCTGATGCTCAATTTCCGCAGCGACCGGATGCGCGAACTCACCGCCGCGATCGGCGATCCGGCGTTCGGCGGCTTTGCGCGCGAGTTCGTACCGACGCACATGGCGACGATGACGCAGTACGACAAAAACTTTCCCTATCCCGTCCTTTTCCCCAAAGAAGTCCCCGCAAACGTCCTTTCCGAGGTGATTTCCAAAGCCGGGCTACGTCAGCTGCACACTGCCGAAACCGAAAAATACGCCCACGTCACGTTTTTCTTTAACGGCGGGGTCGAGGAACCTTTTGAGAACGAAACGCGGGTGCTGATCCCCAGTCCGCAGGTTAAAACCTACGATATGAAGCCTGAAATGTCGGCTTCCGAAGTGGGCGACGTAGTGGTCAGGGCGATGGACGAAGGGATCGATTTCGTCGTCGTCAATTTTGCCAACGGCGACATGGTCGGCCATACGGGGAATTTCGAAGCGGCGATCAAAGGGGTCGAAGCGGTCGACGAACAGCTCGGCCGGATCGTAGAGGCCGCCAAGCGCAACGATTATGCGATGGTCCTCACCTCCGATCACGGCAACTGCGAAGAGATGCGCGACGACGCGGGGAACATGCTGACCAACCATACGGTGGGGAAAGTGTGGTGTTTCGTGATGGCCGAGGGGGTCGAGCAGGTCCATCCGGGCGCGCTCAACAACGTCGCACCGACGGTACTGAAGCTGATGGGGCTGCAGATCCCCGCAGAGATGGACGGGGCATTGATATAAACGCATCGAACGCAAGTCCTTTGCAATCTCCTGAGGCTGTCCGCATCTTTCGGATGCGGGAGAAAAGAATATTACAAAATAAGGAATCACATGAAATTTACGGGTAAAAATGTATTGGTAACGGGTTCAAGCCGCGGAATCGGCGCGGAAGTGGCAAAAGTGCTGGCGGGATACGGTCTTAAAGTATGGATCAATTACCGCAGCGGCGCGGCGGCGGCGGACGAAGTGAAAGCACAGATCGAAGCGGCGGGCGGAACGGCGGCGGTGATCGGATTCGACGTTGCCGACGAAGCGGCATTCGTCGACGCGATCCAGACGATCATCGATGCCGACGGGGAGCTCTCGTATCTGGTCAACAACGCCGGGATTACGAAAGACGGACTGGCGCTTCGGATGAAAAGCGACGATTTCATGGCGGTCATCAACGCCAATCTCCTTTCAGCTTTCGTCGGCTGCCGCGAATCGTTCAAAGCGATGCGGAAGAAAAAATTCGGCGCCGTCGTCAACATCGCTTCGATCGTCGGGGAGACGGGCAATGCGGGGCAGACCAACTATGCGGCTTCCAAAGGGGGAGTCATCGCGATGACGAAAAGTTTCGCACAGGAAGCCGCTTCGAGCGGTATCCGTTACAACACCGTCACCCCGGGTTTCATCGCGACCGATATGACGGACGTTCTCAGCGAGGAGATCAAGGCGTCGTTCACCTCCAAAATCCCGATGGGCCGTTTCGGCGAAGCCAAAGAGGTGGCCGAAGCGACGGCATTTTTGCTCAGCGATCACGCGAGCTACATCACCGGCGAAACCCTCAAGGTCAACGGCGGGATGCTGATGTAAGGGGGGATTTCCCCTCTTAAGTTAAATATGCTATAATTATGCGATTTTATTCATTAGAACAGGAGCTATTATGGCACTTTTGGACGATATTAAAGAAGTAGTGGTTGAGCAACTGAGCGTTAACCCGGACGAAGTAAAAGAGGATTCTAAATTCGTTGAAGACCTCGGCGCGGACAGCCTCGACGTTGTAGAATTGGTAATGGCTCTTGAAGAGAAATTCGATATCGAAATTCCTGACGACGAAGCGGAAAAAATCCAAACTGTTCAAGATGTAATCAACTACATCGAAAGCAAAAACTAAAAACTTTATCGAGGCGTACGCCTTGATAAGCACCCACCATAAATTCATGGTCTAAGAGATTGGCTCAATGGAGCTAAAGTTTCAGACCATCCACCATCAGGAGAGAATGTGAGAAGAGTAGTAGTAACCGGATTGGGAATGATCAATGCGCTTGGTCATGACAAAGAGAGCTCCTTTAAAGCGATTTGCGAAGGTGAGTGCGGCATCGATATGATCACCCTTTTTGACGCTTCGAATCAAGGCGCCCAGATTGCCGGTGAAGTCAAAGGCTTCGACCCCGAAACCGTGATGGACCCCAAAGAGGTCAAAAAAGCGGACCGTTTCATCCAGCTCGGGATCAAAGCGGCCCAGGAAGCGATGGCCGATGCCAATTTCCCCGAAGGTTTCAACAAAGAACGTTTCGGTATTGACGCCGCATCGGGAATCGGAGGGCTTCCTTCCATCGAGCGTAACTCCATCATCCTCGAGACAAAAGGTCCAAGACGTATTTCTCCGTTCTTCATCCCCGGCGCACTGGTGAACATGCTCGGCGGCTTCGTTACGATCGAGCATGGCCTGCAAGGACCGAACCTCTCAGCCGTCACGGCATGTGCGGCGGGAACGCACGCGATCAGCGAAGCGACAAAAACCATCATGATCGGCGGAGCGGACCAAATGCTGGTCGTTGCGGCCGAATCGGCGATTACCGGCGTCGGTATCGGCGGATTTGCCTCTATGAAAGCCCTCAGCACCCGCAACGACGACCCCAAACACGCATCACGTCCTTTCGATGCGGAGCGCGACGGATTCGTCATGGGTGAAGGGGCGGCAGCCCTCGTCCTGGAAGAGTACGAAAGCGCGGTAGCCCGCGGTGCCCGAATTTACGCCGAAGTGATCGGTTTCGGTGAAAGCGGCGATGCCAACCACATCACTACACCAAGCCTTGAAGGGCCGCTGCGTGCGATGAAAGCGGCGCTGAACATGGCCGGAAATCCGAAAGTCGATTACGTCAATGCCCACGGTACCAGTACGCCGACCAACGATAAAAACGAAACGGCGGCATTGAAAATCGCTTTCGGCGGCAAAGAGAACTGCCCGCCGGTCAGTTCGACCAAAGGGCAAACGGGCCACTGCCTGGGTGCGGCAGGCGGTATCGAAGCAGTTATCAGCATCATGGCGATACGTGATGGGATCATCCCTCCGACGATCAACTACGTCAATCCTGACGAAAATTGTGATCTGGACATCGTTCCCAATGCCGCGCGCAAAGCGGATCTCAATATTGTCATGAGCAACTCATTCGGATTTGGCGGTACCAACGGGGTCGTCATTTTCAAAAAAATATAAGAGGGCAAGCCGTTGGCGACCTATCTAGATTTTGAACAAAACATCCGCCAGATCCAAGAAGAGATCATCAGCGCGGAGGTCCGCTGCGACCATCATGCCGTCGAGATTCTAAAGCAGGATCTGGCCAGAGAAGTCGAAAAAACCTATTCGAACCTCTCTCCCTATCAGGAACTTCAGCTCGCGCGCCATCAGGACCGTCCTTACGCGCTCGACTACATCAACCTCATACTCGACAAAAAGTACGAAATTCACGGTGACCGCCACTTTCGCGATGACCTCTCCATCGTCTGCTATATCGGAACCATGGGCGACCAGCGGGTCATGGTGATCGGCGAACAAAAAGGGCGTGGGACCAAGAACAAGCTCAAGCGCAATTTCGGTATGCCGCACCCCGAAGGGTACCGTAAGGCGCTCCGCGCGGCGAAAATGGCCGAGAAATTCAACATCCCCGTCCTGATGCTTATCGACACTCCGGGCGCATACCCGGGTCTTGGGGCGGAAGAACGTAACCAGAGCGAAGCGATCGCCCGCAACCTGATGGAACTCTCGAACCTCAATACGATCACCGTCTCCGTCGTTATCGGCGAAGGGGGAAGCGGCGGGGCGCTCGCGATCGGCGTTGCGGATCGGCTGGCGATGATGCGTTATTCGGTCTTCAGCGTTATCTCTCCCGAAGGGTGTTCGGCGATTTTGTGGAACGATCCGGCGAAGGTCGAAGCGGCGACCAAAGCGCTTAAAATCACCAGCGCCGACCTCAAAGAACTCGATCTGATCGACGACGTCATTGACGAACCGCTGATCGGTGCCCACCGTGACAAAGAAGGGGCCGCCGATGCCCTGAAAACCTATTTCCTCGAACAGGTGGAGACCCTGCGCGCGCTGGACGACGCGGAGCGCCTGGAAAAACGTTACCGCCGCCTCGTCGGTATGGGCCGTTTTTCGGAATAACCTCTCTTTTCCGCTCCGGCGGAACCTTCGTTTTCTTCCTTTACCCTCATGCGGGGTTTATACGGATATTTTCTCTTCGCTATCGCCGGTTTCGGGTTTGGGTTTCGGACGCTTGAGCCGTCTGGCCTCTTTGGAAAAGGCGATCAGCTCTTCGCCGCTGGCGATGGAGGGGGGAATGAGGGCCAGAGTCCGTTTAAGGAGCTTGGTCGTCGTCATCGCATCCGACAGGGCGCGGTGATGTGTCGCCTCTTTGTAGAGTGAGAGCTGGTCGTTGAGATAGGCGAGGCCGTAACGCTCCGATTCGATCGTCCTCTCGGCCAGATCGATCGTGCAGAGGGATCGGTTGAGCAGTCTGGAAAGGCCAGAGCGTTCCATCATCGCCGAAACGAAGTTGTAGTCGAATTTGGCATCGTGTCCGACGAACACCGCATCGCCCAGAAAAAGACGAAATTCACGCATCACTTTGGCCATCGGGGGGGCTTGAAGGGTATGCTCGACACGGATACCGGTGATCTCGCTGATCTGTTCGGAAATCTCGGTGCAGTAGACAAGACTCTCATAGGTGTCGAGAATACGGCCGTTTTGAAGTTTCACCGCGCCGATTTCGATGATCTGGTCACGGGAAGGTTTGGAACCGTTCGTTTCGATGTCGACGACGCAAAACAGGGTGTCATCGACCGAATCGATCGCGCTGCGGAGGCGGTAAGAGTCTTTATCGAGCAGGAGATTAAGCCCCTGGGCTTTGAGCAATTCGATCTCCTCCGCGCTTCCGACGAGCAATTCGAATTCCGCCGCAGGGATGCCGTATCTGGTCAGACGTGCAAGAAGCTTGGGATCGAGCGAATTCACGCACGCGCCTCTGCGATGAAACGGCGAACCTTTTGGGGGTCTTTTTTACCGTAGGAAGCTTCGACCCCGCTGCTGACGTCGACGCCGTAGAACCCGTATGGTTTGAGGGAAGCGACGTTGTCGGGATCCAGCCCCCCGGCGAGAATGATTTTGGAGCAGTCGACGTTCTCAAACCATTCGATGTTGAGCCGTTTGCCGCTCCCCCCGTACGCCTCGCAAAAGGCGTCGATGAGGCGGTATTCGTCGGAATGGGCGGTGATGTCTTCGGGCTTGCGGGCGCGGACGACCCGCAGTGCAGGATACGCGACGGAAGCGAAAAAATCGTCTTCGACGTCGAAATGAATCTGTGCAAGGGTGCATCCGCTTTGGAGGCAGGCGGCACGGATCCGTTCGGGGGATTCATTGACGAACAGGGCGACTTTCTCGACAAAGGGGGGGAGCTTCGAAATGATCGCGGCGGCTGTTTCGACCGAGACGTAACGGGGCGATTCGGGGTAGAAAACAAAGCCCAGAGCATCGGCCCCGGCTTCAATCGCGTACAGGGCGTCTTCGAGGTTCGTAATGCCGCAGATCTTGACGCGCATGGTCAGATTTTCAAGCTTTCGATGGCGGCCTTGTAGTCGCTTTGGCCGAATACGTAGCTGCCGGCGACGCATACGTCTACGCCCGCTTCTTTGAGCTCCGCGATGTTTTTGTTCCCGACGCCGCCGTCGATTTCGATGAGGCAGGAGGGGTTGATGCGATCGCGAAGCGTTTTGAGGCGTTTGATTTTCTCGATGACGCCGGGAATGAATTTTTGTCCCCCGAAACCGGGATTGACGCTCATCACCAGAACCATGTCGATGTCAGCGAGGAGGTATTCGACCGTCTCAGCCGGGGTGTGGGGATTGAGGACGATTCCCGGTTTGATTCCCAGCGAACGGATGTAGTGGACGAGGCGGTGGGGATGCTTTTCTTCTTCGATGTGGAAGGTGATGTATTCGGGCTTGAGCGGGGCGAAAAGATCGACGAAAAAAGTATTGTTCTGCACCATGAGGTGAATGTCGAGGGGTTTTGTGGCGGCTGCGGCGATCGCGCTGACCACGACCGGTCCGATGGTGAGATTCGGGACGAAATGGCCGTCCATGACGTCGACGTGGACCAGATCGCACCCCGCGTCGCAGATGGCGCGGACATCGCGTTCAAGATTGCCGAAATCGGCGGAGAGGACACTCGGGGCGACGAGCATGGGCAACACCTTACTTTTTTTCCGCTATTTTAGCAAAAAAGATTTGGAGAGAGCTTTGGTCGGGCGGGTAGCATGCGGCTCACCCTCAAAGAGGCGGAATGGAGACCCGTTCAGCGCGTCAGAAAAAAGGTGAACTGGCTTCCTTCGAAATCGAGGTTGACCTGAACCCCTTTTTTGTTCTGGGCCATTTCCATCAACTGGTCGACGTTGTGGTAGGTGCGGGGGAGGGTGATGTCGACGCGGATTTTTTTCTCGGCGAGCAGCGTTTTCGCCCGTCCGCCGATGATGTTGACGAATTCGGCGAGGGAATCGAGGATCGCTTCTTCATCCTCGGTCGATTCCCCGATGAGAAGCGCACACGTTTTCTGGGCGATTTTTTTCGGGAAGATGAGGATGATGATCCCGTCCACGTCCCCGTAAAAGCCGATCGAACTGGCATATTTGTTGTACGCCATCGTTACTTCGAGATGCTGGATGTTGACCGAGTTTTTGACGGCGGTCGCATTGGTCATCATCGAGATGGTCGAAACGGTCGCTTCGATGAAATTGGGAAGCTCGTTGATCAGGGGTTTGTTAATCGAGCGGGTTTGTTTGGAGGAGGAGGCGCTTCCCCCCAGGTCCTGGAGCAATTTTTTGTTTTTGAGGATGTCGTCCATCTGGTCGAAAAAGAGGATGCCGACGTCTTCCATGTCGTGTTTGAACGATTCGGGAGTTTTTTCAAACGTCAGCCCCACAAAACAGATCGTCGCATTGTATTCGGCGGCGGAAGAGGCGAGTTTGGTGAAAAAGTTCAGGGCATGGACGTTCATCGAGACCACTTTGTAGGCGTCGAAGATGAAGAGACGGAAGCCGACGTTGAGCGAGTTGAGATGGTAGGCGATGTTGAAGGTGTTGGTGACTTCGGCATCAAGGAAATTGGAAATCGTATAAATGACCGCGTTCCCCGTCACCCGCGTCGCGATTTTCTGCCCGAAAAGCCCCAGGTAGGTGTCTTCGATGATCGCATAATAGAGATCCGGATTTTGCTTTTTTTCGTCGAACTCTTTTTTGCTCTGCGCGATGATCGGGTTGTGGCCGTAATCGAAGAGTTCGATCGCCATCGCCGAACGCTGGGAGGGGTCGTCGTTGTAGATCAGAACCGTCTTCGAATCGCTTTTGTTGGACGGGGCGAAAAGCTCGGCGATTTTTTCGCTCCGAAACAGGGAAAAATTGAGACTGCCGCCGTAAAAGGCGTTGATCGTCTGGAATTTGGCGTGGTCGTAATCGCACAATCCGACCGTGATATGGTTTTTGTTTCGGATGTTGGTGAGCAGCCGGACGAAAACGTCAAGGCCGTTCTTATTGAAAAAAATCACTTTTTTCAGAGAAACGAGGAGCATGTCGACGTTGAGCGCTTCGGTGGCCTTGATGTCATCGATGGTCAGAAACGAGGGGGCGTTGTTGCCGTCCAGAAATCCCTGGGGCTGGAAGATCGCGATTCTCCCTTTAACCGTTGGTCTCATTGTATCCTACCACCTGAGCAAAAGATTCGTAAATGTCCTGAACGAATTCGACGTTGAAATCGAGGAGTTCGTTCAGCCCCGCTTCGACGAAAGGGGACTGGGAGAGCTCGTAAAAGAGCAGAAGGTGCATCCATTTGGCGAGGATTTCGGTTTCCCCTTCCACCTTGTCGCTTCCCGATGCGGCGTGGACCGTTTTGGCGATGGAGGCGGGCATCTCCCACTTTTCGGCCACTTCGGAGCAAAGGTCGAAGAGGCTCCGGCCGCTGAGGCGCTGCAGGATCGTGTTGTAATCGAGTGCTTTGACGCTGCGCAGCTGAGCCACTTCCTCTTTGTGTTCTTTGAACAGGGCGTCGCACACGATGATGCTCGCGGGGAGGAGTGAGATGGCGCTTTCGTTGTCGCGGTTGAGGAGCCCGAGGTGTTTGAGAATCGTTTCCCATTTCCGGCCGAGGGAGGCCTGAAGATCGTAAAATGCCTGGTGCGACAGGGAAAAAAGGCCCCATTCCTTGGGAACAAGGAGCGACATCAGGTAGTTATAGAGGATCTGCTGTGCGCTGGAGAGCCCCAGTATCCCGAAAATCTGGGGGAGGCTGCTGACCTCGTTGCGGAAACCGTAAACGGGGCGGTTGATCAGCGTTTTGAGATAGAGTTTGAGTGCGGGATCTTCATCGGCGCATTTGGCGGCTTTGGGGAGATCACCGTTGCGGACGTGTTCGAGCGTCTGGCGGATGATTGAGGGAGCGGCAGGGACGCTCTGGATATAACGGGTTATCTGTTCTTGGGTTATCACGTTCCGCACGACTCCATTGTTGTTAAATATCGACTAATTGTAATGTGTATACGTTAAAAGAAAACTTTATGATACGGGGGGCAAAAACAGAAACCCCGCGCTGTCCGAGAGGGTAACACGATGTGAAAAGTTTTTAAGAAATGCTTTGGGTTGGCTCTGCTATAATTCGCAACTAAAATTTTGCAAGGAGCCTCAAAATGGCAAGAAGATGTGCTATTAGCGGTAAAGGCCCAATGAGCGGGAACAATGTTTCTCACGCGAAAAACAGAACCAAGCGCCGTTTTTTACCAAACCTTCGTACTGTTCGTGTAACGCTTGAAGACGGTACCACCAAAAAACTCAAAATTTCTGCTTCCGAGCTTCGTACTCTGAAAAAAGATTCGTAACCGTCCCCTGAAGGGTCTGCGTTGAATCTTCTACGAAAGATACAGAAATTTTTGAATTGGGAGCCTTCTCCCAAGCCCCATATCACTCTCAACGACGAACTTTACGCCCAGTTTCTCCCGTTCCGAACCCCGTTAATTCTTTTACAACTGTGTATGATCATCGGTACTCTCGGTTACATCGTGATCGAAGATTATTCCCTGATTGACGGATTGTACCAGACCGGCTACACCATCACCTCGGTCGGATTCGGGGCCCTGAAAGAGGGGGAGTTCTCCGCGGTGGGGAAACTCTTCACCATCACCCTCATCATTTTCGGATCGGCGCTGTTCACCTTTGTCATCCTGGTCTCCGTCGACGTGATCAACCAGGGGCACCTCAAACGAATCTTTAAGGAGCGGAAGATGCTGTACCGGATCGCCCGGCTGAAAAAGCACTTTGTCATCTGTCACCACAACGAATACGCGATTCAGGTATCCAAGCAACTGCGGGAGAACCACATCCCTTTCGTCGTCATCGACCCCCGGGAGGACCTCGAGGAGATCGCGCGCCAATACAAATACCCCTATTACATCAAGGCCGAGCCTCATACCGAGACCGCAATGCTCAAAGCGCATCTGAGCTCGGCCAAAGGGGTCATCACCCTTTCGAACTCGATCGCCGACAATATCGCCCTCATCACCTCGGTCCGGCTGTTCGAAAAAGAACACCATATCCCCGCTCCCTACTACGTCATCAGCGGGACCGAAGACGCCGGTGCGATCGACAAACTCAAAAAACTGGGTGCCGACACCGTCGTATCGTCCACCAAGCTCGCGGCTCAGCGTATTACCGCAATGGCGGCCCGTCCCGATATGGAAAACCTTTTGGAACAGTTTCTTTACAAAAGCGACACTCCGCTGGATATGGAGGAGATTTACGTCCCCAAAACGAGCTGGATGGTCCTCAAAAAGCTCAAAGAGACCCATTTGCGCGACATCGCCAACGTATCCGTCATCGGAATTACGAAAA
This sequence comes from Campylobacterota bacterium, assembly GCA_040752835.1. Lineage (NCBI taxonomy): Bacteria > Pseudomonadati > Campylobacterota > Campylobacterota bacterium. The sequence goes on along the minus strand of JBFMGG010000003.1, from coordinate 245,109 downwards.
AAGACGGGAAATTCATGCCGATGCCCAAAGGGGACGTTTTGGTAATGAGCGAAAGCAAGCTGTTGGTCATCGGTACCCAGAAAGGGATTTTGTTTACCAAATCGCTCGTGAAAAAACAGGAGAAACCGGAGGAACTCAAATATGTATAAACTTGAATCACTCAGCGGCGGTGTCTGCGCGGCACAGGGATTTTACGCCGACGGGATCCACATCGGCCTCAAAAAAGAAGGGGCGAAGGACCTGGCGTTCGTCTATTCCGAAAAACCGTGCGCCATCGCTTCGGTCTTTACGACGAACAAGATGACGGCGGCCCCTATCCGTCATTTCCGCTCCAAAGGGGAGTTTGAGACCAATTTCGTCCTCATCAACTCCAAAAACGCCAACGCGATGACGGGACGGGCGGGAATCGACGACATCGATGAGGTACTCGGCGCGCTGCAGCAGGCCTATCCGCAGATACAGAACCCTGTGATGAGTTCGACGGGGGTGATCGGGGTGCGCCTCCCCAAAGCCAAAATCATCGAGGGTGCCAAACGTTTCGACCTATCCCGTCGGGACGGGATCGCCGCATCCGAGGCGATCATGACGACCGACACGTTCGCCAAACGGATCGCTTTTGAAGTGACGCTCGAAAACGGTGCGTCTTTCCGGATCGGGGCGATGGCCAAGGGGGCGGGGATGATCAATCCCGCGATGGCCACGATGCTCTGTTTTATTACGACCGACGCGGCCGTCGACAAGCAGACGATGCAATCGTTGCTCGATGAATGCACCCATACGACGTTCAACGCCGCGAGCGTGGACGGAGACACCTCGACCAACGATACGGTAATGCTGATGGCCAACGGCCTGAGCGGCGCGTTTCATGCAGGCGCGTTCAAAGAGGCGCTCGAAGCGATCATGCTGTTTCTGGCGAAAGAGATGGTGCGCGACGGCGAAGGGGCGACGAAGCTGGTTACCTACAAGGTGACGGGTGCGGTCAATCACCACGAAGCCGAAATTGCGGCGAAAGCCCTATCCAATTCGCTGTTGGTCAAGACCGCCCTTTTCGGCGAAGACCCCAACTGGGGACGGATCGCTTCGACGGTCGGCGCGAGCGGGATCATGTGCGACGAAGCGTTTTTGAGCATCTGGTTCGACGACGTGTGCGTCTACCGTAAAGGGGAACTGCTGTTCGACGAGACGATCGAACCCCTTGCCGCAGCGGTAATGAAAAAGAGTGCGTTTACGATCCACTGTGACATCGGCCTCCAAGACGGTACGTTTACTGCCTACGGATGCGATCTGGGGCACGAATACGTCAAAATCAACGCCGATTATCGCACGTAGTATTAGCAACGGCTAAGTGATGGAACGCTATAATCGCGACAATTTATTGGCAACAGGAAACTCCATGCGCGGATATAAAATTTTCAGCGGTTCATCGTGTACCGAATTTGCGGCCGAGGTGTGCCGGACGCTCGACGTCCCCCTCTCCAAGGCTATGGTCAAGCGTTTCAGCGACGGCGAGATCAACGTCCAGATCAGTGAGAGCGTCCGCGGACGCGACGTGTTTATCATCCAAAGCACGGGTGCCCCTTCCAACGACAACCTGATGGAACTGCTGATTATGACCGATGCGCTCCGTCGCAGTTCAGCCAGTTCGATTACGGCCGTCGTCCCTTATTTCGGGTACGCGCGCCAGGACCGCAAAGCGGCTCCCCGGGTTCCCATTACCGCCAAACTCGTTGCCGACATGTTCGTCACCGCCGGGATCGACCGCGTCGTGACGATCGATTTGCACGCGGGGCAGATTCAGGGGTTTTTCAACATCCCCGTCGACAATCTCTACGGTTCGATCATTTTCCAGGAGTACATCCGCTCTAAAAACCTCCCCAACCCGATCATCGCTTCTCCCGACATCGGCGGGGTGGCCCGTGCACGTTATTTCGCCGAAAAACTGGGCTTGGATATGGTTATCGTCGATAAACGCCGCGAGCAGGCGAACGAAAGCGAAGTGATGAACATCATCGGCGACGTGGCCGGCAAAGACGTCATCATGATCGACGATATGGTCGATACGGCCGGAACGATGGTCAAAGCCGCCGCCGCACTCAAGAAAAAAGGGGCGACGTCGGTGATGGCGTGCGCCACGCACGGCGTACTCAGCGGCAAGGCGTACGACAACATCAACAACGGCGAGCTCGACGAGCTGGTCGTCTCCAACACCCTGGAGCTGCGCGGGCAGAGCGACAAGATCAAGGTGCTCAGCGTCGCTCCGTTGTTTGCCGAAGTGATCCGTCGCGTCTATCATAACGAAAGTGTCAATTCGCTCTTCAGCTAAGTGCCCTCATTGCGGGGGAACCCCCGTCCCCCTAAGCAACGTTTCGCTATAATTCCCCCAACTAAAACATACGAGTAATCAATCACGATGGACAATATTCGCAACTTCTCTATTATCGCCCATATCGACCACGGTAAAAGCACGCTGGCGGACCGTATCATCCAGGAATGCGGCGCCGTATCCGAACGGGAGATGACGTCGCAGATGATGGATACGATGGACATCGAACAAGAGCGCGGTATTACGATCAAAGCCCAAAGCGTCCGTCTGGACTACGTCAAAGACGGTAAACACTATATTCTGAACCTGATCGACACTCCGGGCCACGTCGATTTCAGCTACGAGGTGAGCAAGTCGCTCGCTTCCAGCGACGGTGCGCTGCTGATCGTCGATGCGGCACAGGGGGTAGAAGCGCAAACCATTGCCAACGTTTACATGGCGATGGAGAACGATCTGACCCTCATCCCCGTCATCAACAAGATCGACCTTCCCGCCGCCGATCCCGACCGGGTCGCCGAGGAGATCGAGACGACGATCGGGATCGATGCGACCGACGCGGTGCGCATTTCGGCCAAGATGGGGATCGGAATCCGCGATCTGATCGACGCCATCGTCGACCGGATCCCCGCCCCGGTCGGGAACCCGGAGGCGACGACCAAGGCGATCATCTACGATTCGTGGTTCGACTCCTACCTGGGAGCTCTCGCCCTTGTGCGGGTCTTTGATGGGGAGATCCGGATGCACCAGAAGGTAAAGCTGATGCACAACAACGAGAACCACGAGGTGCTCGATCTGATGTACCCGCATCCGCTGCGCCGCCAGAAGACGCAGTCGATCAAGGCCGGGGAGATCGGGATCGTCGTCCTGGGACTCAAGGATGTCGGAAGCATCCGCGTCGGCGATACGATCACCGATGCGAAAAACCCGGCCCCTGAGCCCGTCAGTGAATACGCCCCCGCCAAGGCGTTTGTTTTCGCGGGGCTCTACCCGATCGACACCGACCAGTTCGAGGACCTGCGCGACGCCCTCGACAAACTCAAGCTCAACGACAGCAGCCTCAGTTACGAACCCGAAACGTCGATCGCTCTTGGATTCGGATTTCGCGTCGGATTTTTGGGGATGTTGCACATGGAGGTCATCAAGGAGCGGCTGGAGCGGGAATTCAACCTCGATCTGATCGCAACCGCCCCTTCGGTCGTCTACAAGGTTTACAAAACCGACGGTACGATGATCGAGGTTCAAAACCCCAGCGAACTTCCCGAACCCCAGAACATCGAGCGGATCGAGGAGCCTTACGTCAAGGCCACCGTCATCACCCCGGTCGACTATCTGGGGAACATCATCACGCTGCTGACCAAAAAACGGGGAATGCAGGAGAAGATGGATTATCTCAACGAAACGCGGGTCATGCTGGAATATTCGGTTCCCATGAACGAGATCGTCGTCGATTTCTACGATAAACTCAAATCGCTCTCCAAAGGGTATGCGAGTTTCGACTACGAGCCCAGCGGGTACCGCGAAGGGGATCTCGTCAAGCTCGACGTCCGGGTGGCCGGGGACGTCGTCGATGCGCTGAGCGTCATCGTCCCCCGTTCCGCCGCCGAGTACCGGGGCCGCGAACTGGTCAAGAACATGAAAGAGATCGTCCCAAGACAGCTCTTCGAGGTCGCGATCCAGGCCTCCATCGGCAATCGGATCATTGCGCGGGAGACGGTGAAGTCGATGGGCAAAAACGTTACCGCTAAATGTTACGGGGGGGATATCTCCCGAAAACGCAAACTCCTCGACAAGCAAAAAGAGGGGAAAAAGCGGATGAAGGCGATCGGGAAGGTCAATCTTCCCCAGGAAGCCTTTATGTCCGTCCTCAAGATGGACTGACATGCGCTGTCTGGTGTGCGAACGGTTTTCCCTTTCGCACATCTGCGGCCGTTGCCGCGAATCACTTCTCTCCCCCCGTCTCCACCAGCGTAAAATCCTCGGACACATTCCCGTCTACTCTTTTTTCCCCTACGACGAGATCGAACCGCTCCTGCTCACCAAACACACGGACCTTGGCCACTATGTCTATTCGATCCTTGCGGATCAGGCGTTCAGGCCCTTTTCCAAGGTATGGGAGTATGCGCAGCCGGTGGTATCGGTGGGGATCGACGATCGCCCCAAAAACGGATACAGCCATACGGCCGTTTTGAACCGCGCCCTGCGCTCGTCGCTGATTACTCCGCTTTACGGCCGGTTGCGGGCGCAAAACCTCCACAAATACGCGGGGAAAAGCGTTGCCGAACGCCTTATGAACCCGCGCGCTTTCCGTTATGAGCCTTTCGACGCGGAGGAGGTGATTTTGGTCGACGACATCGTCACGACCGGCATCACCCTCTCCGAAGCGGCCGAAACGCTCCATGCGCATGGAAAAAAAGTGATATTGTGCCTGACACTTGCCGACGCCGAACGCAAATGATCAGTACGGCGGTAGTGTGGTGATGCGGGTATCGACGATCGCGCGTCCTACGGTGAAATGGTAAAGAGACTGGTACGCGGTTTCCGAAAGGCCCAGTAGGGTGTGGAATTCGTCATCGAGAAAGCATCCGATCCCGGTGGCCGACAGGTTGAGCGAAGCGGCTTCGAGGTAAAGCATCTGCCCGATCATGCCGCACTGATGGTAGAGGTTTTTGTATCCGGCGGCTCCCGATTCGGAGAGGATTTCGTCAAAGCGGCAGAGCATCCCGAAACTGAACGCGCCGTCGCGTGCGATCGTCTGGTTACACGACAAATATTGCGCCGCACCCCGGTAATCCCCCCGGTTGAGCCGATACAGCCCCTCTCCCGTCTCCAGCCAGTCGAAATCGGGATCCATCGCGTCGCGGAGCCGGATCAGCCGTTCGGGGTTGCGGACGTAAGCATAAAGACCGCTCTCGAGCCCTTCGACGCGGTGGACGAAGACGATAAAATCGACGTCGGGTGCTTCGGTACAGAAAAAAGAGGCGTCGAGAATCTGCCGAAACTGCGTTTCGGTAAGGGATGAGCCGTCCATCGCCTGCGCGCTTCGGCGTTTGAGGATCACTTCCCCCGCGTTTTTGGAGGGGGCAGGGAGTCGGCGTGTTTGATGCAGGGGATCGGATTGGGGATACGGGCCGGAGGCGGCTTCGTCGATCGCCCAGACGGCATCCCAGCGATGGTGGGAAGGGCTGAGACGGCTGGCCTTGGCCAGAAGGGGAGGAGAAGGGAGCGAATAGCGCGGCTGTGCGATGCGGATCAGCAGGTCGGGGCTTTCGCGCTCTTCGGGGTGAAACCGCTCCGGCTGGTCGAGTCCGAAACGGTGTGCAAGATCCGCGGTCTCGGAAGGGACAATGCCGCATTCCCATCCCAGCATTGACGCGGCCGTTTTGATCGACGCGTATGCGTGCCCCGCATCGAGCTGCGCGTAACGCCACGAGCGTTCGCCGTATTTCCACATCTCCCGCCAGATTGCGGAACTAAGTAGGATCAGGAATCCTCCCTCGATGACGGAGGTGTCGTAGGTATGCAAGATTTCGAGCGCATGTTCGCGGGGAGCGTAGTGCGACAGGGTGCACCCTCCGCTGATCCCCTCAAGCGGCGGCGAGACGACGTAACATTCGCTGGGGTGGAGGTTTCCGCTGCTGGCGTTGCACCGCAGGGCCCATTCCGACCCGCCGTGGCGTTTGATCGCGGCGAGTCCGAGCGAATAGCGCAGGAGCTGCGAGAGTGATTCGCGGCAGAGCGGTGCACGCGGAAGGATATCCGGAGCAAACAGCAGATGAAAAGGGGGGGTCGTTTTGTCATGGACGAGGGGGACCCGGGGTGTACCCGGATAGGTTCGGAAGGGATCGGGCTGTATGGCCCAGTCCATATACCCCAGGCTGGGGGCATAACGGCTGGGACGGTGTTTGGTACGGTCGTGATATTCGTAGGCGGCGGAAGTATTTTTCATGGAGCCATTGTGGACGAAAGGGGGTAAAACACCCCTTTGGAAAAGGGCTAACGCAAAGTTTTTAATAGTTCCCGAAGCATTCGGTCCTGCGGTACCGAATCGGCGAACTCCAGACGGGCGAGATCAGAGCGGGCCGTGCCGCGGTATCGGACCCCTTGGCTGCCCAGCTCCGCGGTGAGGGATGCGTCGAAACGGATGAAGGGCTGGGTGAGGTTGTAGTCGCGTTTCAAAACGGCGGGGACGGTGGACGCACGGCTCAGGCGGACGTCGAAATACCCCTGGCGGGGGGTGAGGGTTCCCCGGATGTCGGCACTGCCCGCGAGAGGAGCCTCCGCCCCGGTCAATGCGAAGAGTTCGGCGACGTCCGCGTGCGTCATCTGTAGATCGATTTTTTGCGGTTCGAGGGCGTCAATCTGGGCACTGAAAGTCGTATCGCCGCGCGCGACGCTCCCCCGGCCGCTCAAGAGGAGCTGCTTTTCATCCCCCCGCAGAGTCGAAACGAGCGTCACGGGGCCGTAAAGACGCATCGGGGTAAACTGTTCGAGGATTCCCAGATGCTGAACCGACGCTTCGAACGTAATGTTCACGTCAAAGGGGCGGACGCCCCCCTCTTCATCGGCGAGGAGCGAACGGAGGCTGAAGGGTTCGTCCCCATCCGGAACGACCTCTGTGGGCTCAAATCGCATCGTCCGGGTCGCCAGACGGACCGAGCCTTCGACAAACCGGATATCGAATCCTTTGAGGTCGATGGTTCCGGAGAGGAGGGTGTCGGTATCGGAAGGGTATTCGATCCGGTGCATGAGTCCCGCATACGCGATGCGTTCGGCGGAGACGTAGAGCGACGCGAGAGCGAATCGGTGCAGTTGCAGGCGATAGAGGAGGTTTCCTCCCAGCAGCCGGGCATTGCCGCGGATGTCGAACGAAGCGATCCCTCCGCTGAGGGAACCTTCGGTTTTGAACGGCATTTCCAGCCGATTGATCCCCCCCGCGGCAGCGGCGGCGATCCGGTAATGGGCGTAGAGACGCAGGGTCAGCAGCGAAAAGCCGCCCTGCGCGCTGAGCACGTTTCCCGCACGGTCATGGAAGCGCAGATCGAAACGGTTGTGTGTCAGGGAGAACCTCTCCAGCGTTATGGGGGTCGAAAATCCCGAAGAGAGGGCCGTTTCGAGAAGGGGGGAGAGGAGGCGGTTCCCCGGAAAGCTGAACAGCAGCAGGTATAGCGATCCCAGCGACGAAAGGAATATCAGCAGGATACGAAAAGTTTTCGACGAACGGAATGCGCGGAGGTGTCTCATGAGAGGGCCAGTATCCATGGGGTACCGATCAGGATGAAGACGACGAAATTAAGCAGAGTGATACTCCCTCCATAGAGGTAGATGTCACGGGCATTGACGTAGCCGCTGCTGAGGTAGATGGCGTTGCATGACGAACCCTGCGGGGCGATCGTCGCGTTGAAATTCGTCGCGAACAGGAGCATCATGGCCATCAGTACCCCCGGAACTCCGGCCGCAACGCCGACCGAGAGGAAAATACCGAAAAGGGCCAGCAGATGGGCGCTTTGGGAGACGAAAAGATAATGGATCAGTACGTACACCAGAATCAAAAGGACGTAAACGTTCCACCATCCCATTCCGTCCAGGTAGGCGGTGAAGTATTCGGCGATCGCGCGCATAAACCCCTGCTCGGCTAGCTCGGTCGAGAGCCCAAAGAGGATCGCGAACCAGATGAGCGTCCCGAGCGCTTCTCCTTGGCTTTTGAAATCCTCAATCCCAAAAACGCGGGTCGCCATCAAGATCCCAAGCCCTCCGAACGCCACTGCGGCTTTGTCGATGGGGAACATTCCCGAAAGCGACCAGAGCAGCAGCATCGAGGTAAAAACGGCTCCCGTAATCCATTCATTCCGGCTCAGAGGGCCCATTTTATGCAGGGCATCAAGCGCCTTGGCCGGAGCTTCGGGAGTCTCCTTGAGTTCGGGGGGATAGATTTTGTACAGGACCCAAGGAATCAGTCCGAACGCCACGGCAGTGGGAAGAAGGGCGTAGAGAAGCCACTGGACAAACGAGATATGGATTCCCATTTTGGCGGCGATTTCGACGCCGACCGGATTGACGGCCATGGCGGTGAGCCACAGTCCCGATGAGATCGTCAGTCCCGCCATCGAGGTCATCATCAGGTAGCTCCCGGCCCTTTTATGGGTGCCGTCGCCGACACGCGATCCGCAGTCGTGGGCCAGACCGTAGACGATCGGGTACAAGACCCCCGAACGGGCGGTATTGCTCGGAAATGCCGGGGCGATGAGGATATCGGTCGCCACGACGCTGTACCCCAGCCCCAGGGTGGAATGGCCGAAGCGGCGGACGATGTGGAGCGAGAGCCGTTTTCCCAACCCCGATTTATGGACGGCGTGGGAGACGAGAAAGGCGGCGACGATGAGGAGAATGAAACTTTCCGAAAATCCCGCATAGGCTCGGGAAGGATCGATCACTCCCCCCAGTACCGCCGTCGCCAGGGCAATCAGTGATGCGGTCAGAATGGGGAGAAGATTGAAAAGGATGGCGCCGATGGCGGTGATGAAGATGACGAAAAGCCCCCACGTCTGTTGGGAAATCCCCAGCGGAGGAGTGAGGGTGTACGCGATCCCCGCCATCCCTACAAGGACAGCGATCATCAGATACCGGTTGGCGGCCATGGCGACTCTCTTTTTTGAAGTTATTATACCATGTCCCGCCGGATGACATACTTGATAGAAGAAGACTAAAGTTTGTTGCATAAAAAAAATAATGCAGCTCTTGACAATGGTTGACTCAATGCATTATAATATCGCCGGATTTCAACAAAGGAGTCTTTTGAGATCATGTCAACCGAAACGAAAGAAGAGACCCTGAGCAACGAACAAAGCACCCTCTCGGAGAGTGCCGAAAACGTCGCTGAAGGGGCAAACGAACTGGAAACTTTACGGGCGGAATTCGCCGCATTGAAAGATACCTATGCGAGAGTTCATGCGGATTTTGATAATATTAAGAAACGGCTCGAGCGTGAGAAATATCAGGCGCTCGAATACGCGAACGAAAAATTTGCCAAAGATTTGATCCCGGTGGTCGATTCGCTGGGAATGGCGATCGGTGCGGCAGAGATCGAAGCGGAACCCGCGGTGTTGCTCGAAAAACTTAAAGAAGGTGTTGAACTCACGATGAAGCAGCTTCTGGGCGTGCTTGAAAAACACGGCGTCACTCCGGTGGATGAATCCGAGCCGTTCGATCCGAACGTCCACAACGCGGTTCAGCGCGTGGACAGCCCGGATCACGAAAGCGGCGCGATTGTGAATACCTTCCAAAAAGGGTATCGCTACAAAGAACGGACATTGCGCGATGCGATGGTCGTTATTGCCAATTAAACCTACGAATTTACGATAAAAGGAAAACACCATGTCTAAAGTAATCGGTATCGACCTTGGAACCACCAACTCATGTGTTGCTGTCTATGAAGGCGGCGAAGCGAAAATCATCCCCAACAAAGAGGGTAAAAATACGACTCCTTCGGTAGTTGCATTTACGGATAAAGGGGAAATCCTCGTCGGTGATCCGGCCAAACGCCAGGCAATCACCAACCCGGACAAAACGATCTACTCGGTCAAACGGATCATGGGTCTGATGATGAACGAGGAGAAAGCCAAAGAAGCGCACGACAAAGTTACCTATAAAATCGTCGACAAAAACGGTATGGCCGCGGTTGACGTGGCGGGGAAAGTGTATACGCCGCAGGAAATTTCGGCGAAAATCCTTTCGAAACTCAAAGCCGATGCGGAATCTTACCTCGGCCAAACGGTCACCGACGCGGTCATCACCGTCCCCGCGTACTTCAATGACGCGCAGCGTAAAGCGACCAAAGAAGCCGGAACGATTGCGGGCCTGAACGTCCTTCGTATCATCAACGAGCCGACGGCGTCGGCTTTGGCCTACGGCCTTGATTCCAAAGGGGACGAAAAAGTTCTCGTCTACGACCTGGGGGGCGGAACGTTCGACGTTACGGTCCTCGAAATCAGCGAGGGGACGTTTGAAGTTCTCTCTACGGACGGGAACGCATTCCTCGGCGGCGACGACTTCGACAACAAGATCGTCGATTTCCTTGCGGCCGAGTTCAAAAGCGACCACGGCATCGATCTCAAAGCCGACAAAATGGCGCTTCAGCGTCTGAAAGACGCGGCCGAAAACGCGAAAAAAGAGCTCTCTTCCGCTGAAGAGACCGAGATCAACCTCCCCTTCATCACGGCGGACGCGACAGGGCCGAAACACCTCGTCATCAAACTGACCCGTGCGAAATTCGAGGGGATGATCGACGATCTGATCAAAGAGACGATCAGCCACATCAAAACGGCGATGAAAGAAGCGGGACTCTCGAAAAACGAGATCAACGAGATCATCATGGTCGGGGGGTCTACCCGCGTTCCTCTGGCGCAGAAAATGGTCTCCGACGAGTTCGGCGGCAAAACGCTCAACAAAGGGGTCAACCCCGATGAGGTCGTCGCAGCCGGTGCCGCGATCCAGGGCGGGGTATTGCGCGGTGACGTCAAAGACGTTCTGCTCCTCGACGTTACTCCGCTTTCACTCGGGATTGAAACTCTCGGCGGCGTAGCGACGAAAATCATCGAAAAAGGGACGACGATTCCGGTCAAAAAATCGCAGGTCTTCTCGACGGCCGAAGACAACCAGCCGGCGGTGAGCATCAATGTCGTTCAGGGTGAACGTGAATTCGCTCGGGACAATAAAGCGCTCGGACTGTTCGAACTGACCGGCATCCCGGCCGCACCGCGCGGCGTACCGCAGATCGAAGTCACCTTCGACATCGACGCCAACGGTATCCTGACCGTATCGGCGATGGACAAAGGGACCGGAAAAGTCCAGGAGATCAAAATTACCGGTAGCTCGGGGCTTTCCGAAGAAGAGATCAACAAAATGGTCCAGGATGCCGAGAAGCACAAAGCCGAAGACGCGGCACGCAAAGAGGTCGTAGACCTTCGTAACCAGGCCGATGCACTGGCGAGCCAGACCGAAAAATCGCTCAAAGAGATGGAAGACAAAATCGACGCAAGCGAAAAAGCGGCCATCGAAAGCGCTCTCGAAGAGCTCAAAGCGGTACTCAAAAATACCGATGCGACCAAAGAAGAGATCGAAGCGGCCACGAAAAAGCTGGCCGATGCGAGCCACAAAATGGCCGAACAGATGTACAAACAGCAAGAGGGCGGCGAACCCGCCGCTTCGAGCGCGAAAAAAGACGACGACGTCATCGACGCCGAAATCGAATAATTTCTCTCTTCTCTCCCGCTTCGGCGGGAAATCCTTTCTCATTCTTCCCCTTCCTTGTTATAATTACCCCATATTATTTGGGAAATTCAAATGGAACAGTTTTTAGAAAAAGCCAAAAATGCCAGTCGCGTCCTTGCGACGATGAGCGGCAGCGAACGTAACCGAATCCTGCGCGAAATGGCCGAATCCCTTCGCTCCAACACGATGAACATCATTGAAGCCAACGCGATCGACATGCGCAACTCCCACGAGGCGGGACTGTCCGATTCAATGAAAGAACGGCTCTTTCTCGATGAGAAACGGATCGAGGCGATGGCCGTTGCGATTGAAGAGATCGCCGCGCTCAAAGACCCTGTCGGCAAAGTGATCGAAGGGTGGGTTACCGAGGCGGGACTGAAAATCGAGAAAGTCTCGATCCCCATCGGGGTGATCGGTATCATCTACGAATCGCGCCCCAACGTCACCTCCGATACGGCGGCGCTCTGCTTCAAAAGCGCCAACGGCTGTGTGCTCAAGGGGGGCAAGGAGGCCGAAGCGTCCAACCGCGCCATCGCACAGGCTTTGCAGGGGGTATTACTGCGTAACACTCTCCCCGCCGAGCTGGTTGCGTTGCTGCCCGATTCGTCGCGCGAAGGGGTAACGAAGCTGATCCGTATGGACAAATACGTCGATCTGATCGTCCCGCGCGGCGGCGAAGGATTGATCCGCTACGTGAGCGAAAATGCGACCGTTCCCGTCGTCAAACACGATAAGGGGCTGTGCCATACCTACATCGACCGCGACGCAAACATCGAAAACGCGCTTGCGATTGCTTTGAATGCAAAAGTGCAGCGCCCCGGCGTCTGCAATTCGATGGAGACGCTGCTGGTGGACCGAAGCATCGCCCCAAACGTTTTGCCGTTGTTCAAAGAGGCGTTCGAACGTGCCCACACCCGCCTCAAAGGATGCGACCAGACCCGTGAATGGATCGAGGTGGAAAAGGCGAGCGAAGAGGACTTCGATACTGAATACCTTGCGAACATCCTGAACATTCGGGTGGTCGACGGGGTAGAGGGTGCGATCAGCCATATCGTACGGTTCGGTTCGGGCCATTCCGAAGCGATCATCACCGAAAACATCACGACGTCCGAGCGTTTCCTCGATGCGGTCGATGCGGCGGCGGTGTACGTGAACGCCTCGACCCGCTTTACCGACGGCGGAGCATTCGGTTTCGGTGCCGAAGTGGGGATCAGTACAAACAAACTCCACGCCAGAGGCCCGATGGGAGTGGAGGGGCTGACGACGTACAAATACAAAATCTACGGCAAGGGTCAAACCCGTTGAATAACGTATTAGATATCCAAAATATATCTTTTGGATATACAAAAAATACGCTTTTGTTTGAAAACTTCTCCCTTTCCCTCCGTGCGGGCGAGATCAAAGCGATCGTGGGTCCCAGCGGCATCGGAAAATCGACGCTGTTTTCCTTGATTCTGGGTGAATTGAAGCCCTTTTCGGGGAGCATTCGCTCGGCATCCCTGTCGCAGGTCTTTCAAGATCCCTACAGCTCGTTTCATCCTACCTATACGATACGCGAGCAGATCCGCGAGGTAGCGTCGGTGGAGGGGATAGAGACGCTGATGGGAAAAATGGGATTGAGTCCGCATCATCTCGATTCTCTGCCGCACCGCCTCTCGGGCGGGCAGCTCCAGCGTTGCTCGATACTGCGCTCGCTGCTGATGAACCCCGGCGTGCTGCTGCTGGATGAACCCACATCGGCGCTGGACAACCTCAACCAGGTCGATATCATGAAACTGATCGTGGAAAATCTGGGTGAACGCGGGGTGCTGCTGATTACCCACGATGCCGATCTCGCCCGGTGGTGCGCCGATGAGATTGTGGTATTAGGAGAGCCAGTGGCGGAAGAGATAATAGCCTGACGCGGCCATGAGAACGGTTCCGAACGTATTGAGCGCCATGTTGGCGGCGGCAAGGAGCAAATGACCGCCGCTGAGGAGAAAAAAGGTTTCGATCGCAAACGTCGAATAGGTGGTCAGCCCCCCCAGAAAACCGGTCGTGAGAAACGATTTCATTTGTACGCTCAAAAAAGTCGTATAGCTGAAATAGGCGAACAGGGCCCCTATGATGAAGCTGCCGATGAGATTGACCGAGAGCGTGCCGAAAGGGAGGGCATGGGGGACGTGGTGGTTGACGACGCCGCCCAGATAGGCGCGCAATACCGCGCCGATGAAAGCACCGCTACCGATAGCGAGGATGGTTTGAAAGCTCATCGTCGTAGACCTTTTGCATCTTTTCCTGAAGCTGGTTCAGCCACTGCGGATCTTCCTTGTCGGCTACGAAGGAATCCATGTAGATCGCGGTGACGGTGCCGGGGCGGAAATCTTTGCGCTTGTTGCTGAAATGCCAGGCCGTCGCGATCAAAACGACGGGTTGGACTTTCAGGGCGTATTTGTCGGCGACCATTTTCGCCCCCGCTTTGAACGGTTTCATTTTGCCCGTCTCGGTGCGCGTTCCTTCGGGGAAAATCGTAATGACGCGGCCTCGATCGAGGCGGTCTTTGCACTCTTTGATCAGTTTCACCAGTGCGGTTTTGCTTTCGCGTTCGAGTGCGATGTCCTTGGGAAGCTTGACGACGAGCCCGAAAAACGGAACGTCGAAGAGTTCTTTTTTGGCAACCCAGGCGAGGTCTTTTGGGGTGATCGTCTCCATGATCCCGATATCGATGTCACTTTGGTGGTTGAGCAAAAACATCTGTGCGTCAGGATCGGGAGTCCCCTTGACCCGTACGGGGATAAAAACGAGCAGCCGGATGAACCATGCGCTGATCTTCTGGGCATAGGGGTTGGGAACGAAGTGGAAAATGGCGATCATCAACGTCATCCCGGTAAAGATGACGATGAGGGCGTAAAGCCATCTAATTCGAGCAAAGATCGCGTTCATGAACCCATCCGATATGGTCGTTCGGCAGATGTACCTTGGTGAATTCTCCGACCGTTTTTTCCGCTTCGAAATGCTCTTCCTGCATCGTCATTTCGAAGATGGTGCCGTGTTTGATCGGCAGCAGGTAGATCGGGGCTCCTTTTTTGACACAGACGTCCGGATTGGGAAGAAGGACGTAAATGACGTAAAACATGGGCAGTGCAGAGAGGTAAAGATACCATTTCTGGCGTCTCCAGTAAAAGAGCGCGAACAAGACGGCGACGGTGATGACCGAAGCGGTGACTTTGAGCTCGGTATGGCGGGCGTCGGTCGGGGAGAGATCGCTTTGGGTGGAGACCGTATCGTCATCGACGATGATGGGGATCACGAGCGATTCGTAACGTTGTTTGGAGAGGTTGAAATACGAAAAATTCAGCGTCTCTTCGGTATTGGGAATGATGGCGTAGAACGTCATCTGCGATTCGCCGACGTTCGAGATTTTTGACTCGAAGCCCTGTTTGATGGCATTGGGGAGGCGGAAACTTCCGATATCGCACCGCTGAGCTTTGGCGGTGAAGATGACGACGTTGCTTTCGTTATTGTAAGGCGTCGTTTTGTAGTTGACGATTTCAAACCGCTCGGCAAGGACGTTTGCGAACGACGATGGGGGAGTGAGCGAGGAAGCGCTCAGGGTCGAACCGCTGAGCGTCGGCGAGACCGATCCCGTCGAGGTGACCGTGGCGGTAATGTCGGGAAGACGCACGGATGCGGACTGGACGAGGAAATAAAACGTGTCGTATACCCCGTCTTCCTTGACTTTGCGGCGGGGGGTATCGCTGAAGATGCGAAGCCCCTCTTCGTTTTGGATCGTATACTCGATGTTGCCCGAAGCGACGTCGACGGGAGTGAGCTTGACCGTTACGGAGACGATCTCGCCGATGTACGCACGGCTGGGAAGGTCGGTGAACTGAACATTCAGTGCGGCGTTCACGCCGTCGAAGAGGGCGTTGATGTCCCCTCCCGTCTCCGAAGGCGTCGCCGCCTCTTCGGAAGAAGCGTTCTCCTGCGCGGCGGCAGGGTCGTTGAGCACGGAGGGCTCGGCGAACGCAAACGGTAGGGCAACCGCAATCAGGAGAAAGAAAGCTAGCGTTTTCAAGCGTTCAAAAACCCTTCAAGCATCGCTTTGCCGTCGCCGGATCCGAGCAGCGCTTCCATTGCCCGCTCGGGGTGCGGCATGAGTCCGAATACGTTTTTGGCCTTGTTGCAGACACCGGCGATCGAATCGACCGAACCGTTGGGGTTGTCGATGTTGCCTTGTGCGTCGGTATATTGAAGCAGTACCTGATCGTTGGCGTAAAGCTCTTTGAGACCCGCTTCGTCGATGTAATAATTCCCGTCGTGGTGGGCGATGGGGATGTTCACGACATCCCCGACATTGCAGCGACGAAGGAAGGTATTGGCGTTGCTGAGGACTTTGAGATGGTGGTGACGGGAAATGAAATGGAGCCCTTCATTGCGTTTGAGAGCGCCCGGCAGCAGTCCCGTTTCGGTCAGTACCTGGAATCCGTTACAGATCCCCAGAACTTTTCCGCCGTTGTCCGCATACCGTTTGAGCGCCTTCATGATCGGTGACATTTTCGCGATCGCTCCGCTGCGGAGGTAGTCGCCGTAGCTGAAGCCTCCCGCGACAACGACAAGGTCGGTCCCCTCGGGGATCGCTTCGTCTTTGTGCCACAGAATCTGCGTTTCGCATCCCAGCGCGTTGAAGGCGTACTGCGTATCGTATTCGCAGTTGGTTCCCGGGAACTGGATAATGCCTACTTTCATGCTTGGATCTCGATCTCGTAATCTTCGATAACGGTGTTGGCGAGCAGTTCTTCGCACATGTGGGCGACTTTTTCCTTGGCGGAAGCCGCATCGCTCTCGTTCATTTCGATAATGATCTGTTTGCCGACGCGGACGTCGCGCACGCTTTCGAATCCGTGATGGGCAAGGGCGTGCTGTACCGCTTTGCCCTGAGAGTCAAGGACTCCGTTTTTCAAAAATACGTTGACGATTGCTTTCATGCTGTTCCTTCTAAAATTTATCCGAGAATACGGTTCAGTACTTCTTCGTACGCGACTTTCAGGCCGCCGAGACCCTGACGGAAACGGTCTTTGTCCATTTTTTCTCCCGTCGCCAGATCCCAGAAACGGCAGTTGTCGGGACTGATCTCATCAGCCAGGATGATTTTGCCATCCTTGTCGCGGCCGAACTCGAGTTTGAAATCGACGAGATTGAGCCCTTTTTCGGCGAAATAAGGGCGGAGGATGTCGTTGACCTGACGTGCCATCGCGCGCAGCTGGTCGAGTTCGGCTTCGTTTTTCACCAGTTCGAGGATGAGGCAGTGCTGGTCGTTGAGCTTCGGATCGCCGAGCTCATCGTTTTTGTAATCGAATTCCACCAGTGTGAAGGGGAGTACTTTGCCGTCGGGAATACCGAGGTTTTTGCTCAGACTGCCCGTCGCGATGTTGCGGACGATCACTTCGATGAGGATGATGTCGACTTTTTTGCACAGCATGTGGTTTTCGTCGAGCATCTCGACGAAATGGGACTCGACGCCTTTGGAAGCGAGCATTTTGAAAAGCTCGGTCGAAATGCGGTTGTTCAGTGCCCCTTTACCCGCTTCACTGGCTTTTTTGGCTCCGTTGAAAGCAGTCAGATCGTCTTTGAATTCGGCAATGACGAGGTTCGCATCGTCGGTGCTGAAAAGACGTTTGGCTTTTCCTTCGTAGAGTAGTTCGCGTTTTTCCATAATTATTTTCCTTTGACTATGATTAATGCTTTGATAATGTCGACCGCTTCTTTGAGCTGGAGGTCTTTGTTCATCTGCTCGGCGGTGATGGTCGTTTTATTGCCGGTACCCGCTTCGGTCACGTCGACCATACCGCCCTCTTTTTCGAGCTCGTTTTGAAGGTGCTTTTTGAGGTCGGCTTCTTTAATATTGAACGACTTGTCGTGGCTTTTGATCTCGCCGGAGGTGACTTCGATGTCCGGCGTTACGCCGACGGCCTGGATCGTGCGTCCGCTAGGGAGATAGTAGCGCGCGACCGTCAGTTTGACCGCTTCGGAGTCGGTGATGGGCATCACGACCTGGACCGAACCTTTTCCGAACGTTTTTTCGCCGATGATGACGCCACGTTTAAGATCCTGGATCGCCCCGCTGACAATTTCCGAGGCGCTGGCCGAACCTTCGTTGACCAAAACGACCAGCGGCAGATGGGTGATCGTGTTGCTTTTGGTGGCGCTGTAACTGACGTCGTCGGCTTTGTTGCGCCCTTTTTGGGAAACGATCGTTCCCTCGTCGACGAAGAGGTCGGTCAGTTCGACCGCCTGATCGAGGAGTCCGCCGGGATTGTTCCGCAGATCAAGGATGATCCCCTTGGACGTTTTGGCGTGTTTTTTGATGGCCGTCTTGACGTCGGCCGCCACTTTTTTATCGAAATTCGTGACGCGGATGTAGAGGACCTCTTTGCCGATCGTGCGGGTATAGACCGATTCGACGGTGATGATGTCTCGGATGATGTGAAACTTCAGCGGTTCAGCCGACCCTTTGCGAACGATGGTCAGGTCGATGGGTGTTTTCGGGGTACCGCGCATCAGGGCGACGGCATCGTCGATCGTCATGTCCAGCGTCGCTTTGTCGTTGATCTTGAGGATGACGTCGCCCGCCTTGATCCCCGCTTTGTCTGCGGGAGTCCCTTCGATCGGGGAGATGACGGTGAGGGCATTGTCGCGCATCCCGACGGTGATTCCAAGCCCGCCGAATTCGCCGTCGGTCTGCGTTTTGAGGTTGTCGTAGCTTTTTTTGTCCAGATAGGTCGAGTGGGCGTCGAGGTTGGAGAGCATCCCCTGCAGCGATTTGTCGATCAGCTGATCGATGGTCAGGTTGTCAACATTGTATTGCTCGACGATGCTGAGAACTTTGGTGAATTTCGCCAACGACTGGAGACGGGAGGCTTCGATGGAGGGCTCTGCCGGAGCGGCCGGGTCGCTTTTGGCAAGCAAGGAGGTGGAGAGGGCGATGCTGATCGCCACGGCGCTGGCAAAACCGAAAACCATCATTTTGGTATTTTTCATGGTGTACATATCTCTTTGGTGCTTTTAACGCATAGATCGATCAAAGCTAGTCACATTCGGACGATGTGATCTTGAACCCTTGCGCTCGCGGAGCTTCCAGGGGACTAAAATGTTCACAAACGATTGACGAAATTATAGTGAAAACTCCATTAAATAACAATGGAAACGTTTACTCGACGCGGATTGTGACGTCGCCGATCGTGATCGTTTCGCCTTTGGCGATTTTGGCCCGTTTGCGCGTTTCGACCGTGCCGTTGCGCAGAACGTGCCCGTTCTCGATCAGGAGCTTCGCCTGTCCGCCGGTATCGACGAGATCGAGAACTTTAATGAGCTTGTACAGTTCGATGGTTTCTTCGGTTAGGGTATAGGTCACGTTGGTACTTTAAAATTATCGTTTACGGATAAGGGATATGGGAAATGGAAAGTATGGGAGAACCCCGGAGGGTTCCGCGGGTATTACCAGCGTTCGCGCGGAGGGCGCGGAGCGCGGGGACGTGCTTCGTTGACACGAAGGGTGCGCCCGCCGAAATCGTTGCCTTCGAGGGCAGAGATCGCTTTGTCAGCTTCATCTTTGTTTGCCATTTCAACAAATCCGAAACCGCGGAAGCGGCCCGTTTCTTTATCGTTAACGAATTTGACTGAACTGACTTCACCGTATTGTCCGAAAAGATCTTTGAGATCGTCTTCGTTTTTGCTGTAGGGAATGTTCCCGACATAAATTTGTATCACATTGTGCTCCGTGAAAAAATCGAACTATACCTAGCATAATCCTACACACATTGTATCGATTCCAATCTTACGCGAATGTTAAAAAAAGTGTGATTTTCGTGAACGCGAAAATCGTGTCCCGCTAGAGGAACGACGTCGCGTCCTGTAGTGTCGTAAAGGCGCAGATACGGCGTTCCCGCAGGTAAAGGAGCGCGTCGCGCATCATTTCCCCGCCGAGGAGGATCGGATAGAGCGGTTTTGGCCGGGGACGTTCGCAGAGCCGGACGATTTCGAGGGTATCGGTCATGGTCTGGGGGGTAATGAGGAGGTAGATCATCCCGACCCCTTCCATCGCCTCGACCCGTTCGAGTGCGGCGGCGAAGCGGTCACTGCGGGCATCGCCGATGATGTCGATGGGATTGTTCCGCGACCAGTTGGAAGGGAGGACGTCGTCGAGCGCGGCGATGTCGTCTTCGCCGAGGGGGTAAAGGTTTTTGCCTTTGTCGATGACGTAATCGGTCAGAATCGTTCCGGGGCCTCCGGCGTTGGTGATGATCGCAATTCCCCAGGCGTCGGCTGAAATCGGGTTGAGGAGCGCTTCGATCGTGTCGACCGTCTTGACCCCGGCGCTTTCGAGCAGCCCTTTGAACATCGGGTAATCGCCGCTGAGGTTCCCGGTGTGGGAAAAGGCCGCTTTGCGGGCTTCGGGACTTTTCCCCGCTTTGTAGATCCGTACGGGTTTGGTGCACCGGCGCAGCGCTTCGAGAAACGCTTTGCCCTCCCGAATCCCTTCGGCATAGACGGAGATCGTTTCGCATTCGGGGGAGTCGTCGAGCATCGCGATGATTTCGGCAAAGCCCATGTCGGCCATATTTCCGGTGGAGAGGATATGGGAAAACCCGATTCCCAGTTCGACCGCTTTGTCCATCAGCGACGAGAGGACCGCTCCCGACTGGGCGACAAGCGCGAGCGATCCGCTGCGGACCGCCCCCGAGCCGAAAGTGAGGTTCAGCGAATGGCGGGCGGCATAGTATCCCAGGCAGTTGGGGCCGACGATGTTGAGGTCGTGGTCACGTGCCAGTGAGAGAAGTTTTTCTTCGCTTTCGGTGTCGCCTACCTCTTTGAATCCGGCGGAAACGACGATGATGTTTTTGACCCCTTTGGGGATCAGCGCCCGGATTGTTTCGAGGACGTGTGCCGAAGGGATGGTGATGACGGCGGTATCGATCGTGTCGTCGATGTCGTCGATGGAGCGGTAGATCTCGCGCCCCTCGAAGGTGCCGCCGCGCGCATTGACGAGGTAGAGTTTTCCCTGAAACGAAAGGGCGTTTTTGGCAATGGCGTAACCCACCTTCTGGGGGTTGAGCGAAGCGCCGATGACCGCGACGGTGCGGTTGTCGAAAAAGTTGCTGCGGCGGCGCGGCGGCCGGGGTGCGGCGGGGAGCGCGTCATGGATGCGGATACGTGCGTCCACGACGGTGAATCCCTCGTCGTTGAGGATGAGCGGATTGAGGTCGCATTCGGCGATTTCGGGCCGGTCGATCAGAAATTTCTGGAATGCGGTGATCAAACCGACCGCCGAATCGAGGGTCGTTTTACCCCCGCGGTACCCTTCGAAAAGGCGCGAAATCCGGGTGGAGTGCAGCGCACGCCGAATCTCTGCTTCGGGGGCGTGCAGATCGATGTAGCAGACGTCGCGGTAAAGTTCGAGCAGCACCCCTCCTTTTCCGAAAAGGATCGTTTTGCCGAAAATCGGATCGTCCACGACGCCGGCGAAAAGCTCCTCCCCGCGCACCATTTCAGTCGCGATAAAACCGTCCGAAGCCGGATCGAAAACGATTCCGTGCGCTTCGAGGCTACGGACGATCCGCGTACGGGCGTCGGCCAGCCCGGCGGCGTCACAGACCGAAAGGACGACGCCGCCGACGTCGCTTTTGTGGACGACGCGGGGGGATTCGATTTTCAATGCGACGGGGAAAAAATCGATGTCGGGGATTTCGCCGATGCCGAAACGGCGGAAGCGGGGGGTACGAAAACCTCCCTGTTTCAGGTAGGGATAGAGCTGGGATTCGAGCATTCGGACTCCGCAAACTCGGGGGAGGAAACTCCGCCCGGTGATGAAACGTAGTATAGCCTATGCTTTCTTCGGTGTAAAGACGGGATCAGGAAGCGGAAACGGATGCGGTGACGTCGCTGGTGATTCCGATAAAGAACCGGAGGGTAGGGTGGTGGTGGATGCGGCTGCTGATCCAGCGCAGCTCCTCGTCGGAGCGTAGGATGCGAAAGCGGATTTTCTGGGATTGTCCGGGGAGCAGGGTCTCGAAAAAGGTTTTGACCAGGGCGCGGTCGTCGGGATGGATCCGCTGCTGCCAGAGGGTCTGGTTGGCGAGGAACATCTCTTTGGGAAGGGCGAAAAGTTCTTCGACGGCCTGGTTGACATAGCGCAGCTCGAGGGTCGTATCGTCGATGTACCAGATTACTTCGCTGATGCTGCCGAGGATCTCTTCGAGTTCGAGATGTTTGGAATTGAGCAGGGTGGAGAGCTCTCCGGCCTGATGCTCGATCAGCTCTTTGGAATGGCGCAGTTCCCGGTTGAGGCGGTCGGCTTCGGTCAGGTTTCGCACGGTGATGTAAAATCGGTTTTCACCGTTTTCGCGTACGGCCTGTACGCTTTTGACCGTATGGATCACCGTTCCGTCGCGATGGACGAACGCGGTATCGGCATTGAGCGTTTTCCCTTTTTCCATCACCCGTGCGACGCATTCGGCGAAGACATCGACGTCTTCGAGCAGGCTGAGGAGATTCAGCCCTTCGAGGATATCGTTATCGTAGCCGAGCAGCTCGACGAACGCGTCGTTGGCAAAGAGGATCACCCCCCGCTCGTCGGCGACGACGACCCCTTCGGGGAGGCGGTTGAACAGCGGGTAATGGGAAGATTCGGTATGCATGGCCGGCCGTTTAAAGTGATGGTTTTGTGATATTTTACCAAAACACGGGTTAAACATCGCTTCTTTCGTCAGATTAGGGATAACGGCGAATTTTCGCTATAATCGCGAAATTAATTAAAGTAAAGAGTTTCACAATGGTACAAGTCACAAAGTTAACAATGCGTTTCGGAAGCCGGGTTCTGTTCGAGGGGATCAACCTCAAACTCGACCGCAACAAGCGCTACGGCCTGATCGGTGCGAACGGTGCGGGGAAAACGACGTTTCTGAAAATTCTCAGCGGAGAGATCAAAGAATACGAAGGAGAAATCTCGATCGAGCCGGGCCTCAAAGTCGGCGTGTTGGGGCAAAACCAGTTTGCCTTCGAAGATTTCACGATCGCCGATGCGGTACTGTGGGGAAACAAGCGCCTCTACGATGCGATCAAAGAGAAAGAACACCTCTACACGACCGGAGATTTCGAAGACGACGCCGTCAATAACCGCCTGGCCGAACTGGAGATGATCTGCGTCGAGGAGGACCCGACCTACGAATACGACGTTCAGATCGCGAAGATCCTTGAAAACGTCGGAATTCCGGCGGATCAGCATCACAACCTGATGTCGACGCTCCCCTCATCCGAGAAATTCAAGGTTTTGCTCGCGCAGGTGCTCTATCCGAAACCCGACGTTTTGTTCCTGGACGAGCCGACCAACAACCTCGATATCGATACGATCGGATGGCTGGAACACGAGCTGCAGCGCCACGAGGGGACCATGGTCGTCATTTCGCACGACCGCCACTTCCTCAACGCCGTCGTGACCAATATCCTCGACGTCGATTTCCAGAAGATCCGCGAATTTACCGGCAACTACGACGACTGGTATCTGGCTTCTACGGTCATGGCGAACCAGGCTCAGCTGGAGCGGGACAAAAAACTCAAAGAAAAAGAGCAGCTCGAAGCGTTCGTCCGCCGTTTCTCGGCGAACGCCTCAAAAGCCAAACAGGCGACGTCGCGCCAAAAGCAGCTGGACAAACTGGTCATCGACGATATCAAGCCGTCCAGCCGCCGCGATCCGAGTATTGTCTTCAAAGCCAAGCGGCAGATGGGTGATGAAGCGCTTGACGTGATCGGCGTATCGCACAGCTACGGCGAGCAGGAGGTGCTCAAAAACATCGACCTCAAAATCGTCCCGGGTGAGAAAATCGCCGTCATCGGCGCCAACGGCGTCGGTAAAACGACCCTGCTCAAAATCATCATGGAAGAGATGAAACCTACCGCGGGAAGCGTCAAATGGGGAGCGACGATCGAGCCGAGCTATTTTCCGCAGGATACGACCGACCGTATCAAAGGGACCGAAACGCTCTACGACTGGCTCCGTGCGTTTGATCCCAAACGCGAAATCAGCGAAATCCGCAACTGTCTGGGACGGATGCTCTTCAACGGCGAACAGCAGGAGAAAAGCATCGAGAAAATCTCGGGGGGTGAAAAACACCGGATGATGCTCTCCAAAATGATGCTGGAAGGGGGGAATTTCCTCGTTCTCGACGAACCTACCAACCACCTTGACCTCGAAGCGATTATCGCGCTGGGCGAAGCGCTGTACGAATTCGACGGAAACGTCATCTGCGTCAGTCACGACCGTGAGCTTCTTGACGCGTTCGCGGGGCGGATCATCGAGCTGCACGCCGATGGAAGCTACATCGATTTCGTCGGAACGTATGAAGAGTTTGCCGAAGCCAAAGCCAACGGCGCACTGTAACCATCGGTCCGAAAGGTAAGCAATGAGCGATTACAAAGACTACGCGGGGCTCGGAGTCGCCGGGAATTTTGCCCTGCATCTCGAACAGGCCGGCGAAAGCGCCGATTTCAAAGACGTCGTCACAGACGATCCCAACGGCCCCAAAGGGGTGTTCCCGTTTTATCTCCCCGGACGTGAGGGGGCGCTCGGGGTTTATCCCCTCAGTTCCGACACAATCGTTTTGCCCCGGGAAGAGTGCAACGTTCAGCCCGAACCCGAAGTGGCCCTTGTCTGTGCGCTGGAGTACGACGGCTCGGGGGAAATCGCCTCCATCACCCCCAAAGCGTTCGGTGCCTACAACGACTGTTCGCTCCGCAAAGAGGGGGCGGCGAAAATCAGCCACAAGAAAAACTGGGGAGCCAAGAGCAAAGGGCTCTCGGAGACCCTGATCCCCATCGATCGTTTCGAAGAGGGGGGGATCATGGACCGTTACCGCATCGCGTCGTTTCTGCGGCGCGAAGGGGGACTGTTCCGCTACGGCGAAGACGTCGAACTGCCCGGGTACAGCTATTTTTACGGCAAACTGACCGAGTGGCTCAAAAACCAGATCAATACCCAAAACGACTTCGGTCCCCTTGAAGCGGTGGGGGAGTATCTTAAAGCCGCGGGATCTCCCAAAGAGGCGATCATCAGCATCGGGGCGACCCGCTATACTCACTTCGGAGAGACGAATTTTCTCAAAGAAGGGGATGAGGTGATCGTCGTCGTCTACGACAACGACCGCTACTGCATGAACCCCGTCCTCTCGATGGCGAACAAGGGCGAACTGATCGGGAAAGAGGGGGTCAGTGCTCTCGTCCAGAAGGTCGTACGTGCTTAAAAACGGTCTTTACCGCCATTACAAAGGGAAGCATTACGAGGTGATCGGGATTGCCAAGCACTCCGAAACCTCCGAAGAGCTGGTCGTGTACCGTCCGCTTTACGGCGAACGGGGATTGTGGGTCCGCCCCCTGAAAATGTTTACCGAAACGTTGGCGGGCGGCGTCAAGCGGTTTGAATATTGCGGAGACGCGTCTTGAGCCGGGGAACAAAGCTGAGTCTCGATATCGGGGCGTCGTGGGACGAGGGGTGGAGCCTCGAAGAGGAAAAAAAGGATGCCGCGCTTGCAATCCTCTCCCCTTCGGAGCATCGTCTTGTATTCCAGAAAGAGAAGCGTAAAGGAAAACCCGTCACGCTCGTGGGTCCTTTCAGCATCGCGGGGGATGAGGCGCAAAAAACGCTCTCGACCCTCAAAAAGTCCCTCGCCTGCGGCGGCGCGTACAAAGAGGGGTGGATGGAATTTCAAGGCGATATTGCACCGCAGCTTCGCGCCGGGCTCGAAAAACTCTCCTACCGTTTCAAAAAATAACCGTTAGCCTCATCAGAGTTTGTTGCTGAAGACGACCTGGTTACGCCCCCTCTCTTTTGCGGCGTAAAGGTTTGTGTCGGCGGCGTGGATGATGGATTCTTCGTTCATGTGGATCGTGGGGACGACGCAGATTCCCCCGATCGAGATACTCACCGTCCGCGACACTTTGCTCCCTTTGTGCTCGATCTGCAGCGCTTCGACGGCGGCACGGATTTTCTCCCCCATGGTTCTTGCACTTGCGCAGTCGGTATCGGTGATGATGACCCCGAACTCCTCGCCTCCCAGACGGAAAGGGTAATCTCCCGGACGCTGCAGCGTCGTTTTGAGTACCTTGGCGACCGCCTGGAGGGTCTGGTCTCCCTGGATGTGGCCGTAGGTGTCGTTATACTGTTTGAAAAAATCGATGTCGAGCATCATAAAGACGAACGGGTTGCCGCTGCGCATCGCCCGTTTGAATTCCCGTTCGTGGAGCAGATTGAAATAACGGCGGTTATAGAGAGCGGTGAGTGAATCGGTGTAGGATGCCTGCTCGAGCTTGAAGTTGAGGTGTTTGAGGGTTTCGGCCGAGGCGACGAGCTGGTGCTGCTGGATTTCGATCCGGGTGAAAATCTTCCATGCCAACCCCATCACCAGCAACAAGACAACCCCCAGAAAAAGGACCAGCTGCATGAGGGCGTTCTCGTAATGGGCTTTGAGCACCGAATGCTCATAGCGTGCCGCGGCACTTTCGTACGCGATCAGCTTCTCGATCGTTGTGTGGATGAGTTCGACGTTTTCGGAGAGGGTGTTCAATGAGAGTTCGTGCGCGCGCGAGGGGCTGAGGACGATGTCGCGTACCTGCTCGAAATAGCGTTTGATCGCCGTGATTTGGGTCTCGGTGTAATCGACGTAGGCCCCCTCGTCGGGACGTTTGTGGCGGGAGAGGTAGTTGGCCCAAAGGTGGTCTATGTGGCTGAGGGCCTGCGTGATGTTTTCGGCCGCCTCGTCATCCGGGATCATCCCGTTTTTCCATCGGTAGAGGCTTGTTTCGAGTTGGGAACGGTAGGTGTCGGTGATGCCGTGGAGTTCGCCGAGGGGGAGAAGCGAACCGTAATAGAGGGTGTCCATGTCGCGTTTGATGTTTTGAAGGTTCAGATAGCCGATGAGGCCGATCGCGACCAGCCCGCCGCCGACGAGGAAAAGGAGGTATACGAGTTTGCTTTTGAACTTTGACGGTGACATCCCCGGCACGTACCCCCGCTTCAAGATGCGTAAACTAAGCAACTCCTATACCAAAAGCGACTACAATAAGGGAGATTTTGAGTGGGAGGGAGCTTGTGGCAAAACGGGTTATCAAAGACGAACGGATCAAAACGATCGTACGCAATATCGCGGAGGATTTTCGCTTTTCACACGAGACCGGCGATTACGCGCTGCTGTTTTACCGCGCCGATACCGAAGGGGTGATTCGGGGAGCGGACATCGACGCGATGATCGAGTATCTCTCGACCGGTTTGGCCGAGTTGCAGGAGAACATCGAGTGGAGGCGCGAATTTTTGAGCGAGAACCCGGGCATCGACGAGATGCGGATGCTCGAGAATCTCGGCGTCATCGAAAAAGAATACATCGATCTGCTGGCATTTTTACGTTAAAAGCAGGTATGTCGCATACCCCGCCGCTCCGGTGAGCAGCAGGATGAAGAGTGCGGTGAGGAGAAGCCGCGTGAAGAGAAAAACGAGAAACCGCCCCATTTATTTTTTGGGTTTGTAGGGTTCCATCGTGATTTTTTTCTGGATCGCATACTGGATGCCGCCCTGAAGGTCGATGACGTTGTACCCGAGCTGTTTGCCCAGGAAGTTGCCGACCACCTGGGTACGGCTGCCGCTGTTGCAGATGAGCGCGAATTTTTCGTTTTGCTTGACGTGGCGGCCTAGCTGCCCCAAAAACGCCTCGACGTTGTAGTTCCCCTGCTCGTCGAAGAACATGATGGGAATCGAGCCCTTGACCAGCCCCGTAGTTTTCCATTCGCCGGGGGTGCGGATATCGATGATCTTGATTTTCGAATCGACGAGCTTCTGGTCGATCGGCTGGCGGATGTAATCGGCGTTCAGCAACGTTCCCATAAGCAAAAAAGAGAGAATCCATAGACGCATACACAGTCCTTGATAGGTATAATGGCGTAATTGTATCTAGGTATGTTTAACGTGAGGTTTTATGGCGGGATCTAAATTCGAAAACTCAAAACGGAACCGTTACATTCGCCTGTTGGGGCGGTTTACGAGCGGGATACTGTCGTTTCTGGCCAAAAGCGAAGCGCCGACCAAAGAGGAATACGACCGCCGCGTGGATGCGAACTTCCGCTTCCTTGCCCAGAACGAAGCGGTAACCCTCTACAAGGACGAATACACCGAGCTCGAAGCGCTGGCGCAGAAGATCCTCGATTACCGGTCATCGGACGAGGAGATCGAAACGATCCGTTCCGAACTCTTTTACGCGCAGAACCAGTGGGAAAAAAAAGTGAACGCCCGCCGCTACAAAAAAGCCAAACACGCCTCTCGGCGCGACGACGGATGGGAATAGGGATTTAGAGCCACCCCGTGTGTTCGGCGAGGATTTTGCACCCCAGCGCGATGAGAATGAGCCCGCCGAGAATTTCGGCTTTGGATTCAAGGATCGAACCCAGTTTTTTGCCGACGTACACGGCGGCCACACACAGGACGAACGTGACACCGCCGATCAGTGCCGAAGCGCTGAGGATATCGGTCTGCATGAATGCGAACGTGACGCCGACCGCCATTGCGTCGATGCTGGTGGCGATCCCCAGCGAAAGAAGGGTTTTGTTCGAGAGATCGGTGACCTCTTCGTCGAATTCGTCCTTGTAGGCTTCGTACAGCATTTTGGCTCCCAGCCCCGAGAGAAGGATGAAGGCGATCCAGTGGTCGAAAGCGCGGACACTTTCGGCGAAGGCCGCTCCTACGAGATACCCTGCCAGCGGCATCGCTCCCTGGAAAAATCCGAAAACGGCCGCGGCGAAAAGGGTGCGGGAGAGGAGCAGGTCACGGTATTTTGACCCGATGGCGATCGAGACGGCGACCGAATCCATGGCCAGCGCAAGGGCCAGTAACAGCAAAGTTTCCACATTGACTCCGATAAAAAAAGTGGCGAATTATACCATCACGGGATACGGATCAGACGGTTTTTGACGTCGCCGAGGCGGACGAACGAATAGCCTGCCGAGCGGAGTGCTTCGATCGCCGCGACCGTTCCCTCGCGGGTGCCGCTTTCGGGGTGGTTCATGTGCAGCAGGACGATGTCGCCGCTTTTGGCGTTGGTGATCTGATGCGCTACTTTTTCGGCGCCAAACGTCGCCCCAGCATCCCCCAGGACGCTGTACCCGCCGATTTCGACTCCACGCTCGCGGGCGATTCTCACCGCCGCTTCGTCATAATAGGCGGTTCCGGAGCGGAAAAAGAGGGGGCGCTTGCCGGTCAGTTTTTCGATCAGCTCGCCGTTGCCTTCGATTTCCGCTACAACCTCTTCGGGCGAGGAGGTTCCCGCGATCCCGTAGACACTGCGGCCGTTGATCGAGAGGGGGCGGTGCGCCGTGCCGTGGTTGGCGATTTCAAACAGGGGATTGGCCGCCAGGCGGGCGAACGTTTCGGGATTGCTTCTGATCCATCGCGCGTTGATGAAAAGGGTGGCGGGGATCTTGTTCCGGGCGAGGTAATCGATCAGTTCGGCATCGTACTGGGAACTTTTGGCGCTCCCGCCGCAGGCGTCGAAGGTGAGGGCGATCTCTTTTTTGTCGGTGGCGAAACGGGTTGTGACTCCCGTGACGTTTTCCCCCCACTGCACGGGTTCGCCGCTCCACAGCAAAAGCGGAAGGAGAAAAGGGATAAAGGACAATTGACGCATTGGCTGTTCCGTAGTAAAGTTAGATACGCCATTTTAGCGAAAAGGAGATGCGATGCAGGAGCGTTTCGGCGGCTATTTTTTGCTGGTCGTTTCGGTGGCCGCCGCCGCGATACTTTCGTGGGAGGCGGCAAGATGGGCGATGGACGCGTTCGTCCCTTCCCCGCAGCCGCGTGCGGTGACGCCGCGGGGGGCGGTAAGCGACGAGGAGGCTGCGACCATCGCGCTGTTTGAGGAGAACAAAAACTCGGTCGTCTACATCGCCACCGCCCAGGCGGTGATGGACGTGTGGACCCGTAACGTCTACAATATTCCGCGCGGGACGGGGTCGGGATTCGTCTGGGACGAGAGAGGGCACATCGTCACCAACTACCACGTCATCGCCGAGGCGAGCGAAGCGCACGTGCGCTTGAGCGACGGGCGGGATTATCCGGCCTCGCTGGTGGGGGCGGCGCCCGAACACGACCTCGCCGTTTTGCGGATCGACGTCGCATTCAAGCCTCCGCGCCCGGTCGCGCTGGGGGAGAGCAAAAAGCTCAAAGTGGGGCAGAAAGTGTTGGCGATCGGCAACCCCTTCGGGCTCGACTGGACGCTGACGACGGGGATCGTCTCGGCGCTCGATCGCACCATAGGGGACAACGGACGCGCCATCCGCAACCTGATTCAGACCGATGCGGCGATCAACCCGGGGAATTCGGGAGGGCCGCTGCTTGATAGCGCGGGACGGCTGATCGGGGTCAATACGGCAATTTTCAGCCCTTCGGGGGCCTATGCGGGGGTAGGGTTCGCGATCCCCGTCGATACGGTGAATACGATCGTCCCGCGCATCATCGCTTCGGGACGCTAGCAGTCGCGTCTGCCGCCGAAGATGCAGCCGCCGTTGCGGATCAGCTTGCGGACGAAAAAGAAAAGGGCCCCCGCACACATCAAAGCGCTGATGGCGCTTTGGAGCATCAGGGCGTGCTGGTAAAACGCCACCGTCGCGACGCCCAGGACGAGGGTGAGGACGAAACACATTATTCGGTCTTTTCGCGGACGTAGTCGGCACCCTGATGGACTTTGGATTTCGTCCAGTCCCAGGCGTCGGAAGAGTCTTGTTTCACCCCGCTCCAGGTGGCGGAACATCCGGTGATCAGGAAAACGGCGATCGTAATCGAGAACAAAGAGGGCATGGGTTTCCTCACGGTATTGGATTGTGCGTCAGTGTAGCGAAAGAGTGTTAACGGGATGAGGGGAAAGATAAACGCCAAAGCGGATACCCAAGCGGTCGAACGTAAAATTTTAAAGTGTTTGAAAGTACAAAAACAGGGAGTTTAAAGTGGTGACCCCAAGGGGATTCGAACCCCTATGGCCAGAATGAAAATCTGGAATCCTAACCATTAGATGATGGGGCCACGTAAAGCGGCTGATATGTGGTGTCCCGTGATGGATTCGAACCATCGACCCCCTCATTAAAAGTGAGATGCTCTACCGGCTGAGCTAACGAGACAACAAAACAAACTGTCCAGCACAATTTGTGGACGGGAATTATAGCGGTTATGAACTTTTTTGTCAATGGTTTTGCGAAAAAAATAGCTCCGAATTGTTGAAAACTCCCTTTTGGGATATGATACGGGATGATTATGCGATTATGCCAGGAGAAAGCCGTGCTCTATTACATTGTCAAGATCGTCCTCACGACGCTGCTCATCGTCGTGATTTCCGAAATCGCCAAACGCAGCTCGTTTTGGGGTGCGGTGCTGGCGTCGATTCCTCTCGTGTCGGTGTTGGCGATGATCTGGCTCTACATCGATACGAAAGACGTGGCCAAAATCAGCGCCCTCTCGACAAGCGTTTTTTGGCTGGTCTTGCCATCATTGGTGCTGTTTATCCTCCTGCCGCTGCTGCTCAGGCAGGGGCTGCATTTTTACCTGAGCCTTGCCCTCTCGCTGAGTGTGACTGTCGTATGCTATTGGGGGATGGTAACTCTTTTGGGCCGCTGCGGTATCAAACTCTGATAGCGTCCGTTAAAAAAAATAATCGGCGATGATGCGGACGTTGGTCTCGTCGTAGGCTTTGGCTTTATAGAGTGACGTGCTGCCGCTGTCGTAATCGATACGGGCGAGGCGGGTGCGCAGCCGCATCTCTTTGCGCGGCTGATACGTCGCGTCGATGTTGTATTCGTCCGAATCGGGGCGGGGATTTTGGGTGAGGGATGCGGGGTCGCTTTGCACCGAGTCGCTTTGATCGATCCGCATGTATTTAGCGGAGATTTCGAAGCCGGGGTTCGGACGATGCGCGACAATGCCACCGTAGGCTTGCGCCCCGGCGTTTTCGCTCTCCCCGTCGATCTGGAGGTCGGTATAGGTGATGAATCCTCCCCATCCCATGTGCTCATACCGTCCGCCCGTGCCCAACAGGCTCTGATCGCCGATGCGGGTATACAGAGCGCTTAGACTCCAGGCCCCTTGAGTCACAGTCCCTCTTAGCCCTAGCAGATAGGTATCGACCTCGCCTGCGGCCTCTTTTCCGACGCTTTGTTCGTTCAGATACTGCAATGCCCCTGAAAAAGTCGTTCCTTCCGACAATTTCCAAATTTCATGGTCGATAATCTGCAGATAAGGGGCATTTATCACATCCCGCACGTAGGTATCATACAGTTCAATTTTCAGTGAGGGCTTTGGGGAATAGAGCGCTCCGAGGACGGTAATGTCGCGGTCAATCCCGAGCGAGTGGGTTGGTGAGACGAAGGTTTCGGAGGCTTTGTACTTCCATCCGGTGATGTAGGCCGCTTTGATGGTCGTGTGTTCCAGAGATCGGTTTTCGATGCTGAGCGCTTCAAAACTGTTGGGAAGCATACGGTTGTAGTAATCGTTTGCGAGCGGCAGATCAAGACGCTGGCGTCCGTATCTGATTTGGGTATCATATCTGCTGTACCGCAGATACGCTTCGCCGAGGGTATTGATGGACGTTCCATCGAGGTTGAGATTATGGGTCTGTCCCGAGTAGGGCATCCGTGTCACGGGCAAAACCCCGTTGCTCGAAAAGAACGAAACGCCGCCGCTGAACCCCGCATAAGGAGCCGTTTGGTAGCTCAAAATCCCCCCGAGGGTGAGGGCGGTTCGGTCGGTTCTAAGCTCCCGGTCGCCATCATACCAGAAGGCGCGGAGCTGGCCGCTTGCCTTCCCCTCTTTGAAGATCTGATCAAGGCTCTGGGCGGAACCCGAAGCGGTAATTAGCAGTGATAAAAAGAGGGAGCGTTTGAACATCGCTTACTTGCCCTGCTTTACGTCTTTGAGCTTTTGCAAAAATCCCTCTACACTCGCTCCGCCGACCATCATCCGGCCGATCTGTTTGCTGTTCGAATCCAGAAAATAATAGGTCGGCGTGCCGAAAACCGCATAGCCGTATTTGTCGGGATGCACCTCGATATCGATCTCGACGGGGACGAAAAAGTTTTTGACGTATTCGGCGACTTCGTCATTTTCGTAGACTTTGGTTTTCATCACGTTGCACATCTTGCAGGTTCTTTTCGAGAACATCAGCATGACGATTTTGTGCTCTTTTTTGGCTTGGGCCAATCCCTGCTCGTACGAAGGGGCCCAATCGAGTTCGGCGAACAGGGATGCGGTGAGGAACAGCAGGGTAAGGATGATTTTTTTCATTTGGTCTCCAGTGCGTTGATATGGGTGATAAAGTTTTGCGGGTCTTTGTAACCGATAAGATCGGCACCTTGGACCGTTTGTCCGTTCTCATCAAAAAAGATCATCGCCGGAGGGCCAAACAGCCCGAAGCGTTTGGTTAGCGCTTTTTCGGATTCGGTGTCGGCAGTGACGTCGGCGCGTACCAAAACGTAGTCTTTGAGCGATGCGATTACTTGCGGGTCTTTGAACGTGATTTCATCGAGTTCTTTGCACGAACTGCACCAGTCGGCGTAGAAGTCGAGCATCACTTTTTTCCCTTTGCTCTGAGCTAGCAAGGTATCGAGTTCTTCGGAAGAGTGAATAGTTTGAAATGACAGAGTAGTTTCGGTCGGTGCGGCAACCGCACTTGTCGCCGCATTGCTTCCGAGCGGTGAGAGAAGGTTCTCTTCGCCCTTCACCCCGCCGTAAAAGAGCATCAGACCGTATACGAGAGTGATGATTCCCACTCCTTTGGCAAATGCTTTCATCCCTTTGTGGCGGCCGTGTAGCGGTTCCAGTGCCCCAAGATAGATGGAGATAATGATGAGCAATGCCGCCCACAGAATCATCGTGAGGGAGGGAGCGATGATGCGGCTGAGCATCCAGATGGCAATGGCGAGCATCACGACGCCGAAGATATGCGATACCGTGTCCATCCATCCGCCGGGTCGCGGCATGTATCTGCCCGCACCCGTACCGATCAGCAGTAGAGGAATCCCCATCCCGATACTCAGGACGAACAATGCCGCACCCCCCAGCAGTGCGTTGCCGCTTTGACCGATATAGACGAGCGCCCCGGCCAGAGGAGGGGCGACGCAGGGACCGACGATGAGCGCCGATAAAAAGCCCATGATTGCAACGCCAAGATAGCCCCCCTTGGCACTGGCCTCTTCGGAAGATTTTGTCAGACGGGTCTGCCATGATGAGGGGAGGCCGATTTTGAAAAATCCGAACATCGAGATCGCCAGTCCCACAAAAAGTAGCGCAAACGTCGAGATAACCCACGGATTTTGCATCGCGATTTGCAGATTTCCGCCGAACAATCCCGCCAATACTCCCGCGATCGTGTAGGCAACTGACATCGAGAGGACATAAACGAGTGAAAGGAGAAAGCCCCGCTTGGCGTTCATGTTTTTCCCCTGAGCGACGATGATCGAAGAGAGGATCGGGATCATCGGGAAAATACACGGCGTCAGAGAGAGGAGCAGACCGAAAGTGAAAAAGGTGAGGAGAATCAGAGGTACGTTCCCCTCAATGAAACTCTGGGTGATTCGGTCGGTTTCGGAAACATGGATCGGGCTTTGGGCAGGTTCCTTATTCGTTGCTTTGAGCGGAAGCTTTGCAGTTTCAATCTCAAAGGTAAATTTGGACTCCATCGGCTCATAGCATAACCCCTGCTCGGAACACCCCTGATAGCCGATAACGAGGGTGATCGGGACAATGTCGTTCATCTCTTTGATTTTCACCAAAGGGATATCGAAAGTCGGTGACGTGGTGTACACTTTTTCACCGTCGTGATCGACGGGATCGGGGAGGACGAGGCGGTCGATGATGATCCCGCTGTTTTTTTCCAGAACTTTGGCCGTGATTTTGGAGTGGTAGAGATAGATATCTTTGCCCAACTCGATGGTTACCGATGCGGTGCACCGTTTTTTCATGTGTGCTGAAGCTTTGAATGCCTCTTCGGGCATCAGAAATTTGGGTTCGGCGAATATCAGGGTATTGAAAAACAATACAACAAATAGAAAATATTTCATGGGGCTTGTTGATCCTCTTTTAAAACGTTAATACTTTATCGCTTTGGATGACCCAGTCGGCAAGAATCTGCATCGTAGAGGAGACCGATTCGTCGAAATAGGGGGCGTTTTTAAAGAGACCGCAACGGGCGTTGCAGGTGCCGCACGCTTGGACCGCGACCCCTTCGGCATGGAGCTTTTTGACCGTCTCGACCAGATCGTGATCGTAGCTCTCGGGTTTTTGGATAATATCACGTGCCAGATCGACGGCGTCATTCATCAAAAAGAGGTTGACTTTCTCGCCGCTTTTGTGGAGGGTTTTTGCCAGACGTAACGCGTTCCACGTCACGTCCGATCCGTCGTAGGGCTGGTGGTTTAGAATAATAATTGTCATTTTATTCCCCTATATTTAGTCTATTAGCTAATTAACTAAGTTTTATGATTATAGTAAGTTCTGATGCACATGTCAATAGATAAACTATTTTGCTAATTGGCTAAATAGTTGAATGTGTTATAATTTCTCAACTGATAAAACAAGCGAGGTTTTTAATGCTCGATATGGAACAAAAACTCAAAATCTTTAAAGCATTGAGCAATGAGACCCGTTTTCTGATTTTTAAAAACGTTTTTACGGGAGGGTATACGTGCTCCCTGGACAAAAAACAGCCCGGTGTCGAAGTCAATCCGATCGCGACGTGTGTCAGTACCATCGCGGAGCACTTCAACTTTTCGCTCCCGACGATCTCGGCCCATATCAAAGAACTCAAAGAGGCAAAGATCATTACCGTAGAGAAAAAAGGGAACAAAGTCTATATTGAACCCAACATCGAGACGATCCGTGAGATGGCGGGGTGTTTTACGACGCTGGTCAAAAACTTCGACGAAAACCGTGAACTGTTTTTCGATGACAAGCTGGCACTCAAATAAAACGACACAATCGTTAGAGGGTGAAATTCAGATAAGCGAACCGCGTGAGGCGGTTGGAACCCCCTCTATAAAAAAGAAAATTTTTTTATAGAAATATTCCGATAATAGCGAATATGGGTAACAACGCAAAGATCGGCATTTTGCGTGTACGTAAAAGAAAAAATCCGGTGACGACAAGGGCCATGTCGGCTGCGCCGGCGACCGCGCTGGTAAAAACCGGATCATAAAGAGCCGCCAGCAAGATGCCTGTTACGGCGGCATTTAGCCCCGCTACGGCTGCGGCGATGCGGGGACGCCGGGCAAGGGCTTCCCACCCCCGGTAAAGCCCCAGTACGAGGAGAAATCCGGGAAGGAAGATCGCCAGCGTCGCGACCGCCGCCCCCGACAGCGGAGAGGAAGCGGCGAGATCGGCACCCAGAAACGCGGCGAGGCTAAACATCGGTCCCGGTACTGCCTGCGCCGCGGCGTAGCCGGACAGAAAACGTTCCGTCGAGATCGCATCTCCCAAAGCGTGCTGCAAGAGGGGAAGGACGACGTGTCCCCCCCCGAAGACGAGGCTGCCGCTTTGGAAAAAGGTGTTGAAGAGGGCGATCCATGCCGAAACATCGGTGAAAAACGGCACGAGGGCGAAAAGAGCGGCAAAAAGGATCAGCGGCGCGTACGAGACGCGGATCGGGAGAACAGGGGCGTAAAGGGAGGTGCGCAGAAACACAGTTCCCGCCAGCGCAGCCGCGATCAGTACGATCATCTGGGTCGCAAGCGAGGGGAACAGCCACAGTGCGGCCGCACTTCCTACCGTGAGGGCCGCCGTTGCCGCGGAGGTACAAAACGAGCGGTACATCGAGAGAACCGCATCGGCGACCACAACGACGGCGAAGAGTTTGAGGCCGTGGATAATCCCCGAAATAAGCGGCGTCGGTTCGATCGGCAGTGCAGCGAGGGTGACCATCAGGACGAAGGAGGGGAGGGTGAACCCGACGAATGCGGCAATTGCTCCGGCCAATCCCGCCCGCTCCAATCCGATCGCAAAACCG
This sequence comes from Campylobacterota bacterium, assembly GCA_040752835.1. Classification (NCBI taxonomy): domain Bacteria; kingdom Pseudomonadati; phylum Campylobacterota; species Campylobacterota bacterium. The sequence goes on along the minus strand of JBFMGG010000003.1, from coordinate 208,467 downwards.
ACTTGGCTTGAAGCGGGACCCGGGAGAAACTGGCTGAGTGCGACGAGGCGCGCATATGCGGCGTCGTCCAGCCAGCGGAGTTTGTCGACAAAGGCGGCTCGGAAATAGCCGATGTGGGCGGCGGGACCGCCGAAACTGATCAGCCCCAACAGGAAAAACCGCCACAGTATCTCCAGCACTTTCACCCATTCCCCTTCGGTATTAAAATCGTGAGGCGATTGTAGCGCAAAAAGGGTTATCCGGTTTTGAGGCCGTTACCAAAAGAAAATCTTATGCGCAATCGGTCCTATTCGACGTGCCGGACAGATTCAATTATTTTGAATGTTTGATTAACGAAAAATCATTTGACATAAAAAAAAGTTATGGGGTAACATTGTTTTTTTGTTGTTATGTTTAGAAGCGAAAATATAAGTGTGATAACATAATATTCTGGCACAATAAAATTGTTTGAAAAAAGGGAATAAATGATATTGAAAACTTTTGTATGGGCGATGCTGTTCACTGGCTTATGGGCTGGGAATATTCAAAACGATGACGCGTTTAAAGCTGCAGTGTCGTCGATGGGGAAAAGCGACAAGCTGGTGCTGATGATCTATACCGCCGACGACTGCCCCGAATGTGCTTACATGAAGAAAAAAGTATTTCACGATCCGAAAGTAGAACAATATCTGAATACGAATTACGTGATCGTCGAAAAAAACGTCCAGCGCGACAAACTCCCCGACGGGTATGATTATTTCGGGATACCGACGATGTTTTTCATCGATAAAAGCGGCCATAAAAAAGAGACGCTCATCGGGAGCAAAAGGGCGCCGGAATTTGCCAAAGAGCTGCATCGTATCCGGGGGATGAAATGAGAGGGGCGATGTTGGCTCTTTTGATGGGGGTCTCTTTGGGTGCGTACGATGCGGCCCATGTGAAAAAAGCGCTGGAGGAGAAAGAGTGCATCGGGTGCGATCTGCGCGGAGCGGATCTGCGCGACATCGATTTCAGCGGAGGGGATCTCAGCCGAAGCGACCTCTCGGGTGCCGATCTGCGCAAAAGCGTCTTTGTGATGTGCTCGATCGATGACGCCAACCTCAGCCGTGCCAAAGCCGAAGAAGCGATTTTCTGGAAAGGGTCGTTGGAACGGGGCGATCTGCGCTACCTGAGCGCTCGCGGAGCCAATTTCAAAGGAACGCATCTCGCCCACAGTGATCTAAGCCATGCCGACCTGCGAGGGACGAAGAGCTGGAAAGCCGATTTTACCGGGGCGAAACTGGAGGAGACCGATTTTAGGGATGCGGAGCTGGGGGATGCGAAATTCATCCGTACCGATCTGCGCCGTAGCAAGCTTAAAAACGCGCTGTTGTGGCAGACCAAATTTTCCGAGACGGTAATGAGCAAAGCGCAGTGCGCTCAGGCAAAAAAAGAGGAAGCGTTGCTGGATGCGAACGTAACGTGCCGCTGAATCAGCAAGACATTAGTATAAAAAGTTATAATCCCTTCCATGAATATCTGGTCATTCGAATACCCGTGGGCCTTTGCGCTCCTGATACCGGTTCTGTACTGCCTTTATCGCTGCAAAATCGCGACGGTGCGGCGCTATTTTCCCCATCTTCATTTTTTCGGCAGACCGGGCAGATGGCGTAATCTTGACTGGCTGCTGAAAGTGCTGGCGGTGACGCTGATGGTTGCCGCCCTCGCCGGCCCCGTCGTGACCGATTTTTCCGATCCGCGCAACCGCAACGGGATCGACATCGTCCTCTCCATCGACGGGAGCGGGTCGATGAACGCGTCGGGGTTTGCACAGGGGGAGAGTCGCGCGACCCGGTTTGAGGTGGTGCAGAAGATCGCGTCGGAGTTCGTGATGAAACGGCGCGAGGACAACGTCGGGGTGGTGCTGTTCGGGGATTTTGCGTTCATCGCGACTCCCGTAACGTATGAAAAAGAGATCATCGCCGAGATGATCGGTTACCTTGGCTTCGGGATGGCGGGGCAGAACACGGCCATCGGCGAGGGGGTGGCGCAGGGGGTTCGTGCGTTGCAGGGGTCCAAAGCCAAATCCAAAGTGATCGTGCTGCTCACCGACGGCGAACACAACAGCGGCGCGATCTCCCCGAAAGAGGCGGTGTCGATGGTGCGCAAAGCGGGAATCCGGCTTTACACGATCGGGATCGGGGAGAGGGGCGAATACGATTCGAAACTCCTCGCGCAAATGGCGCAAGAGGGAGGCGGGGAATATTTCACCGCGGCGAATGAAAAGGAACTCGAAGGGGTTTATGAGCGGATCGATACGCTGGAACGTTCACGGATCAAGAGTGCCGAACATACCTTTGCCGAACCCTATTTCCAGTGGCCGCTCGCGGGAGCGCTGGCGCTGATACTCTGGATGATGAATAAGCGGAGGGTACGCGGATGAGCGTTCTCTCTCCCCTCTGGCTTTTGGCGCTCGTCATCGTTCCGGCGTATGCGTGGATGGTCCGCCGCTTTGGGTGGCATACGCAAGGGTGGCTCCTGTTTGCCGTGGCGATGCTGATCCTCGCGCTGTCGCGCCCCGTCCTCCCCGAAAAACCGGTCACCGTCGAAGAGCGCGGCAGCGACGTGATCCTGGCCGTGGACGTATCGTATTCGATGCGGGGAACCGACATTGCCCCCACGCGGCTGGATGCGGCGAAGCGCATCCTCGGTGCCGTCGTCCGCGCCGATCGGCGCGACCGTTTCGGGGTGCTGGCCCATACGACGAGCGCGATCGTCCTCTCCCCGCTCACCAAGGATACCGAACTGCTGCTGCACCTCTTTGCGTCCCTGGACGAATCGCAGATCATCACCAAGGGGACGAACGTGATGAGCGCCCTTGAACTCGCGCGGAAAATGTCGCACGCCAAACGCCCTTTGGTGGTCCTTCTTACCGACGGGGGGGATGAACTCTCCTATGAAAAGGAGGCGGCGTTCGCCGCGGAGAACGGCCTCAAAGTGTGCGTCGTGATCCTCGCTTCGTCGCAGGGGAGCACCCTCCCCGCCGATGAAGGATCGCTCAAAGACGAAGAGGGGCACCTCGTCGTCAGCTCCCGCAACGACGCGATCGGCTTGATCGCCGAGCAAAGCGGGGGGCGGGTGATCGAAGGAGCCGACGCGTCGGCGGTGTCGGAGTGGATCGAGCGGGAGCGGGGGGACGATTTCGCGGGGTCGACGACGATAGCGCGTTACCGGGAACTTTATTACGTCCCCCTCGCGCTCGCCTTGTTGGCGTTTGTTGCGGCGTTCACCCGTATCGGCGAAAAGCTTTCGGCAAAAGGGATGATGCTGCTCGCGCTGATCGGGGTCGGGGCCAACGCCGGGGTGCTCGATTACCCGTACATGGCCGCCGGAAAATATGCGTACGTTCAGGGGGAGTACGAGCGCGCGGCCTCATGGTACGGCCGGCCCGATTCGCCGGAGGCGAAGTACAACCGAGCCTGTTCGCTGTACAAGGCGGGGAAATATTCCGAGGCCCTCGCGCAGTTTCGTGCCATCCGTTCGGGTGATGCGCTATTGAAGTCGAAAATCTACTACAACATCGGAAACTGCCAGATCCGGCTCAAAGAGTTCGAAAACGCCCGCAATTCGCTGCTCAAATCGCTGACGCTGCGCTACACCAAAGAAGCCGACGACAATCTCCGCGCGATTGCGGGGGTGGAGGAACAGAAAACGTTGAATGTCCGCAAGGAAAAAAACGACAAATTCTCCGCCGATGAGAACAAGCCGACGGGCGAAGGTAAAAAAGGGAAAGAGGGGGGCGGATCGAACATGCAAACCGACATCGCCTCCTCCGGTGCGGGGGATGCCCAGAAAAAGTCGGAGGGGGACCCCCGTTTTTCGACGTCGCAGGGAAAAGCGCAGCTGGGCTCGAAGCAATACGAACTGATCAACCAAAGGAGTGTGCATGAAACGAAACCCTGGTAGGACGGCGGTGCTGGTATTGATGCTCGCCTCGGGGCTGTGGGGGGCGACGTACGAATGGAAAGTCCTGCACTCCCCCCAATCGCTGCGGGTCGGAGAACCGGGAGTCGTACGGTACGAATGCGGTTTTTCCGACAGTGCGGCCGAATACACGATCGACTTCAAGCCCAAAGGGACCGACGCCTACAAAGCCGAGGTCCTGACCCAGCGCGACCGGGTGAGCGCGGGGAAACGGATCCAGACATTCGACGTCCTTATTACCCCCGCGCGGAGCGGGGAACTCTCGGTCGCGCTGAGCGCGCTGATCCGCCATACGACGTTCGCCTCGATCGAAAACGCCACCATCGGGCGCGACAATGTCCGGCGTTACGATTTCGTCGACGAGAACGCATCGCTTCCGGTCGTGCGGATCCGGGCCGAAGCCAACACGGCGGCGCTGACGGGACGGGTGACGCTGGAAGCGAAAATCGACAAAAACATGGTCCGTGCCCACGAACCGGTACACCTGAGCCTCTATCTGCGCGGGAGCGGCAATCTGGACCGTTTCGTCCCTTATGAACTCAACATCAGCGGCGTTAGGGTATTCGCCGAACCGGCGCAGAAAAACCTGACCCCCTCCAGCGAAGGGTTTGAGGGGGAGATACGCCAGGAATTTGCCCTCGTGGCGCAGAAAAACTTTACGATTCCCGCATTTAGTCTCAGCGTGTTCGATACGGCCGCCCGCAAGCCCGTGATCCTCAGAACAACCCCCATCGCGGTCGAAGTGGGGGAAGGGTATGAGCGTGCGGCACTGCTCGATCCCCCCGACCTGAGCGATACGGCCACCCAGAAACGCTATGCCCTTTATGCCGCCCTCGTGCTGCTGGGGGCGATCCTCTGCGAAGCGCTGCGGCGGCTGTGGAAGCTCCGCCCGCGCCGCCGGGCGAAACGGTTCTGGGACGGGGCGAAAACCCCCAAGGAGCTGGCGGTGGTCCTTGCCCTTTCGGGGGAGAAACGGTACGAAGAGGTGATTGCAGCCCTCGAAGCCGAAACAATCGGTTTAAGGGAAGCGAAAAAGAAATTGAGTACACTCACATCAGACAATGAGGACAAAGCATGAATACGATGATTAATCAAATACGTACCGAAGTTTCCAAGGTCGTCGTCGGCCAGGAGAAGATGATCGACGGGCTGCTGATCGGGCTTTTGTGTGAAGGGCACATCCTGATCGAGGGGATCCCGGGGCTGGCGAAAACGACGACGGTCAAGGCCCTCTCCCAGACGCTGGGGCTCGGGTTCAAACGGGTGCAGTTCACCCCCGATCTGCTCCCCAGCGATATTCTGGGTGCCGAAGTGTACGATCCCAAGAGCAACACGTTCAAGATCAAGCAGGGGCCGATCTTTACCAACCTCCTCCTCGCCGACGAGATCAACCGCGCCCCCGCGAAGGTGCAGTCGGCGCTGCTGGAAGTGATGCAGGAGCGGCAGGTGACGCTGGGGGACGAGAGTTTCCGCCTTCCGCCGCCGTTTCTGGTCATGGCGACCCAGAACCCGATCGAGCAGGAGGGGGTTTACCCGCTGCCCGAAGCGCAGCTGGATCGCTTCATGCTCAAAATCAAGGTAGGCTACAACACCCCTGAAGAAGAGCTCTCGATCGCCCGGCGCGTCGCTTCGGGGATGAACGAGGCGATCCGTGCCGTTCTCGAACCGCAGGCGCTCATCGAGCTCAAAGAAGCGGTGAAAAAAGTCCACATCGACGAGCCGGTCGAGCGGTACATGATCGACCTGATCACCGCCAGTCGCGAAGGGGAGAAATACGGTCTCCCCGAACTCTCTCGCTACCTGCAGTTCGGTGCCAGTCCGCGGGTGAGCATCGACATGTTCAAGGCGGTCCGCGCCGTCGCGTTTTTGAAGGGTAAAGAGTTCGTCACCCCCGCAGACATCGCTTCGATCGCCAAGGAACTGATGCGTCACCGCCTCGTCCTTTCGTACGAAGCCGAAGCGGAGGGGATCACGACCGACGAACTGATCGAAAAAATCCTCAAAGCGGTACCGATTCCGTAACCATGAATACGGCACAGCATATCCTCCTCAAAGCGCGCCGCCAGATCATCGGCGACCGTATCGGAAACAACCCGTCGATGTTTCGCGGGGAGGGATACGATTTCATCGAATTGCGCGAGTACGTCCCGGGCGATGACACCCGCCACATCGACTGGAACATCACGGCCAAAATGCAGCGCCCCTACGTCAAGGTGTTCCGCGAGGAGCGCGAACTCTCCGTCGTCACGGTCGCGATGCTTTCGGGGAGCCTCTATTTCGGGAGCGGAAAGTTCAAACACGATGTCGTCGCCGAGGCGGTTGCGCTGGTGGGCTATTCGGCGGTCGCCAACGGCGATCTGTTCACCCATATCAATTTTTCGCAGAGTCTGGACGATGAGGTGCGATCGAGCAAAAAACCTTTTGCCGTCGCCCAGAGCGTCGAGAAGGTGATGGCATCCGAACTGATCGGGCGCCGCGCCGACTATAACGCGATGGCCTCCGTTTTGTACCGCCGTTTGAAACGCCGGAGCCTGATCGTCGTGATCGGCGATTTTTTCGAGATTCCCGATTTGCGGCTGTTGGCGAAAAAACACGAAGTGGTGGCGGTCATCGTCCGCGACCACGCCGAAGAAAAACCCGAGCCGATGGGATTTTCGGCATTGATGGACCCCGAAACCGGGGCTGTGGCGGAAGGGGATTTCAATGCCGCAAGCGTCAAGCGCTACCGCGAAAAAGTGCGTCTCCACGACACGGCGCTGTTCGAACGTTTTCGCAAGGACGGGGTCCGTTTCACCAAGCTCTATACCGATGCGGCACCCCTCGTGACCCTGCGCCGGCTGTTTGAGGGGAGATTATGAGATCGCCCGACATTCCTCTGCACGATATCGCCCCGCTGGTCGAAGTGAACGATTACTCGCTCTATTACTTCCTGATGCTGCTGCTCGTCGGCGCCGCGGTGGTCGCGGCGATTGCGATAGGGTGGATCAAACGGCGCCGAAACCGGCGTCCCGATCCCCGAAAAGCGGCGCTAGAACGGCTACGTGCGATCGATTTTAGCGATCCCAAAGCCTCGGCGTACGCCATCAGCGAGATCGGCCGGATATTTGCCGCCGACAACGAGCGGACGCGCAAAGCGTATGAGAATCTTTTCGAACGGCTCGAACGCTACAAATACGCCCCCCACGTTGATGCAATCGATCCGGAGACGGTCGGCTATTACCGTCTCTATCTCGAGATTATCGATGCTTGAGGGGATTTCGTTCCAGTTCCCCAAGCTTGGTTTTATCCTCTTTTTCTTTTTGGCCTGCGAAGCGCTCTGTCCGCTGCGCACCAACCCCGTCTATTTTCCAAGACCCGCGTTTTTCGGCGAAGCCGACGTCAAAGCCCCCCTATGGTTGTGGATTGCCAAATGGGCGATGATTACGTTTCTGATCATCGCCCTGATGTCTCCGGTGCGCGAAAAGGAGATCGTTCCCGAGGGGGGACGGGACACCCTCCTCGTGATCGATCCCGCGGCACTCTCCCCGGCGCTGAAGGATCAGCTCGCGGGATTCATCGCACGCAGGGGCGAAGACCGTTTCGCCCTCTGGGTCCCCGCCCGCCGCGAGGTCATCGTCCCGCTGACCCGTGAGCGCGCGGTCATCGCGGAAATCGTGAACGGATTGACGCCCGAAAAGTCCCGGGGGACGGTGAATACCCGGATCAGCCGTTTTTTTGCGACCTCTTCGGAAGGGAAGGGATGGGCTCTGATCCTCTCCGACACCCCCGAATCGTTCGTCTATTCGCTTCCCGTAGGGGTGCAAAGCTCGGTCGTACGGCCTGCGGCGGAGGCCGGCTGGGAAGAGCGAATGGAACGGGAATTCCCCCCCTACCGCATGGGTGCGGTGTACCGTTATTACGACTATTACTACGTCTATCCGCTGTTCCTGGGATTTGTGGCGATGTTGCTCTACCTCTACGGGCGTAATCAAAAGGGACTGGGATGACGCTGACCTTTTTGCATCCCGAATTTTTCACCTGGATGCTCCCCCCGACGCTTGCGCTGTTTTATTTCTGGCAGACCCAAAAACCGGTGGCGATACGGTGGCTGAGCGCCGAGGTGCTGGAAAAACTTCGTCCCGAACCGACCACCATGGGGCTCAAGGCGCGCAACCGGCTTTTCCTGGTTGCCGCGGCGGCCTTGATCGCGGCGATGGCCCAGCCCGTTGCCATCGAGCCTCAACCGGCGGGAGAGTCTCCTTTGAAGATCGTGGTGGCGGTGGAAACGGGCGGCGACGAAGCGGCGCTGGAACGTTCCAAACGCCTCGGAAGCGAACTGATCGGCAGACTGGCGGGGGCCGAGATCGCGGTTGCGGCTTTCGATACGCGGCTTTACCGGGTCTCCCCCCTTACCGACGACGTCGCGCTGTTGCGGTACCTCGTGGGGCATCTTCCCCGAACGGGCGAATCATCCGACGCCGATCGGGTCGCTCAGAACATCGCGCAGAAAATGCCCGGCGACGCGGTGATCCTCGTTTCGGGTTCGCGGGGTGCGGAAAATGGGCGGAACATCCTCCATGTGCGGGATGCATCCGATATCGTCTCGGTGACGGAGGCGCTCGAATCGCTGGCACGGGAACAAAAACTCAAAAACCACATACCGCTCTTTTTTTACCCGCTGGGGCTGGCAATGTTTCTGATCTGGATCGCCCTCTCGTCGATGAGCCCCCGCCGCAGCGTGACGGTTGCGGCGGCCCTAACGGTGTTGGCGGGCGTTCCCTCCCCCTCGGTAGCGGGAGTGCTCGATTTTTGGGTACTGCATGAGGCCCGGGAAGCGTACGAGAAGGGGGAATACGCCAAAAGCGCGGCGCTGTTTGAACGTTATCGGCTCAGTCACGATACGCCGCAGGTGCGTTACAATGAGGCAAACGCGCTGTACAAAGCGGGACGCTATCGCGAAGCGCAGCGATGGTACGAACGGGCCGTCTCCGGGGACCCGGTACTCGAGGCACGCAGACGGTTCAACCTTTCCCTCACCCGTATACGGACAGGATTGGGCGAAGGCGGGGAGAAACTTCCCTCCGCCGATCGGATCGGGAAGCCTGAACGGCCCAAACCCGCCTCGTCGCAGGGGATGGGGGCTTTTACGACTCCCCTTTACCCGCTCGATTAGGAGAAAATTTCGTACAGTTTGTTCGCCCCGGCCATTTCGCGCCGCAGCGAGGCATAGTCTTCGTTTTTAAGCGCCTCTTTGAGGGTGGTCAGTTCGGCTTCGAACAGCTCGACGGCCTCGAGGACGTTGCCGCGGTTTTGGCGGAAGATGTCTTCCCACATCGCCGGGGAACTTTTCGCCAGACGGCTCATGGAGCGAAATCCCCCCGCGGCGAGGGCGAGGATATTCTCTTTTTCTTCCTGCGCCAGTACCGTGTTGGCCAGCGCGTAGGAGATGACGTGGGGCATGTGGCTTATGAACGCGGCATGGCGGTCGTGCTGGGCGGCTCCCATCGTATGCACCTGCATCCCGATCGCGCGGAAAATCCGCAGGGCGGTATCGCGCTGCGGATCGCCGCTGTGTTCGAGGTCGCACAGGACCACCACTTTTTCGGAGTAGAGCCCTTCGAGCGCGGCGCTCGGACCGAAATGCTCGGTCCCCGTCATCGGGTGGGCGGCAACGAAATTGCGCCGGATGCTGGGGGGGACCGCGTCGACGATGAGGGCTTTGGTGCTTCCCAGATCGATGAGGGTTTTGTCGCTCCCCTCCAGATCGGTTGATTCCTGCAGCAGCGCGATTACACCGTCTACCGGGACGGCGAGAAAAATGACGTCGCAGGTACGTTTGAGTTCGTCGAACGAAACGAACCGTTCCACCAGCCCGCGCTGCAACGCGATACGCTGGTGTTCGGGATTGTGGTCGCTGCCGACAACGGAAGAAATGAACGAGAGATGTTTGAGGGCCATCGCCATCGATCCTCCCATCAGCCCCAGTCCCACAATACCTATTTTCATCGTAACCCTTTGTGCTTTTGTGGTGTCATCATACACTTCGAATGGTTAGGGAGCGTTTAATTTACCGCACATTAATTTATCGGGTGATACAATCAGAGACTTATCTTAACGTAACGGATTTCGGCTTGAAAACAATACCCCTCTCTTTGATCGTCGCAAGCGTCCTCGTACAGGCTGCGTCACAAAACGTCCAATCGGTCCAGTACGACGGCATGGTCCACATCTCCGAAACGGTAGCCAAGCGGCTCAACGAAGTCAAAGTGGGGGAACCTCTTGATCCTGCCGCGGTCGATAAAACGATCAAAAACTTTTACGACCAGGGGTATTTTGAAGACATCTGGGTCGACGAAGCGGACGGCAAGGTGACGTTCCACTTCAAAGAGAAGCCCGTTATCTCCAAAATCGAACTCAAAGGGTACAAGGAGAACGACGAAGCCGCCCAGAAAGAGCTGCTTCAGATCGAAAAAGGTTCCCTCTACGACGAAAAACGGCTTGAAAACGCCAAAAAACGGATCATCGACGCACTCAGCGGCGACGGCAAGATCGATTCGGTCGTCGAAATCGACAGCGAAAAACTCGACAACGGAAGCATGCGGGTCTCGTTTATCGTCAACGAAGGGGAAGAGATCATCATCAAGCAGGTCCGGTATGCCGGCGTCAGCGCCCTGGACAGTGACGACTTCGACAGCATGATCGCCAACAAGCAAGAGGAGTTCATGGGGTGGATGTGGGGCCGTAACGACGGGAAAATGAAACTCGCCGAACTCCAGTACGACCCTTTGCGGATCCGCGATTACTACATGCAAAACGGTTTCCTCGACGCGAAGATTGACGAGCCGTTCGTGCAGGTCGACTTCGACCATTACACGGCCCAGATGGATTACAACGTTTTCGAGGGGGACGTCTACCGCGTCAGCGACATCCTCGTATTCCAGGACACCGCGGTGATCGCCGATCAGGAGCTGCTCGACGTCATCGCGCTGGAGAAAAACAAACCGTTCAACATCAAAACCTTCCGCGAGGACGCCGAGCGGATCAAAACGAAAATTGCCGACCTGGGATACGCCTACGTACAGGTTCAGCCCGATCTGCGCAAAGACAAAGAGGCCAAAAGCGTCGACGTCGTCTACCGGATCATTCCGGGGAAAAAGGTCAAAATTCGCAACGTCATCGTTTCGGGGAACAACCGCACCCTTGACCGCGTCGTCCGCCGCGAACTGTTCCTCGCACCCGGCGACTGGTACAACCTGACCAACCTGAAAGACTCGCGCAACGCGATCGGCCGGACGGGATATTTCGAAAGCAACACCATCGAAGAGAAACGGGTGGACGACGAGACGATGGATCTGATCGTCCAGGCCAAAGAGGCACCGACGGGGAACATCCAGCTCGGGGGCGGCTACGGAAGCTTCGGCGGCATCCTTGTCAGCGTCGCAATCAGCGACCGCAACATCTTCGGATCGGGGATCAACGTCGGGCTCAACCTGGAGCGTTCGCAGCGTACCAGCAACTACTCGTTCAACATCTCCAACCCGCGCCTCAACGACAGCGATTTCAGCGGGAACTTCTCGATTTACGACAGTTCGACCGAGTACGACAGCTACACCGTCTCCTCGACCGGTATGAGCGTCGGGACGGGGCACCGCTTCAACCGCCACTGGAGCGGTTATATGGGGTACAACTACTCGACCAATAACTACAGCGACATCGATCCGACGGTAACCACCCTCGATCCGCGTTATTACGAAAACTACGCCAAAAGCTCGGTTGTCCTTTCGGCCACCTTTGACAATACCGACGACTACTACATTCCGCGCGAAGGGATGACCTTTTCGCAGAGTATTGAAAAAGCGGGCGTCGGCGGGGATGCCGATTTCGTCAAGAGCCGGACGACGTTCGGTGCGTACCGCGGTTTGCAGAAGCTGACCGATTTTGACCTGATCCTCCGATACAAAGCCCGTTTCAACTACGTCGATGACAGCGGTTATCTCCCGCTGGGCGAAAAATTCTACATGGGGGGGATCGGATCGGTGCGCGGTTACCAGGGGTATTCGCTCTCTCCGGTCAACGGCGTCGACAGTGACGGCGATCCGTTCAAAATCGGGGGCACGCAGACGTTCTCGAACAGTCTGGAGTTCAGCGTTCCGCTGGTGCCCGAAGCACGGATGCGGGCGACGGCGTTCGTCGATTACGGTATGATCGGGGAAAACAGCCTCAGCGAGATCAAGCGGGGCGGTTACGGTTTGGCACTGGAGTGGTTCAGTCCGGTCGGACCGTTGCAGCTGGTCTTCGCCAACCCGATCGGCGACAAGCCCGGAGATGACGTCACCCACTTCGAGTTTACGATCGGTCAGCGGTTTTAACCGCCGATACAGCCGGCCCGGGCGGGGTGTGAAACCTCAAAGGGACGGTCCGCTTTTTCCTTCCCTCTCCGCTCCCTCATACGGGAACGGCTCTTCGTATTCAGGCTTTCTTGAACAATCCGATGATTTTGGCAGCAGCGCTCACCGCTGCGAGGACGATTCCCCCGGCAACGACGCCGGCAACGCCGTCAAGAAGAACCGGGGTAACCCATCCCAGCGCCCCTCCGATGGCGGGAACGCCCTGAACGGCATGTACGGCCCCTTCGACGACGTGGTGGGCGGCGGGGATGCCGTGCAGAAGGATGCTTCCCCCCACCAGGAACATGGCTGCGGTACCGACGACGGTGAGGATTTTCATCAGCTTGGGGGCGAAGCTCAGCAGACCGGACCCTATTTTGCGTTGCAGGGCTCCCCGTTTCCCCTCAGGAGCGTTTTGGAGAAGGTGCAGCCCCGCATCGTCCATTTTGACGATGGCGGCGACCAGGCCGTAAACCCCCACGGTCATCGCGACGGCTATCCCGGAGACCACCATGGTTTGGGTCATGATGTCTTTGTCGGCGACGGTTCCCAGCGCGATAACGATGATTTCGGCCGAGAGGATGAAGTCGGTCCGGATCGCCCCTTCGATTTTCTCTTTCTCAAACGCTTCGAGGTCGACGTCGGGGTTGTGGAATGCTTCGATCAGCTCGCGGCCGTGATCTTCGTCTTCTTTGGCGTGGAGGAACGGGTGGGCGATCTTTTCGAATCCTTCAAAACACAGGTAGGCCCCGCCAACCATCAGGATCGGGGTGATCGACCACGGCGCGAAAGCGCTGAGCCCCAGCGCGGCGGGCACGAGAATCACTTTGTTTTTCAATGACCCTTTGGCAACGCCCCACACGACAGGGAGTTCGCGTTCGGCACGGATACCCGAGACCTGTTGGGCGTTGAGGGCGAGGTCGTCACCGAGGACGCCGGCCGTTTTTTTGGCGGCGACTTTGCTCATCGCCGCGACGTCGTCGAGGAGAAGGGTAATATCGTCGATCAGGATTAAGAGGCTGCTTCCGGCCATGGTCGGGTTCCTTTAGGGATTGATTTGTAGGGAGATATTCTGGGGCATCACAATATTTTTGGCCTGTTCGGCAGCCAGATAAAGTCCTTTTCCCCGGACGATCAGGGTGTCCCGCACGTATTCGAGCGCGATCTCCTCGCCCCGTCTGCGGGCGGCCAGGAGGATGTGCGAGAGCCATAGCAGTGCATAGAGGGCATCGAGCTCCCCCGCACCCGGGAGCAGTGACTCGTAACCGTTTCGGGGGAGGAGTTCGGAGGAAGCGTGCCCTTTTTTGAACAGCTGCAGATGGGCGATCAGTGCGATCTGGCTGTGGCTGAGGCCGTAGTCGAGGGCATTGAGAACCAGGTAATGGCTGTGGCGTTGATAGGCGTAGTAACGCACACCGAGCCCGACGGGGAGGAGTTTGGCAGCCATTACGAGTTCGCTGCGCCAGCGCCCCCGAAGCCCGAGCGATTCTCCCATCAGATCGTAGAGACGGCCTGATAGGCGGGCGCACTGCTCGCCGTGATCGCTGTGACGGGCATAGGTGTCGAGGAGGTAGCGCAGGCTCGGATTGTAATTGGAGGGGAACATTCCTCCGCTGTTGCGCAGCAGGTCTGCGAGGTAGACCCCCTCGCGCACTCCGACGCCGCTGCATACAAGGGATGAGCTCTTGAAATGGCGGACGATGCGTTGCAGGATCAGGGTCCCCGGCTTGATCGTATCGAACCGTTCGGGTTTGATCCAGAGGGCTTTGAGCTTTTTGGGGCTTGCATCGAGGACATCTTCGCAGTAAGCGTTGAACGTCTCCGCGCTTGTCGTGTAGGCGTGCAGTTTTTTGATCGGATAGTTTTCCCGCTTCATTATCGCACGGGTCAGGGCGCGGTAGGTCCCACCGATTCCGATCAGGGTATCGGCATTCATGGGGGGTAGAGTGGCGAGGGCATCGTCGATGTAGCGGACGGCCCCTTTGAGGTCCCCTTTGTCCAAATACAGCTCTTTGAGCCGGACGGTACCGAGGTTGAGGGAACAGAGAGTTTGGACTTTGCCCTCTTTGAGCAGGGTGATTTCGCTCGACCCCCCTCCCACATCGACGCATACCGCATCGAGGCGAGGGAGGAGGTTGGCGCAGGCCAGAGCGCCGTAGTAGGCCTCTTTCTCCCCGTCGATCACTTTGATCGAGAGACCAAGATCGCGACGGATGCGGCGTATGAAAATGTCGGCATTGGGAGCATCGCGCAAGGCGGAGGTAGCGACGCAGAGGATTTTACGGGCTCCGAAAGAAGCGGCGACGGCAAGAAATTCTTCGAGCGCCGCGGCGGTCCGTTCCATCGGAGCGTCCTGCAGATATCCGCCGTTTTTGTAAGCGTTTTCGCTCAGGCGGACGGAACTTTTGACTTCGTGAATGATGTGAAACGCAAAACGGCTCGTCTTTTGAAAGACCGCCATCCGCATCGAATTGCTTCCGATGTCGATAATGGCCGTACATTTGGCCATTTACTGCATTTCCTCCATCAGCTGCTGGTGTTTGTAGAGAAGTTCTTGCATGGTTTCGACGTTGTCTTTGTCCGGAACGATACAGTCAACCGGGCATACGGCGATACACGCGGGCTCGTCATAGGTACCGACACACTCGGTGCAGCGGTCGGGATCGATGATATAGATAGGGTCTCCCTCTTCGATCGCTTCCATAGGGCACTCTTCGCGGCAGGCGTCGCACGCGATACATTCATCGATAATCATTAGTGGCATCGTATAAACCTCGATTTTTTTCGTTGATGCGCGATTTATAGCGAAACGAACCTTTAAGTTTATTGATTTGTCGCGCCCGGGTCTTCCGAGCTCAGATTCGGAGGTCAGCGCTGCGGGAGCAGGCAGCAGAGCTTGGAGGGGAGGACAAGGCGGGCCAGCGTCCCGTCAATGCCGTCGGTACGGTTGGTGAGGCTGATCTGCGCCCCGATCGCTTCGGCGGCGCTTTTGGCCAGGAAGAGCCCCAACCCGACGCCCGATTTGTTTCCCTGGCGGATAAAGGGGGCGAAAAGGTCGATGCTTTCGTCGATGCCGCACCCCTCGTCGAGCACTTCGATGACGATGTCGGCTCCGCTGAGGTAGCTTTGGAAGAGGATCGTTTTCCCCTCGGGGGTGAACTTCAGGGCGTTCTGAAGAAAATTCTGGAGAATCTGGTTGAGGAGCGTCACCTGCAGCACCGCGATAAAGGCGTCGGGCTCGAAACGGGAGCGGAGCTTTTTGTTTTCGCTCTGGGCCAGCAGCGAGAAGTCCCCTTCCCATTTGCGGAGGATCGCGATGATGTCGGCTTCGGCGGGAGCTTCGAGCTGGGCCCCTTCCTGCCGTCCGATGTTGAGGATGTTGGCAACGATGCGGTTCATGTCGTCGACGCTCTGGTTGGTCACCTTGATCGCTTCGATGTACTCTTCGGGAGTCCTTTTTTTGAGGAGGGTGACCTGGTTTTTGAGTTTGATGACCGCCAGCGGCGTTTTAAGCTCGTGCGCGGCACCGATAAAGAGCTCTTTTTGGTATTTGACGAAGTTCTGGATCCGCCCCATGAGACGGTTGAGAGTTTCCCCCAGCGGTTCAAACTCGTCGGGGAGCTGTTCGACCTTGATGGGGCGGATGAGGTGCTCGTTCATATTGGCCAGACGTCGGCTCAGAGCGCTGATCGGGGCGATCAACATTTTCGAAAAGGCGATCGCATACAGGATGATGACGACGAAACCGACCGCGTTGATCAGAAAGATCGAATTGAGGATTTTGCGCAGCAGCCGTTTTGTCGGGGTGATGTCCCGGCTGATTTTCAGATAGGA
Organism: Campylobacterota bacterium; assembly: GCA_040752835.1. Lineage (NCBI taxonomy): Bacteria > Pseudomonadati > Campylobacterota > Campylobacterota bacterium. Next base: position 192,325 of record JBFMGG010000003.1, on the reverse strand, counting down.
GGATTTGGCAAAATCGAACGGATAAATCAGGGTCAGGGTCGTCGTTTTGTCGTGATGGGTCGTTTCGTGGAATTCCAGGTACTCTTCGTCGGGGTTAAGGGTGATGAGCTCGACCGAGAGCCCCATCAGGGTATCGGCGTTGGCCTGCTGCGAAGAGAGGAGCGAACGGTACGAGGAGATGTTTTCGGCATATCCGATCAGTTCGGCCTGTTTTTCGTCGTAAATGGATTGCTTGATAAAAAGGTATAAAAAGGAGGAGAAAAGGAGCACCAGTGCCGCCGAAGCGACAATGAGCTGAAAGAGAAAGCGTCGTCTTATGCTTCTTTTGGAAAACAAAAGCGGTATCCTCTGCGGCGGACCGTTTCGATGGTGGTGATTCCCAGCGGTTTGTCCATTTTCTGGCGGATCTGGTTGATCGCGACCTCGATGACGTTGGGGGTGACCAGTTCGGGTTCTTCCCAGATGGCGTCGAGCAGCTGCTCTTTGGAGACGATCTGGTCGCGGTGGCGTGCGAGGTGGGTGAGCACTTCGAACGGTTTACCCTTGAGTTCGATCTCTTTTTCTTTATAGATGATTTTCTCTTCTTCGGGATTGATGGTGAGGTCGTCGATCTCGATGATGTTGCTTCCGCCGAAGCGCAGACGGGCTTCGATACGGGCGACGAGGACGTCGAAGTCGAACGGTTTGCGGATGTAGTCATCGGCACCGGCGCGGAGCGCTTCGATTTCGCTTTCGTTGTCATCGCGGGCCGAAAGGACGACGATAACCGTTTTGGGGGTGTTGGTTTTGATGTCGGGGATGATGTCGACGCTGTTGCCGTCGGGGAGCATCCAGTCCATCAAAATCAGGTCGTAGTTGCGGATATCGAGGTAATACTCACCGTCTTTGAGAGTCTCTACGACGTCGCTTTGGTAACCGAACTCTTTGAGCCCTTCGGCCAGAGTTTTGTTGAGGGTTACTTCATCTTCAATGATCAGAATACGCATTCACGTTCCTCGGTGCGGAAATTTTCCCGAAATGATACCACACTTTTAGAAAATTTTAAACTTTTTTTCAATTTTTTTTAAAAAAACTTTTGCAATCGAGAAAAGATTTGTTTTGCGGACAAGGGTTCGGTGTAAAAAAATACGCTGTACATAAGGGTGGGCAGGGGACAAATCGTCCCTCCCACTCAACGGGCTTTACCCGTTGAGTGCATAATATTCAGTTATTTGGCGGGGTTGGGGATGATCACGATTTCCACGCGGCGGTTCGCTTCGCGCCCCGCGGGGGTATCGTTCGAAACCGCCGGCATGCTCTCGCCGTACCCGACCGCACGCATCCGATCCGAAGCGACCCCGCGCTGCATCAGCGCCGAGCTCACGCTTTGCGCCCGCAGCTGGGAGAGGGTGAGGTTGCTGGCGTTGTCTCCGACGTTGTCGGTATGCCCCTGTACTTCGATTTTGGTTTCGGGATATTTGACCATAACGGCGGCGATATCGTTGAGTACGGGATTGAACGCCGGTTTGATGTTGGCTTTTCCGCTGTCAAACGTAATGTTGCCCGGCATGCTCAGGCTGATGGTGTCGCCGTTTCGCTCCACCGAGACGCCGCTCCCTTTGAGCTCTTTTTTCAGCTCTTCTTCCTGTTTGTCCATATAATAGCCGATTCCGCCGCCGACGGCGGCTCCCAACGCTCCTCCGATGAGGACGCGTTTGGCGCTGTGATCTCCCGTCGCGGCCCCGGCCGCGGCCCCGGCAAGCCCGCCGAGGATTGCGCCGGTCTGCGTTTTGGAGAGGCCCGTATCGGTTCCCGCGCATCCTATCAGCAGCGCAGCGGCTGCACATGCGGCAATAGTGTTTTTCATGGGTTTCCCTCCGTTGGTTCGATAGTGACGGAGCAATTATAGCAAGACGACGGCAAAGGGAGGGTTAACCGACGGGGATTAATTGCCGAACGTAAAGCGGCGGCTGATTCCGACGGTGCAGTGGGGGAGGATGTCGGGTTTGCGGATCGTCAGCTCCAGCGTTTCGATGAGGCTGAACCGTTCGTGCAGGATGGAACCCAGTGTCTCGAGGGCCGTTTCGATGAGCTCGAATTGCAGGTTGCGCATCGTTTCGACGATCTGATCGGCCACTTCGGCGTAGTTGATGAAGCGCCCCTGGGCATACGTATAATCGATACGGCAGTCGACCCGCACCCGCTGAGGCGTTGTGCGCTCGTGAGGAAGGATGCCGAGGATCGCTTCAAACGTCAAATCCTCGATGAGGATCGTCATACGACCCGCTTCTCTTCCCCTCTGATGAGGCGGACGAAGTTGGGGATGTGTTTGTAAAAAAGGATAAACGCGATAAACAGGACCGGCGCGTGAAACATCTGCGGATGGAGGACGAAGGATGCGACGACGAGCGAGAGCAGCCCCAGCATCGACGAGAGCGACGAAATACGGATGGTTTTGGCCGTAATCAGCCACACGGCCAGCGCGACGGCGGTTTCTACGGGGAGCATCACGGCCATGACGCCCATTCCCGTCGCGACCCCTTTGCCCCCTTCGAACCAGAGGTAGGGGCTGTAGCAGTGTCCCAGAACCGCAAGGACGGCGATGAGCCACAGGGCGCTTTCGGCAAGCCCCGCATACTGTCCGGCGAACAGGACGGCCATCCCTTTGAGGGCGTCGAGCGCGAGCGTCGCCGCGCCGAGCTTTTTGGCCAGCGAAGGGTTGGTCTCTTTGACGACGCGCAGGACGTTGGTCGCGCCGATGCTCTGCGATCCCGCTTCTTTGACGTTGACGCCGGCAAAGACCTTGGCCAGAATCAGCCCGAAGGGGATCCCTCCGATCAGGTAGGCCGCCAGGTAAAACTGGACATTGAGGTTATAGAGAAAATCCATGTTATCCTTTCACTACGGGGTGAGTAAGTGCGTCATTATAGTGTACCATTCGTTACATGGAACTAAAAATGAGTGGCATTTACGTAACACTTTAACATGGGTGCAACGGCGAGTTCGTTATAATATCCCCTTTACCGTTGAATGAAGGATGAGAGGTTTGACTACCGAAGAACTGAAAGCAAAGATTATCGACCTGAAAAAACGTCTCAGCGTTACCGTCGTTGCCCATTACTACCAGCGCGACGAAGTGTTCGAGATGGGGGACATTACCGGCGATTCGCTCGAACTGGCCAAACGGACGATGGCCGACGACAAGGAGTTCGTCGTTTTCTGCGGTGTCGGGTTCATGGGGCAGAGCGTCAAGATTCTCAGCCCCGAAAAACGGGTCGTCATGCCCCGCATCGCCTGCTGCGCGATGGCAAAAATGATCGACGGGCTCTACTACGACGAGTCGATCCGGAAGCTCGAAGACGCGGGAATCAGAGCGGAGGATATTCTGCCCATCACCTACATCAACTCCGATGCGAGCGTGAAAGCCCGCGTCGGCAAGATGGGCGGGATGGTGTGTACCAGTTCCAACGCCAAAACAATCATCACCAAGGCGCTTGCGGAGGGGAAAAAGATCCTGTTCGTCCCCGATCGCTGCCTGGGACAGAACATCGCACGTCAGATGGGGCTCAAATCGTGCGTCATCGGAGACGGGAGTGACCCCAAAGAGGCGGACATCATCTGCTATGACGGGTTTTGCTCGGTCCATCAGCTCTTTACCCCCGACGACGTCGATTTTTTCCGCGCCAAATATCCCGGAATCCTGATCGCAGTCCATCCCGAATGCGATCCCGCCGTCTGCGAGAAGGCCGATTTCGTCGGGTCGACGTCGCAGCTGATCAAATACATCACCGAGCTTCCCGCGGAGCAGAAAGTGGCGGTGGGGACCGAATTTAACATGGTCAACCGCCTGCGTCCCGAAAACACCTACGTCCTTTCATCCACGAAGCCAGAGTGCCCGACGATGAACGAAACGACGCTCGAAGACCTCTACAACGCCCTCAAAGCGATCGAAGAGGGGCACCCGATCAACGAGATCGAAGTGGACGAGGATACGGCATACTGGGCAAAAGTCGCCCTCGAGAGGATGATGGCGCTATGATCGAACAATTCATCCGCGAAGTGCTGGCCGAAGACGTCGGACGCGGCGACCTCTACGCCCGCGTTTCGGCGCCTGTTCCCGCAAGCGCGAAAATCATCGCCAAAAGCGATGGGGTGCTGGCGGGCGAAGAGTATCTCCGGGTTCTTGCAAAGATGGAAAATTTCACGCTGACGTGGCATGTGCACGACGGCGAACGTTTCGTCAAAGGGGACGTGCTGATGGAGCTTTCGGGAGATTCGCATACGCTGCTGCGGATTGAGCGGACTTTGCTGAACATGCTGCTGCATGCCAGCTCGATCGCAACGCTGACGCGGAGGTACGTCGATCTCATCGCCCCCTACGGGACCAAACTCCTCGATACCCGCAAAACCCGGCCGCTGCTGCGCAATTTTGAAAAATACGCCACCCGCATCGGCGGGGCGACGAATCACCGGATGGGGCTGGATGATGCGCTGATGCTCAAAGATACCCATCTCAAGACGATTTCCGACCTCGAAGGCTTTATGGCCGAAGCGCGCCGAAAGATCCCCTTCACCTCCAAAATCGAGATCGAAGCCGAAGATGCGGATATGGCCAAGCGGGCGATGGCGGCGGGAGCCGATATCGTCATGTGCGACAACATGACGCCCGAGGCGTTGGCCGCAATCGTCGCGTACAAACGCGAAAACCATCCGGGCGTATTGCTCGAAGCGAGCGGGAACATATCGCTTGAGACGATCGAGGGCTATGCCAAAACCGGAGTCGATGCGATCAGTACGGGATCGCTCATCCATCAGGCCGCCTGGATCGACCTGTCGATGAAAATGGATTGAGCCTCCGGCAAAGGGGCAGTTAAAAGCGGGAGGGACAGGTCATGGCAGACGATATGGAAAAAACCGAAGACCCCACCGCCAAGAAACTCTCCGACGCCCGGGCCGAGGGGAACGTCGCCAAAAGTCAGGACATCGTCGGCGTCGTCGCTTTGTTCATGGCAATCCTGGGATTGCTGATGATGTTCAACTTTATTGCCGAGAGGGTGCTGGACCTTTCGCGGTACTACCTCTCGCTGATGACGCGCGAAATCGACCGGGAACTGTTGATGGACATGGCGGTGATCACGTTTCGGGAATTTTTGATCATGGCCCTTCCGATCAGCCTCATCGTCGCCATTGCCGGGGTTGCCGGCAACGTCATTCAGTTCGGATTCAATTTTACGACCAAGCCGCTGTTTCCCAATTTTTCCAAGCTCGATCCGATCAAAGGGTTTGCGAATCTTTTTACCCTGCACAAACTGATGGAATCGATCAAGATTACCCTCAAATCCATGACTGCCATGGGGATAGGGTTTTTGTTTTTCTGGTACTACATCCAGGAACTGCCTACCGTCGCGCTCTTCTCGCTCGGCGACCAGCTCTCCTGGCTGCGGGACAAGGCGATCGTCCTCGCATCGGTCATGCTCATCATTATTTTCGTCTACGCGATCGCCGATTTGTTCCTGACCCGCAAGCAATACTTCGACAAACTCAAAATGTCGAAGCAGGAGATAAAAGACGAAATGAAAAACATGGAAGGGGATCCGCACGTCAAGGCCAAAATCCGCCAGATCCAGTTCCAGGCGGCGCGCAAGCGGATGATGGCCGCCGTCCCCACCGCCGATGTCGTCATCACCAATCCCACCCATTACGCCGTCGCCATCGTCTACGACGAAACCAAACACCACGCCCCCGTCGTCGTCGCCAAAGGGGTGGACAACATCGCGATCCAGATCAAAAAGATCGCCCGTGAAAACGGGGTGCACATCGTGCAGAATCCGCCGCTGGCAAGATCGCTTTACAAAGAGGTCGACATCGACCGCCCGATCCCCGAGATGCTGTTCGCCGCGGTGGCCGAAGTGTTGGCATACGTCTACAAAATGGGCAAGAAGCGCAAGGGGTAGGGGATGATGGACCGAATCGTACGCCTGTTTGCCGATAAAAGGGTGATTGCCGCCGTCTTTTTGGCGATCATGGTCGTTTTGGGCGGGGTGTTTTGGTACCTGGAGAAAAAAGTGACGTCGCAGACGCTCGAACGCCTGAGCGATCAGCTCTCACTGGCACTGGAAAACCAGCTCGAGAAAGAGCGTTCCTCGGCGCTGCGCTATGCGCTCATTTTAAGCCAGAACACCGCACTCAGCGACGCACTCGAACAAGAAGACGAAGACCGGGGATTCGAGATTCTCTCGGAGGTGATGGAGTCGATCAAACTCTACACCGACGCGCTGATCCGATCGCAGGTCATCACCGCCGATTACGTGATTTTTGCCCGCAGCTGGGACAATTCGTATGCGGGGATGCCGCTCGATTTTCACCGTCCCGATCTCCTCTATTTCCAAAACCATAAAAAGCCCCGTTCCGCGATCGAAGTGGGGCGTAAACTGGGGGTAAAAGCAACGGTTCCGGTGTATCATGCGGAGAAGATGATCGGGTTTGTCGAAGTCGTTTCGTTTTTTGAAACGACCGAAGAGTATTTCGAACGGCTTGGGATCGATCTCTACATCCTGATGGAAGACCGTTTTTTCAATACCGCCGTCTTTATGCAGGAAAACCCCGCCATCGGCAAAGAGTACATTCTGGCCAACCCAAAATATACCCAAAGCGATCTCAAGCTCCTCGAGGGGATCGATTTCAAGGCGCTCCGTCATGCCCGGGTACTTTACAGCGGGGGGCGCTACCTGTTTTACGAACCGATGAAAAACGGTTCGGGAGAGACGATCGGGGCGTTTGTCTTTTCGCTCACCCCCAAACAGATTTCGACCTATGCCCATTCGGATGAGGAGGATATTTCGTTTTTGATCCACCTCACCCGCAACGAGCTCTACGACGTCATGACGAAAAAGACCTTTGATAACGCGCAATTCCAGAGCAGCTACGACAAAGAGCTGCTCTATCTCAAAGACGTGGTTCCGGCGGAAGACCGAGAACTGTTTCTGGAAGAGGCGAGGGAGCGTTTGAACGCCTATTCAAAAGAGGAACTGATCGGGATCATGCTCGATTATAAAGTGAGCAAAGAGATCAAAGGAGAGATACGATGAAAGTGTTGCTGCTCGAAGACGAATACATGCTGCGCGTCAGCATTACCGAATTTCTCGAAGAGATGGGATTCGAGGTTGACGGCTTTGCTAACGGTGAAAAAGCCTACGACGCGATTTACGAGACCCACTACGATCTGTATCTGCTCGACGTCAACGTTCCGGGAATCGACGGGTTCTCGCTGTTGCGGACGCTGCGCAAAGAGGGGAATAAGACCCCCGCGATTTTTCTTACCTCGATGGTCAACGTCTCGGATTTGCAGGAGGGGTACAAATCGGGATGCTGCGATTACATCCGCAAACCGTTCGATCTCACCGAGTTGCAGCTGCGGATCATGCACGCGCTCAAAAGTTATTATCACCAGGGGGAAAACGTCATCGATTTCGGGGGCGGCCTCGTCTACGATACCGAAAATTTCACCCTGACCCACAACGGGGAGAGTATCGCCCTCTCCAAAACCGAAAAAGAGATCTTTTCGGTGCTGCTCAAGCACACCAATCAGGTTGTCTCCGTCGAGATGTTCCAGGACGAGATATGGGGCGAGTACGTCGATCCCGCCAACATCCGCGTCCAGATCAACAACCTGCGCAAAAAACTGCCGATCGACATCATCCAAAACCGTCGCGGACTGGGGTACATCCTTGAACGATAACCGTTACGCGATCAAAAACGCTTTTTTGTATACGATGCTCGTGGCGGTACTGATGCTGGTACCGACCTACGTGTACGTCACCTATATGAAATACGTGCACGAAATCCAGTACGAGCACAAGCTCAAGCGCCAGTCCCACCTCATTTTGCGGGCGATGGAGGAGTTCGATCCCAAAGAGCAGAGCGTTTTCGAATACCCCCGTTTCCGCTCGTTTCAGTCGGGGCTTTACGACGTCCATTTCAATCCGATTTTCACCCTCATCAAAACCCCCATCGAGTTTCAGGAAGCGGGGTACCACATACGGGAAGGATACGCCTACCTGATCGTTCCGCTCCCGGAGAGACGCTACTTTGACGCGACGTATCTCGTTTTGCGGGGTGAACTCTCCTACGTCCACATTTATCAGGATGTTGTGATGATCCTCTTCTCCATCGCGGCGCTCATCTTTGTACTCTCGCTTTTTTTTCTCGACCGGTTCGCCCTGCCGTTTCAGCGGCTGAACGAACGGCTGGACCGCTTCATCAAAGATTCGATGCACGAGATCAACACGCCGCTGGCCATCATCAACGTCAACATCGACCTCTACAACCGTTCCAACCCGCCGAACAAATATCTCCAGAGGATCAAGGCGGCGACGAAAACGCTTGCCACGCTCTACAACGACATGGATTACCTGATCAAGAACGAACGCCTCTCGTTCGAATACGACATGATCGATCTGAGCGGTTATCTGCAGGAACGGTGCGACTATTTCGTCGAAGTGGCCGCACTCAAAAACATCACCATTCTTCCCCGGATCGAGGAGGGGGTCCGGATCTTTTTCAATCCGACCCAGTTGCAGCGGATCATCGACAACAACCTCTCCAACGCGATCAAGTATTCCCACGAGGGGGGAACCATCGACGTGATTCTGGAACGGACGGGCGAGGGGTGCGCGATGCGTTTCCGGGACAAAGGGATCGGGATCGAAGACGTGGAGCGGATTTTCGAACGCTACTACCGCGAAAACAAGGACAAGGGGGGCTTCGGGATCGGGCTCAACATCGTCAAATCGATCGTCGACAAAGCCGGGATCGAGCTCTCCATCGATTCGGTCTACGGAAAAGGGAGTACCTTTTCGTATCGTTTCACCCCTCCTCTTTATCTGCCCGACTGATTTTTCCGTTTTTTTACACAAATTTTACACAGCTTCTTTACAATGCTCCCTGAACATACAAAAGATCAAGGAGAGCCCATGCGAAAAGTGATGATGCTCGGATTCGCGACGCTGTTGAGTGCCGCCGATCTGTCGCAGGCGATTGAAAGTCCCGACGCGACGGCAATACTCAAAAAAGACGCGCTACCGGCGGCGAAAGCCTATGTGATGCCCGAAGGGTGCATCAGTAACGATCCCGCAGCGATTGCACGCGGAAAATACATTTTCCACAACCTCAACGGCAAAGACGCGAAAGAGAATCCCCCCGAAGGGCTCAGCCGTACTTTACCCAACGGTAAAGAGAAACAAATGGGCAACTGTGTCGCCTGTCACAACATCGAGGGTGCCGTCGGATACGGAAACATCGGTCCGGATTTGACCAATTACAAAGAACTGTATGTCAACAGCGGCGTCCGTAACGCCCAGTTCGTTTACCAGAAAATCGCCGATCCCCGTATCGACAACGCGAAAACGCACATGACGGTAAACCTCACCAACGGTCTGATGAACGAGCGCGAAGTGTGCGATCTTTCATCGTATATCATGGCTGTCAAAAAATAACATCAAGGAGAATACACAATGCAACGCAGATCATTTTTAAAAGGTTTCGGAGTAGCCGCGGCGTGTGCCGCGGTTCTGCCGCACATCGCATCGGCCGCGGAGGAAAAACGCCCCGCAGGCCCGAATGAAATGAACTATAACACGGCGGTTGCCGCCATTACCGGCGGAAAACCCCTTGTTGCTTCGGCAAAAGTAAAAATGGAAGCTCCCGAGATCGCCGAAAACGGTGCGGTCGTGCCGGTGAAAGTGACGGTTGAGAGCCCGATGACCCAGAAAGATTACGTCAAGGCGATCCACGTCCTCGCGTCGAAAAACGGTAACGTCCGCTGCGCGAACATCTACCTCACCCCGGCAAACGGCGAAGCGTTTTTCGGAACCCGTGTCAAACTCGGCGGAACGCAGGACGTCGTTGCGATCGCGGAAATGAGCGACGGAACGTTCCTTACGGCGAAACAAAACGTCAAAGTGACCATCGGCGGGTGCGGTTGATCGATAACCGCGAATAACGAGTACAAGAAAAACGAATAAGGAATACCGCAATGAAAACACTGATCAAAATCAAACCCAAAGATTACAAAGCAGGCGAAATCGTCAAAATCGATTTCATGGCGATGCATCCGATGGAAACGGGGATGCGTAAAGACAAAGACAGCGGCCAGCTGATCCCCGCGCACTACATCGACGAAGTCAAATTCATGTTCAACGACCAGCTCGTTACGAAAATGGTGATCTGGGAATCACTGTCGGTCAACCCGTTGATGAGCATCAGCTTCAAAGTCCCGGGTGAGGGGACGCTGAAAGTTATCGCCAAAGATAACAAAGGGCAAAGCGTCGAGAGTACCGCGAAAATTACTCCCAAAGGATAAAGCATGCGTAGCGTAACTTTGTGTGCCCTGGCACTGTCGGCGGTACTGTGCGGCGCACTGCAGGCCGAAGAGAAACTGAGTATGAGCGACGCCGACAAGGCGATGTACGCCGAACTGCTCGAGAGCAACCCGGCGGAAATGGACGTGGCTGAGGGCGAGCAGCTTTTTTCCGACCTGATCGGAACGGCAAGCTACGCCAAAATGCTGGGAGTCAAGGAAAAAGACCTTCCCAAATACCTTGCGGGGTTCCCCCGTTATCTGGATTCGGCCAAAAAAGTCGTCACGATCGCCCAGTCGATCCAGATGGCGGCGATGGCCGCAGGCAAACCGGTTCCCAAACTGGAGAGCAAAGAGATGGTGAAAATGTCCGCGTACGTCAAATCTTTGGCAAACGGGCAAAAAACCTCCATCGACGTCAAAGCGAACAAACACATGGCCGAGATGCACAAGCTCGGGCAGCAGGTATTTGAAGAACGCCGCGGCGGCCGTGGCCTTTCGTGCAACAGCTGCCACAGTGCGGACATCGTCGGATCGCGTCTGCGGATGCAGCCGCTACCGGATCTCGGAGCCAAAGAGACCGCAGCCGCGGGAACGTGGCCGGCATACCGTATGACGCAGAGTCAGATGGTTACGCTCGACAAACGGATGCAGCAGTGTATGAAAAATGCCCTTCTCGCGGAAATTCCTCTGGGATCGCGTGAAATGGTCGCACTGGAGGTGTACGTCACCAACAAAACCAAAGGGAACGCGATCAGCATCCCGAGCGTGAAACGTTAAAAGGTATCGTCATGGATCTGTCACGAAGAGATTTTTTCCAGATTGCCGCGGCACTGGGGCTTGGGCTTCCGGCTGCGGCATCGGCGGCTTCTAGCACCAAACGTGCCGATGAGGTGACCCTCAAGGATATTTACGATTTCAAAGCGCGCGGGAACGTGACGCTGCTGCATATCTGCGATATGCACGCCCACATCAAACCGCTGTACTGGCGAGAGCCCTCAACGCTGATTTCGGCGCCGAACCTCACCGGGACCCCGGGCTTTTTGTGCGGGGAGTCGTTTCTGAATTATTACGGGATGAAGGGGAAAACCCTGGACGCCTATTTCGATACCTACATGAACTTCGACGCGCTTGCGCACAAGTTCGGGAAAATGGGGGGGATTTCGCACATGAAAACCCTCATCAACCACATCAAAAAAGAGCGCGGCGCGGACAACGTCCTCCTCCTTGATTCAGGGGATACCTGGCAGGGGACCGGCGTTGCGCTTAAAACGCAGGGCGAGGCGATCGTCGACGCGCAGAACTATCTGGGGGTCGACGTCATGGTCGGTCACTGGGAGTTTACGTACGGCAAACAGCGGGTCAAAGAACTGATCGAAAAGCTCAACGCCAAATTCATCTCCCAGAACATCATCGGGGACGATTCGTTTGCCGACGATTTCGAAGAACTGATTTTCGAACCCTACACGGTGATGGAACGCGGCGGTGCCAAGATCGGCATTATCGGGCAGTCGTTCCCGTTTACCTCGACGGCGAACCCCAAAGAGTTTACGCAGGGGTGGAGCTTCGGTCTGCGCCTCGATACGCTGCAGCAGTACGTCGACAAGCTCCGTAAAGAGGAAAAAGTCGACTGCGTCGTCGTCCTATCGCATGACGGCTTCAGCGTCGACCAGGAGGTTGCGCGCCAGGTCAAGGGGATCGATTTCATCCTCAGCGGCCATACGCACGATCCTTCGCCGCGTCCGACGGTCATTAACGGTACGGTGATCGTGATCGCGGGAAGCCACGGCAAATACGTCGGGCGCCTGGACATCGACATCCAGAACCACAAGGTCAAAGGGTACGAGTACAAACTCATCCCCGTCGCTTCGAACCTGATCCCCGCCGATCCCGAAGGGGATGCGCTGATCGCGAAATGGTACAAGCCTTACGACCGTGAGTTCGGCGAGATTCTGGGGGTGACCAAAAACACCCTCTACAAACGCGATACGTTCCATTCGACGTTCGACGAACTGATCAACGACGCCATCCTCTCCGCGATGGATTCGGACATTTCGTTCACCCCCGGATACCGCTGGGGGACGACCGTTTTGGGCGGCGATCCGATCACAATGGACAACGTCTATGAGATGACGGGGATCACCTATCCGAACGTTTATACGTTCGAGCTGGGGGGAAAACAGATCCGCACCCTTCTCGAAGACATCGCCGACAACGTGTTCAACGCCAACCCGCTCTATCAGCAAGGCGGCGACATGAGCCGTCTGGGCAACGTGACGTACGACATCAAAATCGGGGCCGAGAGCGGCAAACGGATCAGCAATCTCATGGTAGGGGGCAAGGCGCTTGACGATGGCAAGACCTATAAAGTCTCTTCCTGGGGGGGCAATCTGCAAAATGCGGGACGTAATCTGAGAGATCAGCTTACCCGTCCCGTGTACGATGTGACGGCAGAGTACATCCGCCGTCAGAAAACACTCAACATCAGCGGCAACAGCAACGTCCGTATTATGGATTATAACTGTGGGTGTCCGAAAAAAGGCTCGAAAGGGTGCTAACAGCACTCTTTCTGTAATCTATCAACTTAAGGAGTGAATGATGAAATTGGTTAATCTTAGTATCGCAGCCGCAGCGGTCTGCGTACTTTCTACGTCGGCGTATGCCCTTAAAAGCGAAGATCGTGATATCAAACCAAGTATGCAGGTGGAGTACACCAAGGTTCCTGGCGAGGTAAACTCAATCACCGAAATGTTCACCGAAGGCGAAGTATACGGACGTCTCCGTTCGAACATGTTTTGGTGGGATTGGGAAAACGAAAACTCTGCCGTCCAGGACAACAATATGTGGGGTCTGGGGGGCAGCCTCATTTATAAGACCGGCTATTTCCACGGTTTCGGCGCAACGGCAGGATTCTACGGTACGGTTCCGATGCACAACGATAATACTTTAGGTTCAGGGACGACTAACTACGGTAAAGCCGGTAAAGATACCTATCATACCCGTGCAGACGGCAGTGAAGGAGCAATGGGGAATTTTGCCGAAGCCTATTTGGAATACAAAAACGGCAAAACGAACGTGAAAGTAGGTCGTCAAGGAATTGATAGCATCATGTTGGCAACGAATGATACCAAAATGATCCCGAACACATTCGAAGCGGCTGTTATCGAAAATAAAGATATTCCGGATACAACAGTACGAGCGGGATACATTATGGAGCAAAAACTTCGTGACCACCAGACGTTCCATAGCATCATCGCATATCAAAAATACAACGAAAACGACGATTCGGGTGTCCATAAGGGTCTGACTCCTGCCAATATCCGTGCACGTGGAAACGGTGACGTCGATCCAGAGATGGTTCTTGTCACAGCATCGAACAAATCGATTCCGAATCTGAAGCTTGATTTTGAATATGTCGATCTGAACGGTTTCTTTAACACGGCGATCGCCGAAGCGAACTACCAGATCAAATTGAATGATACGTGGAAACTAACTCCGGGTATTCGTTACCTGAAACAGATGGATGACGGCGCCGGTAAAATCGGCGGTGCATCTTTAAGTGGTGCGGTAACTGCGGCGAATGCGGCTTCAAGAGGCTATACTACCGGGGACAGTGTTGACGGTAGCATCATCATGGGACGCCTCGTACTAAACGGCGGACCGCTTACAATGACAGCAGGTTATTCAGAGATTGCAAATGATGCGGATATCATCGCTCCATGGCGCGGATTCCCGACGGGGGGATACACTCGTTTGATGGCTCAGGTTGACTGGATCGCAAACACCAAAAACTGGATGCTTCGTGCTGATTACGACTTTGGAAAAGCTGGCCTGGTCCCGGGCTTTAAAGCGATGGTTGCATACGAAGATATGAATTTTGACGAGAACAAAGCATTTACGTCTACATTTACTGACCGCAATATCTTGATGGTCGATCTGTGGAAAACGTTTAAAGAACTTCCGAACACCGAATTCAAATTCCGTATGGGGATTGTAAACGCGGATAATGGCTATACCAGTCAAACCGTTCAGGCCACAACCGATTACAACTCGTATAACGAATACCGTTTCGAAGTTAACTACCTCTTCTAAAGGCTGAATGATGAAAGCGTTGTTGGGAACTTTATTGCTGGCCGTCACGAGTTTGAGTGCGTATGATTACGCGCTCAAGCCGGTACGGGTCACATCGGACGTTCACTGTTTTTTCGGGAAACCCGAAATTATGGATAAAACCAACAACGGCAACATCGTCAACAGCTGTTACATCGATGCGGGGGAAGGGTATGTCGTCGTCGACACCGGCCCCTCCTACGCGTATGCCCGCTCGGCCTACAACGCGATGCAAAAAATCAAACCGCTTCCGGTCAAACTCGTGATCAATACGCATATCCACGACGACCACTGGCTGGGAAACAACTTCTTTACCGAACAGGGAGTTAGAGTTTTGGGTTCGGACGATTTCAAGGTAAATGCCGATATGAGCGAGCCTACCCGAATGCAAACCTATATCTCTCCCGAGGCATACGCTAAAACGAAACCGACCATGCCGACCGAGATGATCAACGCCGATACGACGCTGAAGGTCGGAAACCAAACGGTGGAGCTGAAAATCGCCAAACGCAAAGCCCATACGGCGAAAGACATGGTGGTCTTTTTGCCGAAATCCAAAGTGCTGATAGCGGCCGATCTGGTTTTTAACGACCGTCTCCCATCGGTGCGCGGCGGCGACATCAACGGCTGGCTCGAAGCGCTGGAGGATCTGGAGAAGTTGGGGGCCGTCCACGTGATCGGCGGGCACGGAAACCGAACCGACAAAGAGGCAGCGGCGATGACACGGGACTATTTTACGCAGATGCGTAACGAAATCCGCGCCGCGATCGGTGAGGGGCTGGGGATTGACGAGACGGTCAAAAAAGTGACCATGGACGACTACAAAAAATACAAACTCTACGAAGGGACGCACCGTCAGAACGTCGAAGCCTCCTATCGCGTACTGGAGTGGGAGTGATGAAAACGGTGCTGCTTTGGGGGGTGATTTGCTGTACGCTGGCGTTCGGCGACGTCCGTTTCGCTCAGCCGGAACCTTCCATCGACAAACCGCGCGAAGTGGTCATGGGGATCAGTCATGGGGATGATGAATCGATCCATCATGCCCTCAGCACGGCCAACAACGTCCTCAAATTCTACGGCCCCGAAAAAATACACCTGCGGGTGGTCGCCTATTACCACGGCATCCGCACGCTTCTCAAGAGCGAAAAAGAGATCGCCGTGCGGGTACGTGCGCTGCAGCAGTACGGCGTCGAATTCGTCGCCTGCGGCAATACGATGGAGACAAAAAAAATTCGCGCATCGGCCCTCATCGAGGATGTCGAAATCGTTTCGGCCGGGATCGCCGAAGTGATCGAGCGCGCAACCGAAGGCGCCTTTTACATTCAACCCTAAGGAGAAAGATCATGTTTAAAAAATATCTGTTTGCCGTGGCGCTGAGCGCCGCAGCCTTGTTCGGTGGGGATTTCCACCTTTTCGACGTACCCAACGCGGAGGGGAAAATCACCCCTGCGGTGATCGAAAAAGGGCTCGAGAACGCCGGTTTCGTCATTTCGGCCAACACCGAGATGAACGGCCCGTTCAAAATCCAGTTCCAGCAGAGCGATTTTTCGGTGTTCAATCTGCTGACGGCCTACCACAAAAATCATGCCGCGACGCTGGTTAAAGCCCATCCCGACGCCGGGATTTTCGTTCCGATGGGATTTGGGATTTACCAGCGCAACGGGGACAAAAACCTCCACGTATCGGTGTTGACCGCGGATGCGATGAAAAAGATCGCCGGGTTCGACGCTCCCGAATTCGCCCTGATCGAAAAAGAGGTCCTCTCCGCGCTTAAAAAAGCGCTCCCGAACGCCAAAGTACGCGCAAGCGAGAATTCGCTCCCCGCTTCGGGGCCGTTGCTCAGCCGTTACGTCAAAGCGAGCAGCGCCGAGAGCTGGACGAGCGACAAGGAAGCGACCGAAATGATGATCGAAGACGGCCTCAAACCCGCGGGATTCGTCATGTCGAACTTCACCGACTACAACTTCGCCCTGGGTGAAGAGAGCCCGTTCCATTTTTACGACACCTATTCGATCTGCAAGCTAAAAGTGATCTACACCGTCGCCAAAACGCGTCCCGAAGCGGCCGCCTTCGCTCCGTGTACCCTGATGGTGTACAAGAAAAAAGACGCCGACGAGATCGTGATGGGATTCCCCGGCGTTTACAACTGGATGAGCAGCGCGCGTGTCGAAGACGCCGAAGCCAAAGCGGCACTCATGCAGGCGCAGAAAGATTTCGAAGCGGTTCTTGAGAGCGCTGCGGAATAATGATGAAATATTGACCATCGGGGCGGCACGGATTGTCCCAAAGCATGGTATAATCGCCCCCATTTTCACGAGGAGGGGGGAGATATGGCGCACGAACTGATCGAGTCTTCGCGACACATCGTTCTCATCGCCCACAAAAACCCCGATGCCGATTCGCTCGGGTCGGCGAGCGCGTTTTATTCCTACCTGCTGCGCCTGAACAAAAAAATCACCCTTTTTTGCGCTTCGGCCGAGATTGACCCTAAGCTGGCGTTTCTGCCGTGGTTTGAGAAAGTGACCGACCGTTTCCCCGAAGATGCGGACTGCATGATCAGCTTCGACTGCGGAAGCTACGGGCGTCTGGGGATAGAGCGGGAATTGCCGCTGATCAACTTCGACCACCATCGCAGCAACGATTTTTTCGGGACCCACAATTTTCTGGATACCGATGCGATCAGTACCACCCAGACCGTTTACGATTTTTTTGTTGCCAACGGGTTAAAAATCAATGGTAAAATGGCGCTTTCGCTTTATGCGGGTCTTGTGGACGATTCGAAATGTTTCCGATCGCCCGGATGCGACGCCAGGACCTTCGAGATGGCCCACCGTCTCATCGGGCTGGGTGCCGACCACGCGTTATGCGTCGAATGGCTTTACGGGCGCAATTCGCTCGCGTCGCTCCGCTCAAAAGGGAAGATGCTCAAAGCGATGCGCCTTTACCTCGACGGTGCGCTTGCGGTTTTCGGTGTGGATGCGGCACTTTTGGCCGATACGGGAGCCACGGTCGCGGAGTGCAAACCGGTGCTCGACGAAGCGCTGGGGATGCGGCATGTCCGCGCCTCGCTGATGCACGTCGAACGCCCGGGGGGCGGCATCAAGCTTTCGCTGCGGACGACGGGCGGAATCGATGCCGCGAGGATTATGGAAAATTTCGGCGGCGGCGGGCATAAACACCGGGCCGGAGCGAAGGTTGAACACGACGACGTCCACGCGCTCGTCAAAGAGATAACGATGATGATACAAAAGGAGATGCAGTGAGAAGAGGCCGAAGAAATTCTGGATTTTTGGGATGGGTGATTGCCGCCGCAGTAATCGGGGCGATCGGATTCATGGCGTTTTCACCGATGTTTGAACGCGAGGATCCGAAAATCACCGTCAGCCATGAGGGCTACTGGAATTTCAAAGAGCCGATGCACGTGACCGTAGAGGACGCCAGCGGACTCAAATCGTTCAAAGCGACGATCTCCACGCCGCACGAAGAGTGGGTCGTGACCGAGGAGAATACGCCGGCCGCCGAATCGAAAAGAACGTTTGAAATTCTTCCGCCAAAAGGGGTCCGCCGGGTCGAGGCACAGTCGGTTACCCTGACGATCGAAGCGACTGACCGAAGCCTCTGGGGCCTTTTTATGGGTAATACGCTCAAAGAAGAGCGGACCCTCGTCATCGATCAGCGCCGCCCGGTCCTCTCCATCGTCGCGCACTCCTACAAGATCCAAAAAGGGGGATCGGCGATCGTCATTTTCAAGGCGACCGATCCGCACATGGAAAGCCTGAAGATCCAGACCAACTACGGCAAGACGTTTATCGCCCAGCCTTTCATGAAAGAGGGGTATTACGCCTCCCTGCTGGCGTGGCCGGTCCAGCAAAGCACGTTCAGCGCAACCGTCGTCGCCCGCGACCGTGCCGGAAACGAAACGAAAAGCTCCGTCCCCCTGCGGCTGAAAGATCACGTCTACCGCGTTTCGAACATCGAGCTCAGCGACGCTTTCCTTGACGGTAAAATCGCCGAACTGGCGAACGAATACGAAGAGACCGCCGGGGTGGACGATCGGCTCGAGCAGTTCAAGATCATCAACGAAACGGTCCGGGCGAACAACGAAAAAATCATCCACCGGGTTACGTCGAAAGTGTCGAACGCGATGATTACCGATTTCAGCCCGCAGCCGTTTTATCCGATGCCAAACGGGCAGAAAGTCGCCGATTTCGGGGACCACCGCATCTACAGCTACAAAGAGAAAAAGAATTTCTCCCAGGCGTACCACATGGGGCTCGATCTTGCGAGCGTGCAGATGGGGCAGATTAACGCGTCCAACGGGGGTAACGTCGTCTTCTCGCAGATGAACGGGATTTACGGGAACCTGCCCATCATCGACCACGGATTCGGCCTTTACACCCTCTACGGCCACTGTTCGGACGTCCACATCCAGGAAGGCGACATCGCCAAAGCGGGGCAGGAGATCGCCAAATCGGGTCTCAGCGGTTACGCAATGGGGGACCACCTCCATTTCGGAATCCTCGTCCAGGGGATCGAAGTACGTCCCGAAGAGTGGATGGACGCGAAGTGGATCTACGACAACATCACCAGCGTCATCGAAAACGCGAAGCTCATCATCAACCAGCAGTAAACACGGTATAATTCCGGTAGAACAACAAAGGGGGGGTGGCCTGCCCGCCCCCCGCAGGATCGGCCCGTCCGAGAGAAGGAAAACAGACCATGATGCAAACTACGATAGGAAAAAGTGTCGAACTGGTCGGGATCGGTTTGCACAAAGGCTCCCCGGTACGGCTGCGACTGGAGCCGCTGGCCCCAAACAGCGGTATCGTTTTTTACCGCAGCGACGCGGGGGTCACGATTCCCCTGGAACCTTCCAACGTCGTCGATACGAAAATGGCGACCGTCATCGGGCGCGAAGGGGTGACGATTTCGACGATCGAGCACATGCTCTCGGCGATCTACGCCTACGGGATCGACAACCTCCGCATCATCGTCGATGCGGACGAAGTCCCCGTGATGGACGGCTCTTCGGTCAGCTACTGCATGCTGCTCGATGAGGCCGGTGTCGTACAGCAGGACATCCCCAAGAAGATCCTGCGTATCAAAAAAGAGGTGAGTGTTCAGGAAGGGGATAAGTACGTCAAGCTGATCCCCTCGAACGACATGAATTACGATTTTACGATCAAATTTTCCCATCCTGTCATCGACCGTCAGAGCTACGTGCTGAAATTCACCAAAGAGAATTACAAAAACGAGATCGCGCGGGCCCGGACATTCGGCTTCGTTCACGAGGTGCAGTACCTCCGCTCGGTCGGTCTGGCGCTGGGGGGAAGTTTGGAGAACGCCGTCGTTCTCGACGACAAAAAAGTGCTCAACCCCGAAGGGCTCCGCTTCGGGGACGAATTCGTCCGTCACAAGATCCTCGACGCGATCGGCGACATGTCGCTGATCGGGATGAATTTTATCGGGAACTACGAAGCGTTTGCGGGGAGCCACGATCTCAACCACAAACTCACCCTGGCGCTGCTCAAAGATCCTGCCAACTACGAGATCGTCGAACTCTCGTCGGTCGAATCGAAAGAGCTGGCCAAAGCGTATGCATGATGCGCTGATCGTCGCGCTCTCTTCGCCCGTTCTCGTCGGCATCTATGAAAACGGTGTCCTGGTCGAGGAGATCCGCAGCGAGGGGATGAGTTCGGAGGTGTTGGCCGAGATTTTCGAGCCGCTGCTGGAACGCTACCGTTTTCGCACCCTCATCTACGCCAAAGGACCGGGGAGTTTCATGGGGATCAAGGTGAGCTATCTGTTCCTCAAAACCCTCAGCATCGTCAAAAATATCCCCCTTTTGGCGACGGATGCGTTTTTTTTCAACGAAAACCGCCCCATCAAAGCAGTTGGAAAGCTCTATTTTGTTAAAAATAGCTCAACGATTACGCTAGAACCGCTCGAATCTCCCGATTGCGGAGTTTTTTCCCTACCGAAGCGGATCGACGCAAAAAATTTTGACACGGACAATCTCCCCTATTACGGGATTGATGCCGTAGGATAAGGAAAGTATTTGTTCGTCAGCGTACCTGCCACCAGTGCCAACCTTGGACCCGGATTCGATTCGCTGGGACTTGCCGTCGATCTGCGTAACCAGGTCGAACTCGTCCCTTCCCGCTTTTTCGCCGTTTCGATCAAAGGGGAAGGGGAGAACAACCCCCGTCTCAAAGGGAACAATCTGTTCGTGAGCATTTTTAACGAACACTACCGCCGTCTTACCCAGAAACGGCAGAATTTCAAATTCACGTTTTACAACCAGATTCCGATGTCGCGCGGGCTGGGTAGCTCTTCGGCCGTGATCGTCAGCGCGATCAGCTGCGCCCACGAGGCGGCCGGAGTGAAAGTCTCCAAACGCCGCATCCTCAACCACGCCCTTGTGTACGAAAGCCATCCCGACAACATCACTCCCGCCGTGATGGGGGGCTTCAATGCGGCGATGGTCGAAAAACAGAAAGTCTTTTCGCAGCAAAAACATCTCCCCGACTATCTCAAAGCGGTCGTCGTCATCCCCAACAAACCGATCTCGACGGCCAAGTCCCGTACCACGCTGCCCCGTTCGTACAGCAAGGAAAACGCCGTTTTCAACCTCTCCCATACGGCCGTGACGGTGGGGGCGTTTTTCAACGAGGACTGGGAAATGCTCCGTCTTGCGACCCAGGACCGGTTTCATCAGAAAGTACGGATGAAGATGCTCCCCGAGCTGTTCGCGGTACAGAAGATGGCGTACGACAACGGGGCGCTGATGTCGACCCTTTCGGGGAGCGGTTCGACCTTTTTCAATATGGTCTACGATCAGGACGCAGAATCCCTGGCCCAGAAATTCAAAGCCGAATTTACCGATTTTGAGGTGAAAATTCTCAGCTTTGACAACGACGGACTGATCGTCGAGCGTTAATAAAGAAAGTATTGGCTATAATGGCGCAAAAGTTACATCAGCCCGTACGTATGTGCGTAGTGTGCCGCGAACGTTTCGCGCAGTCGGCTCTCTTGCGTCTACAATGCCGGGAAGGTTCGCTCGAACCCTACGGCGGTGAAGGGAGAAGTTTTTACCTCTGCCCTTCGTGCACCCACCATAAAAAAACTCCGGGCCAGCTGGCCCGCCAGTGCAAACACGGCGGAACGGAGATGCTAATGAATCGGTTAAAGGAGATCATCGTTAATGATGGATAAAGTCAGAGTTCATGAAATCGCCAAGGAACTTGGTATCAATTCCAAGGAGGTCGTGGACAAAGCCGCCGCAATGGGGTTGAACGTCAAAACCGCTTCGAGTTCGGTTTCGATCGAAGAGGCCGAGCAGATCATGAACTATATCATGAGCGGGGCGTCTGCGGAGAGCGCCGCATCCAAATCCCCGGCGAAACCGACTCCGGCCGAAGAAGCGCCGGCGGCTGCGGTAGCAGAAGAGACCCCGGCACCCAAGACGGTTGAAGAAACGGCCGCCGAATCGGCTCCGGCGGAAGAAGCCGAGCCTCAGAAACGTTCGGGCCTCAAAATCGTCAAGAAAAAGCGTCCCAGTGAAGAAGAGATCCAGGCCATCCAGCGTGAAGAGCGCGCGGCCGCCGTTTCGCAGTACGGCAAGCTGAGCCCCGAAGCCCAGCGCGAGCTTGAGGCCAAACGTGCCAAAAAAGCCCAAAGCGCGGCCCCCGTGCAGAAAAAAGAGCAGGGTGTCAAGCTCGACATCTTCGGCGGCGATATCTCCGACGTGTCGATGGACTACGAGGACGAGCAGGTCGTATTGCTCGATTTCAGCGACCTGAACGCGAAAGTCGAACCCGAAGAAGAGCCGCAAAAACCCAAAGAGAAAAAACCGATCGGGCGCAATTCGGGCAAAAAACAGGGTGCGAACAAAAACAGACCCCGCCAGGTAGCGCGGGAAGCCCGTAAAAAATACACCAAAGAGAGCAAAGAAGAAGAAGCGGTCACGCACGTCGAAATCCCCGAAGACATCCGTGTATACGAGTTCGCCGAAAAGATCCGGCAGCCTCTGGCCGAAGTGATCAAAATTCTTTTCAACCTCGGAATGATGGTCACGAAAAACGACTTCCTCGGAAAAGACGAGATCGAGATCCTTGCCAGCGAATTCGGCGTCGAAGTGACGACGATCGATCCCAAGGACGCTTTCAACCTCGAAGAGGCGTACGAAGAGATCGCGGCCGAAGACGAAGCGGGAATGGAAGAACGCCCGCCGGTCATTACCATCATGGGGCATGTCGACCACGGTAAAACCTCACTCCTCGACGCGATCCGCAACGCCCGCGTCGCCGCCGGCGAAGCGGGAGGGATTACGCAGCACATCGGGGCTTACTCGGTCGAGCAGCACGGCAAGCTTATCACGTTCCTCGATACCCCGGGGCACGAAGCGTTCAGCGCGATGCGTTCACGCGGGGCGCAGCTGACCGACATCATCGTCATCGTCGTTGCGGCGGATGACGGGGTGAAACCGCAGACGCGCGAATCGGTCAAACACGCCAAAGAGGCAAACGTTCCGGTGATCGTAGCGGTCAACAAAATGGACAAACCCGGCGCCAACCCCGACATGGTCAAAGCACAGATGGCCGAACTGGGACTGAATCCCGTCGAGTGGGGCGGAGACGTTGAATTTGTCGGCGTATCGGCCAAAGCGATGACGGGGATCGACGAGCTGCTCGAAGCGATTTTGCTGCAGGCCGAAGTGATGGAACTGCGCGCCAACCCCAAAGCGATGGCCAAAGCGGTCGTCGTCGAAAGTACCCTCGAAAAAGGACGCGGTCCGGTCGCGACGGTCATCGTCCAAAACGGTACCCTCAGCGTCGGAGACAACATCGTCTGCGGAAGTGCATTCGGACGGGTACGGGCCCTGATCAACGACCGCAAGGCGCAGCTCAAAAAAATCGGACCGAGCGAAACGGCCGTTGTCGTCGGTCTCAACGAAGTTCCCCCTTCAGGCGAGATCATGCTGGCGATGCCAAGCGACAAAGAAGCGCGCGAATACGCTCAGAAACGCTACGAATACGACCGTCACCGCGAACTCTCGCACAGTACGAAAACGACGCTGGACGAACTCACCTCGCTGATCGCCGAAGGGCGCCTCAAAGCGCTTAAGGTGGTCCTCAAAACCGACGTTCACGGCTCACTCGAAGCGATCAAGAACTCGCTCGCCGAACTGCGTAACGAAGAGGTCAAAGTCGACGTCATTTCCAGCGGCGTGGGCGGTATCACCGAAAACGACGTCGCGCTGGTCAACAACAGTGAAAACTGCGTCCTGATCGGATTCAATGTACGACCGACCGGAAACGTGAACGCGATGGCCAAACAGATGGGCGTCAACATCAAGACCTATTCGATCATTTATCAGCTGATCGACGACATTACGGCGATGCTGACGGGCATGATGGCTCCGAAATTCCGCGAAGAGAATACCGGTCAGGCCGAAGTGCGTGATACGTTCCCGCTGCCCAAAGGGGGCACCGTCGCGGGTTGTGTCGTTGTGGACGGTAAACTCGTACGCGGCGGAATGGTCCGCGTAATCCGCGAAGGCGTCGTGATCCACGAAGGCGACCTGACGTCGCTCAAACGTTTCAAAGACGACGTCAAAGAGGTCGCCAAAGGATTCGACTGCGGTGTCGTACTTGACGGATACACCGACGTCCGCGTTGGCGACGTTATCGAAACTTTCACGAAAATTGAGACGAAAGTAACGCTGTGACACCCGCAGAAATCAAACTCAAACGGACCGAATCGGTTCTCAAAGAGCTGATTCCCGAGGCGATTTCGCAACTCTCCGACGAGCGGCTGCGCGAAGTCGACGTCGTCGACGTTCAGTGTTCCAAAGGGCGAAGTGACGCCAAGGTCTATCTTGACCCGAGCGTTTTTTCTCCCGAAGAGCAGCGTGTTTTCCTCAAGCTCCTCGAAAAAGCACGCCCCCTGATCGAAGAGTACTGCATGCGCGAGCAGGGGTGGTTCCGTTCGCCGAAGCTGGCGTTCGTCTTTGACGATACGCTCGAAAGAAGCAAAAAAATCGAAGCGCTGTTCGCCCAGATCGCCAAGGAGAAGAAAGAATGAGTCTCGAAACCGATATCCAAAAAATGGTCGAATCGATCGGGCTTTCCCTGTACGATACGGCGATCCTGAATGAAAACGGACACACGATTTTCCGCGTCAGCGTCACGGCGCCCGGCGGGGTCAACCTCGATCAGTGCGTCGAAGCGACCCACCTGATTTCGCCCCTGCTCGACGTCACGCCTCCGGTCGGCGGAGAGTACCGCCTTGAAGTGAGTTCTCCGGGGATTGAGCGTAAACTCAAGACGCTGGAACACTTCAAACGTTCGATCGGCGAAAAAGTAGTCCTCTCGACCATGGAAAAAGAGAAGTACGAAGGGGAACTCTCCGCCGTCGAAGGCGAAGAGATTCTTCTTCAGACCGCTGAAGGGGAGAAAAAGATCCCTTTCCGCTCCATCAGCAAGGCCAAAACCTACTTCGAGTGGTAATGGAACGCTCACTCCCCGCCCACCCGATGCGACTCGCGCTCGATGCGGCGTGGGAATATCAGTTGCTCACTTTTCCCAACCCCGCCGTCGGTGCCGTCTGTATCGGCCCCTCGGGCGAGATCCTCTCGGTCGGTGCCCACAAAAAAGCGGGCGGCCCCCATGCGGAAGTCTACGCCCTGCGCGATGCGTATACCCGCCTCAGCGGCGATACGGACATCGCGGAGTGCGACGACGCGCATCTCCTCCACGATTACCTCCGGACGCACCACAACGGTATTTTTCACGACGTTTCCATGGCCGTGACGCTCGAGCCGTGTTCCCACAGCGGTAAAACCCCTTCGTGCGCGATGCTGATCCGCGACCTGGGGATCAAACGCGTCGACATCGCCTGCAAGGATCCCAACCCCGCAGCCGCGGGGGGAGCCCGGATACTGACGGATTCGGGAATCGCATGCACTGCGGGGGTGATGGAAGAGGAAGGCAAAGCGTTGCTGGAACCGTTTTCGCGGTGGCAGAACGGGACGTTTGCATTTTTCAAATGGGCCCAGAGACTCGACGGTACCGTAGACGGCGGCATCATCAGCTCCTATGGTTCACGTACCCACGTACACGATCTTCGAGACAAATGCGATCTGCTGGTCATCGGCGGCAACACGGTACGCTGTGACCGACCGACCCTCGATGCCCGGATGGTCGGCGGCCGCGCCCCGGATGTACTGATCTACTCGCGCGGGGGCGATTTTGACCCCTCGATCCCCCTGTTTAGCGTCAGTGGCCGGAAGGTTTACATCGAGTCTACGCTGGAGAGGATCCGCGACTACCGCCTCGTGATGATCGAGGGGGGCGCGGGTATGATGGCCGCGTGTGCACCGCATTGTGACTGGTATCTGAGTTACATTGCCCCAAGATCGGGGGGCGGATCGGTCGGAATGCGAAGCGTTACAGAGGAGTTTGAGGTACTGCACGCTACAATCCCTGACGATATACGCCTTTGGATGAAAACCATACGAAAGAAGCCTGAGTGATGACCAAGCAAGAAAAAATTGTCTCGATGTTCAATGACATCGCGCCCACGTACGATACCGCGAACCGCGTCCTCAGCATGGGAGTCGATACATTCTGGCGGCGCAAGGCATGCGATCTGGCATACGGGTATTGCCCCTCCAAGCGTCTCGACGCGATCGTCGACGTCGCCTGCGGCACGGGGGACATGATGGGATACTGGCAACGCCGCGCCCAAAAAGCGGGCGTCGGTGTCGGTGAAATCGTCGGCGTCGATCCGAGCGAGGGGATGGTCGGTGTCGGACGGGAAAAGTTTCCCGATCTGGCGTTTACGATCGCCCCGGCGACCGCCATTCCGCGAAACGACACTTCGGCCGACATCATCAGTATCTCTTACGGCATCCGAAACGTCGTCGAGCGTGAAAAAGCACTGGATGAATTCAACCGCGTCCTCAAGCCGGGGGGGCTCGTCGTGATTCTGGAATTCATGAAAAACGAGAACCCTTCGGTACTGGGAAAAATCCGTGACTGGTACATGAACAACGTCCTCCCGCGAGTCGGCGGGCTGATCTCGAAGAACTACGAAGCGTACCGCTACCTTCCCGACTCGATCGAAGGGTTTCTCACCGTCGGCAAAATGACGCAGGAACTGGAAGCGGCGGGGTTCGAGATGCTCTACGCCAAAAGCTTCTCGATGGACATCTCCACACTGCTGATCGCCCGCAAAAAATGACCCCCGCCCTCAGCGTCTCTTCGCTCAACGAACAGATCAAAACGCTGCTCGAAACCTCGTTCGAATACGTTAGCGTGGAAGGGGAACTCTCCCGCATCACCCACCACGGCAGCGGACACATCTATTTCACCCTCAAAGACGCCGAATCCTCCATCAAATGCGTGATGTTCCGGGGCAACGCCTCTCGGCTCAAATTCCGCCTCGAAGAGGGGGCGCGGGTCGTGATCCACGGTGCCCTGTCGCTTTACAAGCCCCGGGGAGAATACCAGATCAACTGCTTCGGTGCGGAACCTTACGGGCAGGGTGCGCTCTCGGTCGCGTTCGAGCAGCTCAAACAGCGTCTCGAGGCCAAGGGGTATTTCGACACCGAACGGAAAAAAAGTTTTCCCAAATTTCCCCGGACGATTGTTTTGGTCACCTCCGCAACCGGAGCCGCGCTTCAGGACATGCAGCGGGTGAGCGTCCATCGCTGGCCGCTGGTACGGCTTATCGTCCTGGACGTTCTGGTACAGGGGGAGCGTGCCGCGGCCCAGATTGCCGGAGCGCTGCGGTACGCCGATACGCTGGGAGCCGATGCCGTCGTTGCCGCGCGCGGAGGCGGGAGTATCGAAGATTTGTGGCCGTTTAACGAAGAGATTGTCGCCGACGCGATCTACGCGATGCAGACTCCCGTCGTTTCCGCGGTCGGACACGAGATCGACTGGGTCATCAGCGACTATGTCGCGGACCTGCGCGCGCCGACCCCAAGCGCGGCGATGCAGATGCTGCTGCCCGATCGAAACGAACTCTTTCAGACGATCGACGAAATGCGCTACGGCGCTTTCCATCTGATCTCCCAGCGGCTCGAACGCAAACGTGAGCAACTGCACATGATGCAAGAGGCATTTAAACGCCACGGGATCGAGCACCGTCTGGCGCTCCAAAAAGAGGCCGTCGCCGAACTGACAAAACGTTTCGGGATGCAGATCGCGCAAAAACTGCGATCGGGGGTTCAGGAACTGCCGACGCTCAAAGAACGGTTCGAGCGCGAAATCCTTCAGCGCCTGCGGGAAAAGCAGAGTATGATCGTTCAGATGACAAACGCCTACGAGGCTCAGCATCCCAAACACAAAAACAAAAGCGGTTTTGCCCAGATCACACGGGAAGGAAAAGTGGTCGATCTCGACGCCCTGGGCATCGGTGAGCGTTTCGAGGCGATGAACGACCGGCGCGTTGTCCGCGCCGAGGTGATCGAATCGCGCCCTATTTCAGGGTAAGAGCGGGAAACCACGTGTACGCCGTCGCGGCACCCTCGACGGCAAACCGTTTGAAAAATTTCTCCATCGGGTCTTCGCGGTTCCAGACGGGATCGCTTACTTTGGCCAGTTCGGCGAGCCGTTTCTTGGCGTCGTACTCCACGCCCAGCTTATCGACGAGCCCCACTTTCTGCGCCTGTGCCGCGGTGAAAATGTGGGCGTCGGCGTAAGTTCCGCTTTGGTGCGGGTCAAGGCGGCGTGCGCGGGCGACGTCGCGCACGAACATATCGTACGTCCCGGTGATGACTTTGTCGAGTTCGGCTTTTTCGTGGGGTTTCCACGCCCGGTCGAACGTTCCGACCTGCTTGTAGCTTCCCGCGTGGACCACCTGGGTTTTGACTCCCACTTTTTCCATCAGCCCCGAGATGTCGGCCCCTTCGATGATCACCCCGATCGAGCCGATCATACTGCCGGGATTGGCGATGATCTCATTTCCCCAGATCCCCGCGTAATACCCTCCGCTGGCCATCATCCCCGAGGCGTAGACGACGACGGGTTTGGCTGAGCGCAGGCGTTTGATCGCGTAGGCGATTTCGACCGAAGGGGCAACCGCGCCGCCGGGAGAATCGATGCAAAACAGTACTCCACGCACGTCGGGGTTTTCCTGCACCTCTTCGAGCTGTTCAAGGATGGGAGCCGCTTCGAGGATGGGGCCGGTGAGGACGATTTTTTCGAGGTTGTGCGCGGCGATTGTCTCCTCGTCCGAGGGGATCAGAAGCCATACGACGAAGAGGACCAGCAGGGTCGCCTTGAAATGGTTCTGGATAAAGACGATCAGTGCGCCGATTTTTTCGATGACGGTTTTGATCCGTTCCATTCGCGTTATCCTTTGACTTTATTTCCTTCGATGTAGACCGATTCGATCGTCGGGCGGCGCAGCAGCAGATGCAGCGGGAGCTGATCGTTCACCGGGTAGTCGATCCGCGCGACGAGCAGATCGGCATCGTAACCTTCGGAGATTGTACCACATTTGAGCCCCAGCGCATCGGCGGCGTTCCGTGTCGACGCGTCCCACAGACGGTAGGCCAGATCGAGCAGGTCGCGCTGCGGGTGCATGAAGAGTGCCGTTTTCATCTCTTCGAACAGATCGAGGGTGTAGTTCGAACTCAACCCGTCGGTTCCGCACACCCACCGTATCCCCAGCCGCTCCAGCCGCTCCAGATCGAGCGCCCCGTTGCCCAGAAGGCGGTTGGAGACCGGGCAGTGGATCAGGGTGTGCCTGCCCGCGGCGATCCGGGAGAGCTCGGCATCGTTGGCCTGAACCGCATGGGTAAAGAGGGTGGGGCAGCCCTCAAAACATTCCAAGAACGCCTCGGGAGTGTTGGCCGCGCGGCTCTGGCGGAGGAAGTTTTCGAAAAAAGGCTTGAAATCGCCGTCATTTTGATCGAGCCATTCGCGTTCGGCGGGGCTTTCCATGAAATGGGCCGTGACCCGCAGGCGGTGGGCTCTGGCATAATCGAGCGCTTTGCGGATCAGGACGGGGTGAACGGAATAGGGAGAATGGATCGCCACGGAGGGGAAAAAACCTCTTCTTGCCGTCGATTGCGAAGCGAAAAGACGTTCCTGAAAATTCGCATAAAGGGCATCCGCCATTGCGGGGTCCGAACCGATCAGTTCGTTGAAGTAGACGACCTTTTGCGGGGCGCGCACACACGCATCCAGATCGAAACCGTACGAACTGACCGCTCCGAAGGCCGTGATACCGTTGCGCAGCATCAGCGCTACCGCCTCGTCCATGCACGCTTCGCCGCAGTCGCCGATCAGTTCGTCGCGATTGGCGATCACGCTTTGAAGCCAGGGCATGAACCCCCCGTAGGTCAGCGTCGAGCGGTTGGCGGAAAACTCCAGGTGGACGTGGGGGTTGACAAGTCCCGGAAGGAGAACCGATCCCTCCCCGAGTTCGGTGCATGCCGCGCCGTATTCGCTGCGGAGTTCGCTGTTGGGTTTGAGCGCGATAACGCTCTGCTCAAAAACGACCCCGTGGTCGCGGTAAAGGGTTCCGTCGGTGAAAACGGCATCGCAGAGTAAAATGTGCACGTAAGGCCTTTTCGGGAATGGTATGAACGCGAAAAGTATAAAGCAAAATGGTTTAAAGGGTTCTGCGCTATAATCGTATCAAATACCGCCGACGCAGAACTTAATCGTCCGATGCGACGAAAGGGAGACGGTGGCGATGCAACGAAAAGAGGAAACGTGAAAATACTGGCCGTCGATGATTCCAAAGTAGCCCGATTGTTCCTGATCAAAACCCTCAAAGAGGTGGAACCCGGGGCCCAGATCCTCGAGGCGGAAAACGGTTTGGTGGCTCTGGAACTGTTCAAAGAGCATGCCCCCGATATCGTTTTCCTCGATCTCACGATGCCCGTGATGGACGGATACCAGGCACTACGCGAGATCATGGCGCTCAATCCGAAAGCACAGGTCGTGATCGTTTCGGCCGATATCCAAAGCCAGGCACAGGCTCTGGTCATGGAACTCGGGGCCAAGGCGATGGTGCCCAAACCCATTACGAGCGACAAAATGACGTCAATTTTCGAACAGCTCTCCATTTAAAAGAGGACGCATGGACCAAAACGGATTTTCAGAAGATCACCTCGACATCCTTCGGGAGTTGATGAACATCGCGATGGGGAATGCCACCGCCAGCATCGCCGATTTATTGCAGGCATTCGGGAAAATGCATATCCCCGACATCATGATCAGCGATATGGAAGGGCTGCACGGCTACCTCCACCGGACCGTTCCCGCCGACCAGCGCAGCTATGTTACCAAACAGCTTTTCGGAGGGACGTTCAGCGGCGAGTTTTTGTTTGTCATTTCCGAATCCTCGGCCCTCAACCTGGGCCATCATCTCTATGACATCGGTACCCCCTCGCAGGGAGATATCCTCGATGCGGTGATCGAATTGACCAACATTCTCAGCGCGACCATGATCAGCCGCCTGACCGAGGAACTCAACACCCGGGTACAGTTTTTCGTCCCTTCCACTGAAGTGGTCGAAGGCAACGATCTGATCAGCCCCGAAGACCGCCTCAATTATCACCGCATTATCATCATCAGTACCCAGATGGAATTTGAGAACCAGCAGATCAGCGGCCATATTTTCATCCTCACCAAAGGGGAGATGATTCTCCGTCTCAAAGAGCTGATCGACCGTAAACTCGAGGAGCTGTTTGCCTGATGCAAGTGATCCCCTACCCGAACGTCCTTCTCGATGCGCTCGAAATCGGTGTTTTCATCATCGACGAAAACTACGACGTCCGCTACTGGAACAAATGGCTCGAGATCAATACTTCGATCCCCGCGTCCGAGATCGTCGGCAAGAACCTCCGTGATTTTTACCCCCAGATCGATTACAAGGTTCTCTCCCGCAAGATCCGCACGACGTTGCGGCTCGAGTCGCCCACGTTTTACGACGCGTCGCTTCAGAACCGCTTTATCGAGATTCCCCGCACGAAGATCACGACCTCCCTGCTGCGGAACATGCAGCTGCAGGTGACCATCTCCCCCTACATTCCCGCCGAATCGTCGGTCATGGTGTCGATCTACGACATCAGCGACCTGCACGAACTGAAACTGACACTCCAGTCCCAGATGCGTCAGATCGCCGAGCTCAACGCCGAGCTCCACCGCGACCAGATGATCATCGACGCGAACCTGCTGATCGTCAAAATCGATGAAAACTGCACCGTACTCGAGGCGACGTCGGCATTCTTGGAGTTTTTCGGCTGCACCGAAGAGGAGGTGGTCGGAAAAGCACTCAACCGGATCTTCAGCGACGGGGTTGCCGATTCCGATCCGCAGATGTTCCGCAAGGCGGTGGACGCTCAGAAACGGTGGTCGGGCGAGATCAATGCGACCCGCAAGGGGGGAGAGACGGTGTGGCTTGATGCGGTGCTCACCCCCATCCTCGATGAGGAACCGCTGCGCCACACGGTTATTTTCCACGACATTAGCGACAAAAAACGGATCGAGCTCCTCTCCATCACCGACCCGTTGACCAAACTGTTCAACCGTAACAAGTTCAACGAAGTGATCGAGAACATGATCCAGCGCCGTTGCTGGAACGAGAAACACTCGTTCGCGCTGATTATCGCCGACATCGACCATTTCAAACGGATCAACGATACCTACGGTCATCCCGCCGGAGACCGCGTGCTCGTCGAGATTGCCCACCTCCTCTCCGATACGGTCCGCACCGGCGACATCCTGGCACGTTGGGGAGGCGAGGAATTCGTCTGCCTTCTCCCCGACGTCGACCGCGAGAGTGCGCTCTACACCGCCGAAAAACTGCGCGGCGTCATCGAACAAAGTCCGATCGCCGAAGTGGGGCGGGTAAGCGGATCGTTCGGGGTGGCGCTCTTCGCTCCCGGAGACACCCAGGAGAGCCTTTTGCACCGTGCCGACGAAGCGCTTTACCGGGCCAAGGCAAACGGACGAAACCGGGTCGAATACGCGGACTCCCCGGCGATTTAGTTGCTTATAAAGTAGAACCCTTTATAATCTACCCCTAAAAAAAGAGAACAAAAGGTCAGTCAATGAAAATAGTCGTAATCCAGGGGCCAAACCTCAATATGCTGGGAGTTCGGGAACAGTCGGTCTACGGTCCGATGCGTCTGGAACAGATCCATGCGCAGATGAAAGAGGTTGCCGTGCAAAACGGGATCGAGATCGAATTTTATCAAAGCAATCTCGAGGGCGAGCTGGTCGACCGTATTCAGGAATGTTACGGGGATGCGGACGGAATCATTATCAACCCCGCCGCCTACACCCACACGTCGATCGCGATCCGTGACGCCATCGCCGCGGTGAACCTGCCGACGATCGAAGTGCACATCAGCAACATCTATCGCCGCGAGGAGTTCCGCCAGAAAAGCATGACGGCGCCGGTTTGCACCTCGTCGGTGATCGGTTTCGGCCCGTTCGGATACCATCTCGCGATGGTGGGGATGATGCAGATCCTCGGTGAAATCAACGCGCTGCGTCAGGCACAGCAGCAACCGCAGGAGACGGCAGAAGCCTGATGCGCCTGTGCCGTCGGCTTGATTCCCGTCACTCCGTCTATGTGACCCCCACGTTTCCCCGGCGTTTCGGGAATGGCGGGGGGTATCGCCACCGCGCCCTGATCGGGGTCGGCGGCAACATCGGAGACACCCTCCGGCGGATCGAGCGGCTGCGCGTGGCGCTGGGACGCTCCCCGCAGGTGCGGGTAACGCGGACGGGAGCAATTTTGCGTAATCCGCCCTTCGGGTACGCGCAACAGCGCGATTTTGACAATACCGTCATCGAGATCGCGACGTCGTTGCAGCCCCGGGCGCTGCTGCGGCTCGTGTGGCGGTTCGAAAAACGGTTCGGGAGGACGCGCAGTTTTCCCAACGCGCCCCGGACGCTCGATCTGGATATTCTGTTTTTTGAGGATCGGGTGGTACAATACAAAGAGTTGA
This sequence comes from Campylobacterota bacterium, assembly GCA_040752835.1. Classification (NCBI taxonomy): domain Bacteria; kingdom Pseudomonadati; phylum Campylobacterota; species Campylobacterota bacterium. Next base: position 158,894 of record JBFMGG010000003.1, on the reverse strand, counting down.
TTATTCCCCACCCCCACTGGAGTGAACGATTGAGCGTGCTGATCCCTTTGCGAAGCCTGCCTTCGCCAGGAAAAACTCTACGGAGACGATATGAAAATCTTGACATTTAGCGGTTCCACCCCTGCCGAGGCGCTTAAAAAAGCGCAGTTGGAAGTGGGCGAAGAGGCGATGCTCATCGAGACCCGTGAAATACAGAAAAAGTCGCTCGGCAAGAGCGCGCTGTACGAGATTGTCGTCGGTGTCGAGGAGGGCAACGTTCCCAAAGCCAAGCCCAAAATCGAAGAACCGCTCACCAAGCAGCGTCCTCTTGCCCAAAAAAGCAGCGACGTTCTCTACAACATCTCCGAAGCGGCCAAGCAGATTTCGAAAATTGCCGAAGTGACCGAAGAAGAGAAACCGGCCGCCCGCAAAGCGCCCGCCGTGGAGACCGAAGACATCCGGCGGATCAAGGACGAGATCGAAAAACTCGGCGACAAGGTGAAGCTGATCCAGAACATGTTCTGGGATGAGAAAGCACCGCGGCTGCAGAACGCCATTCCCCCCGAGTTCGCCGAAATCTATCGTCTCGCCCGCGAGAGCGGGATGGACCAGAATCACCTTGACCAGATTATGCAGCTCACCCTCGAGCATATGCCCTCCAAAATGCGGGAGAGCTCCGAAACGGTGAAACGCTATTTCCAGGTACTGCTGCGCAAAATGGTCCCGGTTCGGTTGGAAAGCGCCCCCAAAAGCGGAGCGAAAAAAGTGATTATGCTCGTGGGCCCCACCGGGGTGGGAAAAACCACGTCGATCGCGAAGCTTGCCGCCCGTTTTTCGTATCTGCTCGAGAAAAAGTACAAAGTGGGGCTGGTGGTCCTCGATACCTACCGGATCGGGGCGGTCGAGCAGCTGATGCAGTACGCCCGGATGATGAAACTGGGGATCGAAACGGTCGTGGACCCGCCGGAGTTTTCGAATGCGCTCAACGCGCTCCGTTACAGCGATTACATCCTGATCGACACGATGGGCTCGTCGCCCTACGACAAGGGAAAAATCGAAAAGATCTACGAGTGCCTCCGCGCCAACGACACCGAATACAGCGTCGACGTCGTGCTGGTCATGCCCAGTTCGATCAAATACGAAGACCTCAAAGCGACGTACGACAATTTCGCGCCGCTGGGGATCGATACGATGATGTTCACCAAGCTGGATGAAACGCGCGGTTTCGGGAACATCTTTTCGCTGGTGTATGAGACGAAGGTGCCGGTAAGCTATTTTTCGGTCGGACAGGAAGTTCCCGAAGACCTTGTGGTCGCGACCAGCGACTTTTTGGTCGATTGCCTGCTGCACGGCTTCCGTAAAGGGGCGACCGCATGATCCATCAGGCCGCGAAACTCGAAGCGCTGGTGAGTCAGAACCGCAGGCCCACCGCCAAAAAAACCCGTTTCATCGCGATCACCAGCGGCAAGGGCGGGGTCGGAAAAAGTACGATCAGCTCGAACATGGCCTATCTAATGGCCAAATACGGTCTCAAAGTCGGGATTTTCGACGCCGATATCGGGTTGGCGAACCTGGACGTGATGTTCAACGTCAAAATCCAGAAGAACATTCTCCATGTTCTCAAAGGAGAAGCGGGGGTTGCCGATATCCTCGTCCCGATCGAGAAAAATCTGGTTCTGATCCCCGGCGAAAGCGGCGAAGAGATTTTCAAGTACGCTTCGGGCGGGCTGTTCGAGCGTTTCATGGACGAAGCCGAAGTGCTGGAGGACCTCGACGTTATGATCATCGATACGGGGGCGGGGATCGGCGAACACATCCAGCTCTTTTTGCGGGCGTGCGACGATGTCATCGTTGTCACGGTCCCCGATCCGGCGGCGATTACCGACGCGTACGCGACGATCAAGGTCACCTCGCGCCTGCGCGAGGAGATCAACGTGATCATGAACCAGGTGCGCAGCGCCAAAGAGGCCGAGGCGCTGTTCGAGAAGATCAACAAGGTCGCACAGGCCAACATCGGACCTTCGCTCCGGCTCAACTACCTGGGGCAGGTGTCGAACGATCCGAAGATTTCGACGAGCGTCAAAAAACGGGCTCTATTCGCCCGCGATTTTCCGACGGCGACCCCGACGGGTGAACTGGAGATGATCGTCAAGCGGATTGCGAGAAAATTGGAACGGAATGTGCTAGTTGACCCCAAAGAGAGCGGTTTGGGCGGGTTGTTCAAACGGCTTATGGACCATTTTTAATCCACGGGGCGCACGTCGGTTGCGGCCGTCTCTTTTGAACAGATACCGAAGCAAGGATAAAAAGAAATGCGGGGCTCGAATTTTGTCTCTTTCATAACGGCACAGGGCTTTTTTATCGGCATTGTTTTTGGGATCATCAAATCAGAAAACGCGGAAGAGTTTTTGGGATTCGTAATCATGGTGAGCCTCTTTTTCTACCTGTTCGCCCACCTGGTCGTCGGACTTTATTTCCAGGCGCTGGGGATCAAGCCCAGCTCGTTCCCCAAACATTCGCACGAGCACAACCTCGATTTCTTCGTCCGCGAGATCAATAAGCGCGAACAGTTTATCGACGCGTTCTACGCCAATAAAGCCGAACTGCTCGACGAGAACCCCCGGAGTTCCTCATGAGCGGAGCCAACGCCTACACCGAAAATCTCAAACACAAGGAAGACCAGCTGGCAATCCAGTATCTTCCGGCGGTGAAGGCAATGTCGTTCCGGCTCAAAGAACGGCTCCCCAGTTCGATCGATTACATGGACCTGTGCGCGATCGGGACCGAAGAGCTTGTAAAACTCGCCCGTCGCTACGACGATTCGCAGAACGATTCGTTCTGGGGATACGCCAAAACGCGGGTGTACGGGGCGATGCTCGACTACCTCCGATCGCTCGATATGGTGAGCCGATCCAGCCGTCGCCTGATCAAAGACATCGATAATGCGATAGAATTGTATCTGGCTGATCACGACGAAGAGCCCAGCGATGCGGAACTCTCCCGTATGCTCGGCGTCGAGGAGGAAAAAATTCACGAAGCCCGTATCGCTTCGGACATTTATACGGTCCTGCCGCTGGACGACCAGCTGGGGACTCCCGAGCAAGAAGGGGTGCTGGAACGGATCGAGCATGAGGATCTGATCGAGGCGATTAAAGAGGTTTTGATGGGCTTTGACGAACGCGAGCAGATGATCATCCAGCTCTATTATTTCGAGGAACTGACCCTCAAAGAGATCAGTGAGATCGTCAACATCACCGAATCGCGCATTTCGCAGATTCATAAATCGGTGATCCGACGGATCAAAGACGCGGTAGGAGGACGATAATGGCTGACATTCTGTCGCAAGAAGAGATCGACGCCCTCCTCGACGTTGTCGACGACGAGGGGGATGCGGCGCTGGACGCGGGGGAAGAGACCCTTTTCCCCCAGCGCCAGATCACCCTGTACGATTTCAAACGTCCCAACCGGGTTTCGAAAGAGCAGCTGCGCGCCTTCCGGGGTATCCATGACAAGATGGCCCGCTCCATCGCATCGCAGATTTCGGCGATCATGCGTTCGATCGTCGAGATTCAGCTCCATTCGGTCGACCAGATGACGTACGGGGAGTTTTTGATGTCGCTTCCCAACCCCACGAGCTTCAACGTCTTTTCGATGAAGCCGCTGGAAGGAAACGGGGTTTTGGAGATCAACCCTTCGATTGCGTTCCCGATGCTCGACCGCATCCTGGGGGGAAAAGGGGAACCGTTCGAGACGAACCGCGAGTTTTCCGACATCGAGCTCTCCTTGTTCGAGACGATTTTGCGGGTGATGATGGGAACCCTGCGCGAAGCGTGGGGACCGGTCACCGATCTCTACCCTCAGGTGGAATCGAAAGAATCGAGTCCCAATGTCGTCCAGATCGTCGCGCAGAACGAAATCGTCGTCATGGTCGTCATGGAGATCATTATCGGGCACAGTTCGGGGATGATGAACATCTGTTATCCGGTCATCGCACTTGAACCGATTCTCCCCAAACTCGCCAGCCGCGACCTGATGCTCAACGAGACCAGTTCGAAAAAAAGCCGGAACCAGGAGCTGCAGGTGCTGCTTGGGGGGGCGCACGTCAATGTGGACGTCAATCTCGGGACGGCGGAACTGAGCCTGAACGAACTGCTCGATCTCAAAGAAGGGGACATTATTCGTCTCAACGTCCCCGCCGACGACATGGTTCAGGTGAGCGTGGACGGCAAAGAGCGTTTCACGGGACAGATGGGGCTTCGCCGGTTCCGAAAATCGGTTCAGGTCACCTCGGTCATCGACACCGAAAAAGATGCCGTTAAACGGGCGCTTAAAGAGTTTGAAGTCAAACGCAAAGAACGGATCAGCGGGGTCAAGGACATTATCCGCGGGCCATTAGAGGATGAGGAGGAAGAAGATGAGTGATTTTGCCGGAATATATGCCCAGGAAGCGGTTGCGACGATCGAGGGGCTGACGGGGCAGACACCCAGAATCGCCCTCAAAGAGGCCGAAGACATTTCGATCGTCTCCAACGTCATCCCTCCGATCGCATTGGTGCACGTCAGTTTCACCGGCGACGCGTCAGGAAAAGGGATCGTTATGATGCCGCCGCAGCTGGCGACGGCGCTGGGGGACATGATGCTCGGCGGCGACGGCGAGGGGCAGGACACGATGTCGGACGAGGATATGGATGCGGTCAAAGAGATCGTTTCCAACATCGTCGGGGCGATGAGTACGACGTTGGGATCGCAAAAAGAGCTTCCCAAGTTTACGATCAAGCCGGAAAAAGCGGAATTCATCCCCGAAAACGGGGAAGTGCACCTGGACCGCTACGCCAAAATGTTCGTCTTTACGTTTTCGCTGGGAACCATCGAATCGTTGATGATGTTCGCGATCGATTCGGCGATCAACGATGCTCTCAGCGGCCCTTCCGCACCGGCACAGAGCAGTGCGCCCGGATCGGCCTCGTCATCCAAAGGCGCCGGAATTTTTGATGCCCCCGCCGAAGAGCGTGCGGTCAAGCTCGAAGAGAACGAAATGAAAAACATTTCGCTCATCATGGACGTCAAACTCCCGGTACGGGTGCGGATCGGAAAGAAGAAAATGCTGCTTAAAGACGTTTTGAGCATGGACATCGGTTCGGTCATCGAACTCAACCAGCTCGCCAATGACCCTCTCGATATCCTGGTCGATGACAACGTCATCGCACAGGGGGAAGTGGTGATCGTGGACGGAAACTTCGGCGTCCAGGTAACGTCGATCGGAACCAAACGGGACCGTCTGAACAAATTGAAAGGGTGATATGGGCCGCAGAAGAAACGGAAAAAAAGAGGCGTGCCGAAAATACGTCCAGGACATCAAGTCCGCCGACGTCTGGAGCGTCTTTAAAATTATCGCCGATTTCGTGCAGGGGTTCGACGAGCTCGGAGACCTTGGCCCCTCGGTAACGATTTTCGGGAGTGCGCGGGTGGACGAGAATCACCCCTATTACCGGCAGGCGGTTCAGCTCTCCGGTATGCTCGGTTCCCGCGGCTACAACGTCATTACCGGGGGCGGTCCGGGCGTCATGGAAGCGGCGAATCGCGGTGCGTACGATTACGAAGAGGTCGAATCGATCGGATTGAACATCGAACTCCCCGAAGAGCAGCAGCCCAATCCCTACATCACAAAAGGGCGGCAATTCGATTATTTTTTCTCCCGCAAGGTGATGCTCGTCAAATACTCGATGGCATACGTCATCTTTCCGGGGGGATTCGGAACGCTCGATGAGATGTTCGAGGCGTTGACCCTGATTCAGACCCGTAAGGTGACGGGAGTCAAACTTTTCGTGATCGGGACCGACTTTTACGCGCCGCTGATGGAATTCATCCGCACACGCCTGCTGGCCGAGGGGATGATCGACGAGGCCGACCTGGGATTTTTCACCCTTACCGACGATCTGCACTACGTCGTGACCGAAATCGAAAAATCGATGATCGCCCAGATGATATCGCTCGAAGAGCAGGGGCTTGACCACACCAAATACTACGAGACCCTTTCGTCGTACATGACCGACAAACATCCGATCGAGGAGACAGAATTCTGATGAAACGCAAAAAAGTGCTGATCGGGATGAGCGGCGGCGTCGATTCAACCGTTTCGACCCTTTTGCTCAAAGAGCAGGGGTATGAAGTGGAAGGAGTGTACATGAAGCTGCACTCCAAACCCGGCTATCACGAGATTCACCAGGCACGCGCGCAGAAAGCGGCCGATTTTGCGGGGGTGAAACTGCATATTCTCGATTTGCAGGAGAAATTCAACGAAAAAGTGTTTACCCCTTTTATCGAAACTTATAAAGAGGGGAAAACGCCCAACCCCTGCGCGCTATGCAACCGCAATATCAAATTTGGCGCCATGGTGGCGTTTGCCGATGAGGTCGGAGCCGACTACGTCGCGACGGGCCATTACATTCGCCATGACGGAAAATACCTGCTTCAGGCGAGCGACGATACCAAAGACCAGAGCTATTTTCTTTTCTACATCGATCCTGCGCTGGTGCCGAGGCTTTTATTTCCGCTGGGAGAACGCCACAAAGCCGACATCAAAGCGTACGCCGCATCGGTTCCGGGGCTTGAATCCTTCGCCGCTCAGGGGGAATCGAGCGAGATATGCTTCGTCGAAACCACCTATATGGACGTGTTGAAACCGTACGTGGAGGTCGACCGCGAGGGGGAGGTGCTGGACCTCTCGGGTAACGTCGTGGGCAAACACAAAGGGTACATGCACTACACGATCGGCAAGCGCAAGGGTTTCACCGTCCACGGCGCCCACGATCCCCATTTTGTGGTTGCGATCCGTCCTGAAACCAACCAGATCGTCGTCGGGCCGCGCGAAGCGCTCGAATGCCGTTACGTGGAGCTTGAAAACGTCAATCTTTTTGACGAACGCCGGGAATTTGACTGCGAAGTCAAGCTCCGCTACCGTACCAAATCGGTTCCCTGCCACGTGAAAGTGGAAGGAAACCGTGCCAAAGTCGAACTGGCCGAACCGGTTCTGGGGGTCGCTTCGGGACAGGCAGGGGTCTTTTACGACGGCGACAAACTGCTCGGCGGCGGGTGGATCGTTTGATCCGGCCCAAGCACAAAATCATTGCCGCGGGGATCATCGGCAACGTCATCGAATACTACGACTTCGCGTTGATCGGTTTTCTGGCCGTGATGATGGGGCAGCTTTTTTTCCCTTCGAGCGATCCGTTTTTGTCACTGTTGGGATCGTTCGGCGCTTTCGCGGCGGGGATGGTGATGCGTCCGGCGGGGGCCTTGGTTTTCGGCCATATCGGGGACCGAATCGGACGGCGTTTTGCACTGATGAGTTCGCTCGCCCTGATGGCGCTTCCCACCTTTTTGATCGGATTTCTCCCCACGTATGCCCAGATCGGGATCGCCGCGCCGATCCTGCTTGTGGCGCTTCGGATGATCCAGGGCCTCTCGGTAGGGGGCGAATACGCCAGCTCCATCGTCTACCTTGTCGAACAGTCTTCCCCCGGGCGGCAGAACCTTTACGGCTCTTTCGTTTCGGTCGGGGCGAAAATCGGAATGGCGCTGGGATCGGGTTTTTGCGGGTTGCTACTGTGGCAACTGGGCGAAGAGACGATGATGGAATGGGGATGGAGAGTCCCGTTTTGGGTCAGCATCGTAATTGCCGCGGCGGGGCTTTATCTTCGCCGCAATCTGACCGACGACTACGAACCGCCCCACGACAAAGCGGTTCCGATCGTTGCCATCGTACGTCATCACCGGCGTGAATTCTGGCAGTTTCTCTCCGTCGCGTCGGCAATCTGGGTTTTTTATTACACCGTTTTCGTCTACCTTCCGATTTGGCTGGAGAAAAGCGCCGGCCTCAGTAAAGCACAATCGGGCGAGATCAATACCCTCTCCATCGTGATCGGGGTGGTTTTTATCCCGCTCATGGCGATGGTAGCCGACCGTTTCGGTTCGCTGCGGGTGATGCGTTACGCGGCGCTGGGGCTCGCGCTGGGCGTTTTCCCGCTTTTTTATGCGATGAGCGTCGGAGGGTACTGGGGAGCGATGGCGGGGACCACGCTGCTGGTCGCATTGCTGTGCGCGTTCCAGGCACCCATTTTCGCCGCCACCGTCAAAGCCCTTCCGCACCACGGGTACCGGGCCTCCTTTACGGCCGTGATCCTCGGAAGCGCGGCGGGAATCGTCGGGGGGATCACGCCGGCGGTGATGACGTCGATCAGCGAATTCAGTGCCGATCCCTATGCCCCATCTTACCTGATCGCGATCGCTTCGGCGCTCGGCTGGTGGGTCCTTGGGCGTATCGCAAAGCCGCAGGAATGAGGGTCGGTTGTCCGTCGGTTTACCAAACTGATTTATCATAAGGCTTAAGAACAAAGCAGCGGTATTTCAGCCGTATCGTTCTCCTGACCGGTCCGAAAGCAGCACGGTTCCGGTTTTCTTCATTTTTATAACAATCCTGAAAAAAACGCTTTTGCTACAAAGGAAAGATATGCTCCGTTCACCGTTATTGAATTTTTTGAAACTCGATTCGGCGACGGGTATTTTGCTGGTGGTTGCCACCGCATTGGCGATGATGATGGCCAACAGTCCGATGCACTCGCTTTATTCCTCCCTTACATCTCTTCCGGTCGTTGTGAGTGTCGGTTCTTTCGTCATTGCCAAACCGTTATTGTTGTGGATCAACGACGGTCTGATGGCCGTATTTTTCTTTATGGTGGGGCTGGAGATCAAACGGGAAACCCTCGAGGGCTCGCTGCGCGATCCAAAAGCGATAGCCGTCCCGGCTTTCGCGGCGCTGGGAGGGATGATGGTCCCTTCGGCCATTTATGCGTGGTTCAACTGGGACAATCCCACGGCGTTGCAGGGGTGGGCGATCCCTTCGGCGACCGATATCGCGTTTGCGCTGGGGATTCTCACGTTGTTGGGAAACCGCGTTCCCAAAGGGCTGAAACTGTTTTTGCTTGCGCTGGCAATCATCGACGATTTGGGAGCTATTGTTATCATCGCCCTTTTTTATACGTCCGATCTTTCGGCGATTTCCCTGTTCATCGCTGCAGCGATGATTGCCGTTCTGATCACGATGAACGTCCGGGGAGTCGTGAATAATGCCGCGTATATTTTAGTTGGAACCGTTTTGTGGATCGCCGTGCTGAAGTCGGGGGTCCATGCGACCCTCGCGGGGGTAATCCTGGGGCTGCTGATCCCTTTGAAAAACAACCAGGCGTCTTTTCATGCGTTGGAACATTCGCTGCACGTCCCGGTGAGTTTTGTCATCCTTCCGCTCTTTGCGTTTGCGAATACGGGTATCGCTTTTGCGGGAGTGTCGGCAAGCGATTTTTTCGATGAAGTGACGCTGGGGATCGCATTGGGGCTTTTTTTCGGTAAACAGATCGGTGTTTTTCTCTTCAGTTATCTGGCGGTACGGATGGGTTTTGGGAGTTTGCCCGCGGGCGTCGACTGGAAGCGGCTGTACGGGGTATCGATTTTGAGCGGGATTGGTTTTACGATGTCGCTGTTTATCGGTTCTTTGGCATTCGAAGACGCCAGAGCCTGCGGCGCGGGAGTATGCGACGAACGGCTGGGGATTTTGCTCGGATCGTTTTTCTCGGGCGTTTTGGGGTACGCGTTTTTACGGCGCGTCATCCGTTCCCGAAACGCTTAACCCTTTAGAAGGGAGAAGAGGCGTTCGATTCGCCGGTTTGCTCTGAAGCGGAGGGCTGATCGGGGGTTTCGGGTACGTTTTGCCCGGGAGTTCCGAACAGTTCAAGGACGCTGCCGTTATCCTCGCGCGATTCCATGAGCGGTTCGGAGGCTTCTTTGGGCGGAGTCATCACTTCCTCGTATGCGGGGATCACGACGCCCCGGCGCTGCATGATCTTGTAGATGATGCGGGCGCGGTTTTTGACGTATTTCTGGTTCCCCGTTGGATCGTATTTGAGCGGGTTGGGGAGTACTGCGGCCAACCGCGCCGCCTCCCGTCCGCTGAGGTGTTTGGCGCTTTTGCCGTAATAATGGCGCGCCGCCGCTTCGATCCCGAATATGCCGTCTCCCCATTCGGCGACGTTGAGATAGATTTCAAGGATGCGGCGTTTGGAGAGGGTGTTTTCGATCCGCCACGTGAGGATCGCCTCTTTGAGTTTGCGAACCGGATTTTTGCTGGGAGAGAGATAGAGGTTTTTCGAGAGCTGCTGGCTGATGGTGCTGCCCCCCGCAATGGTCCCTTTTTCAAGACTCCGTTCAATCGCCTGCTCCATCCCTCCTACATCGAATCCGTCATGGTTCCAGAATTTATCGTCTTCGGCGATCAGAACCGCTTTGAGCACGTTGGGAGAGATCTGTGAAAGGCTGACCCATTTGTGTTGCAGCTCCCGGTCTCGGTTCTCTTCGGCCCACTTGTCCTGACGGTACTCCATGAACGCCGTCGGAACGGGACGCTCCTCTTTGAGGTCCGAAACGTCGGGATAAAAGGCGTAGCGTCCGATATCGATGATACCGCCCGCTGCCAGCAGCAGCAGAACTTTTTTGAGGAGGTTTTTGTTCATCGTCGCTCCAGTGTCGGAAGATGCCATTGTTTGGTATAGGCCAGCAGGCGCAGCCCTACCGCCACCGTCGCGACGACCGCAACACCGGGCGTATTGAGTGCATCGAACGCTGCGAGCAGTAGCAGCAGGATCGAGACGATCAGGGCGATGGAGCCGTAAAAATCGCTGATAAGGACGGAAGGGACCTGGTTGATCATCGTATCGCGCAGTACGCCTCCCCCCACGGCCGTGAGGAAGCTGAGGATCATCACCCCGAAAAAGTTGAAGTCGGCCTGGATCGCCAGCAGGGCTCCGGTAATGCTGAACGCCACCAGACCGATCGTATCGCTGATGACGAAGAGCCATTGGCGTTCGATCTGCTCGCGGTGATAGAGGCGGAAGACAAACGCAAACGCGATCGTCGCGATGACCGTGATGGCCGGATAGTATTCGTTGAATGCGAACGGGGTGCGGTCGAGGATGACGTCGCGTACCACTCCGCCCCCCAGTGCGGTGAGTGAAGCGGCAATGATGATCCCCAGCAGATCGAGGTTGTTCCGGACTCCGACGAGAAAACCGCTGAGGGCAAATGCCGTGATCCCCAGGATGTCGGCGGCGACGACCAGATTGAAATCAGACATTCGGCGCGCGGTAGTTTTCTTTGAAACTGACGTAGCGGCGGGCCGACGCGTAGAGCTCGGCGACCTCCTCGTCGCTTAGTTCCCGCACCACTTTGGCGGGGCTGCCCATGATGAGCGAGCGGGGAGGGAACACTTTGTTTTTGGTCACCAGTGCCCCCGCGCCGACGATCGATTCCTTACCGATTACCGCACCGTCGAGAATCGTAGCGCTCATCCCGATGAGGCAGGCGTCTTCGATCGTACAGCCGTGCAGCATGACGCGGTGCCCGACCGTGACGTCGTTGCCGATAATGGTCGGATAGCCGTCTGAGGCATCCTCTTTTTTGTGATGGGTAACGTGGACCATGCTCAGGTCCTGGATGTTGCTCCGGTCCCCGATTTTGATGTAGTGGACGTCGCCGCGCACGACGCATCCGAACCAGATACTGACGTCTTCGCCCATCTCGACGCGGCCGATCACGTCGGCGGAAGGGGCGATCCATACCCGTTCTTTCATCGCGGGGGTGTAATGGAGATAATTGCTGATCATGAAAATATCCTTTAACTCTCTTTGAACAAACGGGTCGTCAACTGCTGGACGAAATTGGGCGTATGTTTTTTGACCGAACTGTGAACTTTGCTGGTGTGGTTTTCGACGATTTTATGGCTGTCGATCGCGTTGTGGGGCTCGTGTTTGACTTTGATGTAGTTTCCGTCGGTCTGGAGTTCGTGCGAGAGCATGTTGTCCGAACTCTGCAGCTGCAGGATCTGGATCAGCTTCGCCGAGAGCTCTTCGCCCTGGATCGGGGTGAGCAGCTCGATACGGCGCAGCAGGTTGCGCGGCATCCAATCGGCACTGGCGATATAGGTTTGCGGCGTCGAGTGTTTGAAGTAATAGATTCGGGCGTGTTCGAGGTATTTTCCGATGATGGAGGTGACACGGATGTTGTCGCTGACCCCGGGTATCCCCGGACGCAGACAACAGATCCCCCGGATGATGAGATCGATTTTTACCCCTGCCTGAGAGGCTTTGTAAAGGGCTTTGATGATGTCTTCGTCGACGAGGGCGTTCATTTTTGCGATGATGACCCCTTCGCTCCCCATCCGTGTTTCGTTTTGGATGAGCGAGAGGATTTTCGGTTTGATCTGCGTCGGCGCCATGTAGAGTTCGCTCAATTTCCCTTTTTTGCTGAACCCGGTCAGAAAGTGGAAAAACCGCGTCATGTCGTGAGTGATCGCATCGTTGCTGGTCATGTAGCTGATGTCGGTGTAGATCGTCGCCGTGGAGGGGTTGTAGTTTCCGGTGCCGATATGGGCGTACTGCTTGAGTTTGCCGTCGATGCGGCGGGTGATGAGGGCTGCTTTGGCGTGTACCTTGAATCCTGTAATCCCGTAAATGACGTGGGCTCCGGCATTTTCGAGCGCTTTGGCCCAGTGGAGGTTGTTCTCTTCGTCGAAACGGGCTTTGAGCTCGACCATGACGGTGACCTGTTTGCCCGATTCGGCCGCACCGATAAGGGCGTTGACGATCGGGGAATTGGACCCCGAACGGTAGAGGGTCATTTTGATCGAGACGACGTCGGGATCTTTAGCCGCCGTCTGGATCAGGCGAACGACCGGCTCGAAACTCTCGAAAGGGTGAAAAAGGAGCAGGTCTTGTTTGTCCAGCGTCGCGTAGAGGCTTTCGTCGGTATCGAGCGGCGGGAGGTTGCGCGGCTTGAAGGTCGGCGCGGTGAGGTGGGCGAAATCCTTGTTTCCGACGACCTGCCAGAAGCTGGCGAGATTGAGATAGGTCTGGAAACGGTAGATGTCGTCTTTGTAGACGTTGGCGTGACGGTTGAAAAAGTTTTGCAGGTCATCATCGGCGTGAACGCTCAGTTCCAGCCGGACCAGTTCCCCTTTTTTACGGAGTTTGAGCCCCTCTTCGAGGATCTCCATGATGTCGTCGGCTTCCTCTTCCTCGATCGCGATGTCGGCGTTGCGGGTGACGCGGAACGCGGCGAATTTGATCAGCTCGTAACCGGGGAAAAGGTCTTCGATGTGTTCGGCGGTGATGCTCCCGATCGGAACGTAGATCCGGTTGTTGATATCGACGAAGCGCGGCAGTACGCGGGGAATACGGATCAGGCCGTAGCGCTCGATGCTCGGGTCATCCTTGTCGCGCAGCTTGACGATCTGCCCGAAGCCCAGGTTGTTGAGATGGGGGAAGGGGTGGGTTGCGTCGATTGCGATGGGGATAACAACGGGATAGATGTTTTCGTGAAAATATTTGTCGAGATACTTGCGCTGCTCCGGGGTGAGCTCTTTGTAAGGTTTGAAAAAAATCCCCTCTTTTTCGAGCTCTTTCATGATCCCCTGCAGGCAGTGTTCGACCACTTTTTGCTCTTCGTGAAGGTAGGTGCGGATTTCGCGCAGCTGTTGCAGCGGGGTGAGCCGGTCGGCTCCCGAAACGTTGACCCCGGCGCTGAAAAGTTTTTTCAGACCCGCGACGCGGATCATGTAGAATTCGTCGAGATTGGTGCCGTAGATGGCGAGAAATTTAAGCCGCTCAAGCAACGGGAGCGATTCGTCCTGCGCCTGTTTGAGGACGCGGGTGTTGAACTGCAGCCACGAAAGCTCGCGGTTGATATAAAGCGATGGGTCTTTAAAGTTGCTAGGCATGTTTTTACCGTTATAGTGTTAAGTTTACCAGGATTATAATACACTTATGGTTACAAACGAGGAACGTCTATGAGTTTATTTCAGATTTTAATGTTGGCGGCGACACTTTTTTTCGCATACCAGATCTACCGCCACGTGCACGAACTGGATTCCGCCGCCCCTTCGGCGGGGAACCCTTCTGCGCCTACCCCCGTGGCTCCTTCCCCCGCCGCCCTCGTCGATGAAGCCGATGCGGCTTACGAAGCGGGGGACGTCGAAAAGGCCAAACGCCTCCTCGAAGAGGCCTACGCACTGGAGGGAGGGAACGTCGAAACGATCAACAAGCTCGCTTTCGTCACCGCCAAAAGCGGGGATGTCCATCGCGGGATCCGGCTTTACGAGCGTTCGCTCGAAATCGACGGCAACGACGATTTGACCCACAACGCGATCGCGTCGCTTTACCGCGGTGAAGGGGTGTACGAACGCTCCGAAGAGCATTACCGAAAAGCGCTCGCGATCGATCCCGATTACGCGCAGACCCACTATAACTATGCCAATCTCCTGGTGGACATGAACCGCATCGACGAGGCCCGCGCCCACTACGAAAAGGCGTTGGAACTTGGCGGCGATCTCCCACAGGCCCGTGAGGCGTTGGCGGAACTGGAGCGTCAGTCATGACCGACCATCAGCCTCGGCTTGCCGTTCTCATCGACGCCGACAACTCCCAACCCTCGACGATCGAGGGGCTGCTCGATGAGATTGCCGCGCTGGGTATCGCGAGCGTCAAGCGGATTTACGGCGACTGGACCGACAGCCAGCTCAAAAGCTGGAAAAGCGCGCTGCTCGAATACGGCTTGCAGCCGATTCAGCAGTTTGCCTACACCAGCGGCAAAAACGCGACCGACAGTGCGATGATCATTGACGCCATGGATCTACTGTACACGAAAAATTTCGACGGCTTTTGCATCGTCTCCAGCGACAGCGATTTCACCCGTCTTGCCAGCCGCATCCGCGAATCGGGTGTCAAAGTGTACGGTTTCGGGGAACAGAAAACACCCAAAGCATTTATCGGGGTATGCGACAAGTTTATTTTCACCGAAAACCTTCGCCGTGCCCAAAACCACAAAGAGCCCTCCGTCCCGAAAATCAAGACCGACGATAAAGCGCTTCTCTCACTGGTGCGCAACGCGGTGGAAGATACCGCCGACGAAGCGGGATGGTCGAATCTGGGGAGCGTGGGGCAAAAACTCATCAACAAATCGCCCGAATTCGATCCCCGGACGTACGGCTACAAAAAACTGGTGGACCTGATCATCGGACTCAAAATTTTCGAATTCAAAGCGTCCGACCCGTTTTCCAAATCCCAGATCTACATCCGCGTCAAGCGGCCCGAAAGGAACCCCAAAAAATGACGGTACGCGATATTTACGCCAGCCTCGATGCGCTTTCCCCTTTCGTCATGCAGGAAGGATGGGACAACTCGGGGCTTCTCGTCGGCGATTTTTCGCAGGAGGTGTCGACGGTGGTCCTCTCCATCGACATCGACGAAGAGCTTCTTGAGACGATCCCGCACAACACGCTGCTCATCACCCATCATCCGCTGATCTTCGGGGGACTCAAACAGCTGCAGTTCAATCAGTACCCGGCCAAGATTCTCGCCCCGATGATCCGCAAAAACATCGCCAACATCGCGATGCACACCAATTTCGACCAGACGCATCTCAACGATTACGTCGCGACGCAGGTGCTGGGGTATCCCATCATCGCCAAAGAGGGCTTCGTCGCCTACCTCGGAATCGACGAAGCGTACGACACGTTCGCCCAGAAAGTCAAAACGGCGCTGGGGCTGCCGCACATCCGGGGAGTCCGGTGCCACGACCGTATCACGACCTGCGCTCTGGTGACGGGATCGGGGGCTTCACTGATGCGCAATATACAGGCCGATTGTTTTCTCACCGGCGACATCAAGTACCACGACGCGATGGAAGCCAAAACGCTGGGGCTTTCGATGCTCGATATCGGGCACTACGAGAGCGAGCGCTATTTCGGGGAGGTTTTGGCCCCCCATTTGGAAAAATTAGGATTGAGTGTTATAATTTCGCCATCGAAAAACCCCTTCACCTATCTGTAACCCATATTAGGTAATCGTGTAATTCCAAAAAGGAACCTTATGAACAAACACCTTGAACAGCTGATTGAATTGTCTCAGATCGATAAAGAGATCGATGCGTTTGAACCGCAAATCGAAGAAGCCAACCTTCAGTACGACGCGCTGACGGCGACGAAAAACGGCATTATCAACGAGATTTCGGCACTGAAACAAGAGATCAAAGACGAGCAGCTCAAAAAACAGAAAAACGAGCTCCACCTGGCCGAACTCTCCGCCAAACTCGACGAAAACGGCAAGAAAAGCGCCGAAGTCAAAACCGAGCGCGAGATGAAATCGCTCCAGCTCGAAGAAGAGATTGCCAAAGAGCAGGTCGCGTTTGCCAACGAGGAGATCGAACGTCTCGAAAAACTGATTGATCACAAACAGGGTAAAATCGACGAGCTCGAAGCCAAAGCGGTCGAGATCGAGGGGAACCTCGCTACCGTCAAAGCCGACGTCGACGTCAAGCTGGCCCAGATCGACGAAGAGCGCAAGGAAGTTTTCGCGCGCAAACAGACCCTTGTTTCTTCGATGAACCAAAAAGGGTTGTCGTTCTACCAGAAAATCCGCCGCTGGGCGAAAAATACGACGGCGGTTCCGGTACGCAACCAGGCGTGTATGGGATGTTTCATGGCGGTCAGCGACAAAATCTACGCCGACGTCATCAAAGGCGAAGAGATTACGACGTGCCCTCACTGCGGACGTATCCTTTACCTTGAACCGACTTCCGACGCTCTCGGTGCGTAAGCTATTTTTTGATTTAGCCTATACCCTGCTGGCAGCGTTTGCATACGCTGTCACCCTTCCGGTCCTGATCCTCTTTTCCTTCAAGAAAAAATATCGTCATTCGCTTCCGGCACGGTTTTTCGGCGTGAAAAATCCTCCGTTCGGACCGCACGATATCTGGTTCCACGTCTGTTCGCTGGGCGAAGCCAAAGCGATCGCCCCGCTGGTGGAACGGCTGGGGGAAAAACGTCTCGCGATCAGCGTCATTACCCATACGGGGTACGAGGCGGCATCGAAATACCCCGTCCAGGTGCGCTATCTCCCTTTTGAACTCTGGCTGTGGTTCTGGATCGAACGCCCCAAAACGCTTGTCGTACTCGAAGCCGAATTCTGGTATCTCCTCTTCCGGCTGGCCCACAAGCGGGGGGCAAGGGTGATCGCGCTGAACGCGCGCATCAGCGAGCGGAGTTTCCCGAAGTATTACAAGATGCGGTGGTTTTATCGCCGCCTGCTGGGGGAATGCGACCGGATCTTTTGCCAGAGCACCGAGGACATGGCCCGTTTCATCGCCCTGGGCGCGCGTAACGTCGAAGTGGCCGGGAACATCAAACTGGCGCAGAAGATCGAAGCCGCCACCGTTTATCCGAAGCCGCAGGGGACGGTAATCGTCGCGGGGAGTACCCATGAAGGGGAAGAAGAGGCGATTCTCGATGCGTTCGCCGAATACCGCCGCCGCAATCCTGACGCGAAGCTTATCGTCGTTCCGCGTCATCCCGAACGGTTCGCCAAAGTGGCCGAACTGATCGCGCAGCGGCTGCCGCAGATGGAGTTGAACCGATGGAGCCGGTCCCAAACGGTCGGCCCGGACGTTACCCTCGTCGACGCGATGGGGGAACTGAACAACCTGTACGCGATCGGCGACGTGGCGATCCTGGGCGGCGCGTTTGAGCCCATCGGCGGGCATAACCCGCTCGAACCCGCATATTTCGGGTGTAAAATTATTACGGGTAAAGAGATTTTTCACCAGCGCGAGCTGTTCAAATACGTCTCCCACGTCCAGTTCGTCGAGCGCGATGAGATCGCCCCGGCATTGACCCGGGCCGAGAGGCTTCCCCCCTCGCAGGTGGAAGGGAGCGTCGATCTGGCGCGGATTACAGAGTTTTTAAAAACGGAGAAAGAATCATGAAAGAAAAAGCGTATAAACTATTAGCCCAGCAAGAGGGGATCTCGAACTCCGAAGCCAAATCGCTCATCGACCGCGGACTCGTGTACGTCGGCAATTCCAAAGTAATGATCGCACGCGGCGAGATCAGCCCAAAAACCGTTTTCATCGTCCAGAAAGTCGAAAAAATCCGGCCGATTTTCGAAGACGGGAATCTGATCGTCGTCGACAAACCGGCGTTTATGAACTCCGATGAAATTGAGCGGCAGTTCAAAGGAAGCCAGCTGCTCCACCGGCTCGACCGTGAAACGAGCGGGGTGCTCATGCTCGTCAAAAACGAAGAGTTCCGCCTCAAAGCGATTCAAGAGTTCAAACGCGACCGCGTCTACAAAGAGTACGTCGCCTGGGTGGACGGCATCGTCAGCGAACCGTTCGTGATCGATCAGCCGCTTTTTACCGAGAAAAAAGGGAACAAGGCCTACACCAAAGTTTCGAAAAAAGGGAAACCCGCGATCACCGAGGTGACCCCGCTGGAAGTCTCGGCGAAAAAAACGAAGGTACAGCTCGTGATCCATCACGGCCGAACCCACCAGATACGCGCGCACATGAAATTTGCGCAACACCCTATCATCGGGGACGAGAGCTACGGCGGACGCCCTTCCAAACGGGTGATGCTTCATGCGAAAAAGGTGACCCTGCTCGGGCAGACGTTCGAAGCGCCCGAGCCGACGATTTTCGCCCATTTCGGGAGTTGATAAGACTCTAAAGTCTAAATCAAGCAAAAATTAAGTATAATTCGAAACTTTTTACACCCTATTGAGGTCACATTCAGGAGTTTTTGGTGTTCGACACGCTGACAGAATCGTTTACATCGGCCATACGCAAAATCCGTTTCCACGACGATGAAAAGGCGCTTACCAAAGCGCTGGGCGAGCTGAAAAAAGCGCTTCTCAAAGCGGATGTTCACCACAAAGTCGTCAAAGAACTGATTGACTCCGTCGAACTCCAGACCAAGCAAAACGGAATCGGCAAGGACCAGTTCCTGGACGCTTTGCGTACGTCGCTGCATGCGCTGCTCGAAGTACCGGGGAAAAGCGGTTTCGTCTACGCCCCCGTCTCTCCGACGGTCATTTTGATGACCGGTCTGCAAGGATCGGGAAAAACGACGACGACCGGGAAGCTGGCGAACTGGCTCAAAGTGCGCCAGAAGAAAAAAGTCCTCGTCGTCGCGGCCGACCTCCAGCGTCTGGCGGCGGTCGAGCAGCTGCGGCAGGTGTGCGGCGCGATCGACGTCGAACTCTACGCCGACGATGCGACGAAAAATCCCGTCGAAGTGGTCAAAGGGGCGATGGAACACGCCCGTAAAGGGCTTGTTGACGTCGTACTCATCGATACCGCCGGACGCCTTGCGATCGACGAGGCGCTGATGGAGGAACTTGCCGAAGTCAAAGCGGCGGCCAACCCGCACGAAATTTTCTACGTTGCCGACTCTTTGGCGGGGCAGGATGCCGTCCGTACCGCCGCGACGTTCAACGAGAAAATCGGGATCGACGGTGTCATCCTCACCAAGTACGACGGCGACTCCAGAGGAGGCGTGGCCCTGGGCATCGCGTCGCAGATCCAGGTCCCCCTGCGCTTTATCGGTGCCGGGGAGAAGATGGAAGATCTCGAGATTTTCCTTCCCGACCGCATCGTCAACCGTCTGATGGGCTTGGGAGACATCGAAGGGCTGGCCGAGAAGACCGCTTCGGTGATCGATGAAAAGAAAGCCAAACAGCTGACCAAAAAGATCAAAAAGGGGGAGTTCAACTTTAATGACTTCCTCGAGCAGATGGAGAGCCTCAAAAAAATGGGGAGCATGAAATCGCTGATCGGGATGATCCCGGGGATGGGGAACATGGCTTCCGCGCTCAAGGATTTTGATCTGGAAAACTCCGGCGAGCTCAAAAAGATCAAGGCCCTCGTTTCGTCGATGACGATGAAAGAGCGCGAAGACCCTGAGCTGCTCAACAACAGCCGCAAAGCCCGTCTTGCCAAAGGGGCGGGGTTGTCGATCATCGAAGTCAACCGGATCCTCAAACAGTTCAAAAACGCATCGAAAATGGCGAAAAAGTTTTCGGGCAAAGAGGGGATGAAGAATCTGCAGAGCATGATGGGGCAGATGAAAGGGATGCAGCTTCCGCGCTGATCCCCGATGGGAACGTTAAGCGAAGGGCTTGGAAAAGCCTCTCGCTTAGCGTTCAAAGCGGTTTAGAGGTTTTTCTTTTGCTTTTGTGGGCAAAACACTCTTCTAAGCTACTTTTAGCGTGAAAATTAACACCAAGGAAACACACATGGCAACCGTCATTCGCTTGACCCGTATGGGACGTAAAAAACAACCTTTCTACCGTATCGCGGTAACTGACAGCCGCAAACGCCGTGACGGCGGATGGATCGAACTGATCGGATACTACAACCCGATGACCGATCCTATCACGACGAAAATCGACGAAGAGCGTCTGAACTACTGGCTGAGCGTCGGCGCTCAAATGTCTGACCGCGTTAAAAAAATTACCGGTAAATAAGCATGGTAGCCGACTTCGTCGCGGGATTCGCAAAGCTGATCGCCGCCTATCCTGAAGATATCAGAGTAGAGTCGTTTGAAGGCGACGAAGTAACCGAGATCGTCCTTTACGCCAACCAGGCGGATGTGGGCAAACTCATCGGCAAAGAAGGGAAGATGATCGGCGCGATCAAAACGGTCATCTCGGGCTGCAAGGCCAAAGACGGAAAAAGTTACCGCATCAATGTCGAACCGCTTTCGTAACACCCTCTCTTCCGATTGGCTGCACGTCGCCACCCTGGGCCGTACCGTCGGCCTCAAGGGCGACATGAAACTCAACCTCCACACCGACTTCCCCGAACAGTTCCGTGCCGGTTCCACGTTTACCCTTGAAAACGGTACCGTTATTACGCTCGAATCGTACAATCCGGAGCGTGAAATCGTACGTCTTGAGGGGTACACCACTCCCGAAGCGGCCAAAGCCCTGACCAACGCGAAGCTTTTTACGACCAAAGAAGCAACCCGTGAGCGGTGCGGCCTGGAGGAAGGGGAGTTCTTCTGGTTCGACCTGATCGGCCTCAGCGTCACGGAGGGGGAGGTGAGCCTGGGCACGATCCGTGAAATCGAGCGGATCGGCGCGCAGGACTATCTTCTCGTAGCGACCGATGCGGCGCTCGCGGCACGGGGGCTTCCCCCGACGTTTCTGATCCCCTACATCGATCATTACGTCATCGCATGCGACACGGAGGCCAAAACGGTTCGCGTCCGGGGCGGACTGGACCTCCTGGAAGCCTCCTGATGCGCTTCACTTACGTTACGCTCTTTTCCAACCTGATCGAGGGATACTTCCAGGATTCGATCCTCAAGCGGGCGATCGAGGCGGGACGGTTTGATGTGGACTATCTCAATCCGAGGGATTTCAGCACGTCCAAGCATGCCAAAGTCGACGACACGGCTGCCGGAGGCGGCGCGGGGATGGTGATGGTTCCGCAGCCGCTTTTTGATGCGCTGCGTACGCTGCCCTCGGATGCTCATGTCATCTTTGCCGCACCCGTCGGAAAGCAGTTTACCCAGAACGACGCCAAGCGTCTCGCGACCAAAAGACACGTCGTTTTCGTCAGCGGGCGCTACGAAGGGATCGACGAGCGGGTGATCGAAACCTTTGCCGACGAAATCTTCAGCATAGGCGATTATGTCCTCACAGGGGGTGAACTGCCCTCCCTCGTGATGACCGATGCGATCGTACGAAATCTCGAAGGGGTACTCGGAAACAGCGAATCGCTCGATTACGAAAGCTTCGAAACGCCACTTTTGGAAGCACCGACGTTTGGAAAACCCGCTGTTTATGAGAATATGGCTGTCCCATCAGAATATTTAAAGGGAAACCATAGTAAAATTCATGCACTAAAATCGTCTCTGTCTGAATGCAAAACAAAATTCTTCAGGCCGGAGCAGCTTCTAAAGCATAAAATAAGGACATCTTATGAAAAATAAGTACATCGCTAGCTTCGAGCAAGCGCAAATCGCCGGTAAAGAAATTCCTGACTTTCGCGCAGGTGATACCCTTCGTTTGGCCGTAACCATTACAGAAGGTGAAAAATCTCGCGTTCAAAACTACGAAGGTGTATGTATTGCTGTCCGCGGCGAAGGCGTCAGCAAAACCATCACTGTACGTAAAATCGGTGCCAACGGCGTCGGTATCGAGCGTATCTTCCCGATCTACAGCGACAGCCTCGAGAAAATCGAAGTTCTTCGCCGTGGCCGCGTACGCCGCGCCAAATTGTTCTATCTCCGTGACCTTGCCGGTAAAGCAGCACGTATTAAAGAACTCCGCAAATAATTTTCCGCCGCTTCTTCGGCGGCACCTTTTCTCTTCTTCCTTCGAAAAACTTCCGTTTCATTCTTTGTTTGAACGCCCATTCTACGAGCGTTTCGTGCCGAGCGTCATTCCCCCTTCAGGGCTCTTTCGATATCGCGTTTGATGTCTTTTTGTTTGAGGTCTTCGCGTTTGTCGTAAAGTTTTTTCCCTTTGACGATCGCCACCTGCATTTTGGCGATGTTGCGGTCGTTGAAGTAGAGGCTGAGCGGAACCAGGGTAAATCCCTCTTTCTCAACCGCTTTAAACATTTTGTCGATCTGTTTTTTGTGCAGGAGAAGTTTGCGTGCCCGGCGCTCTTCGTGGCCGTAATGGCGGTGGGTCGTTTCGAGGTGGCCGATGTGAACGTTGAAAACGAAGGCTTCCCCTTTGACGATTTTCACAAAGCCGTCTTTGAGGTTGACGCGCCCCGCACGGATCGCTTTGACTTCGCTCCCCATCAGTTCGAGTCCCGCTTCGAACTTCTCTTCGATGTGGTAGTCAAAAAAAGCTTTTTTATTGGTGGCGATCGTTTCACCCATGGTTACTCATCCTTGATTTTAAAAAAACTGCTTCCGCTCCCCGAAAAGAACCATCCCTCTTTTTCACTCAGCTCGGGATAACAACCGAGTGCGGCGGGGTAGAGATCGTTGGCCTCTTTGGGCTTCACGGACGCGAGAATATCGCGCGAAGGGGTCGATTCGAGCCGCTGCGCCTCTTCCGGGGTGATCGGCGCATAGAGATGCTCCCGGTAGTAACGGTACACGGCCGGGGTGCTGATGCGGATATCCGGGGTGACGACGTCGAACGCCATTGCGGCTTCCTCGTAGCGCTCGACGATTTCACCGATCCCCTTGACATTGGCGCTTTCGTAGCCGTAGACAAAAAACGGAACATCGGCCCCGACATTGGCTCCGATTTCGGCGAGCTCGTCTTTGGATAACCCCAGCTCCAGGGCATCGTTGCACATGCGCAGGAACGTGGCGGCATCGGAACTCCCTCCGCCGAGGCCTGCGAACGAGGGGATTCTTTTGTCGACGCGGACGGCGTGCGTTTCGAAGAAAACGCCGAGGGCGTTGGATCGGGTGGCGCTCTGAAGGTGTTTGTAGGCTTTGTAGATCGTATTCGAGCCGACGTCGCAGTCGAAATCTCCCCGGATTTCAAATTCGGGGGTCGTTTTGGGTTCGAACCACAAAAGATCGTAAAGCTCTTTGACGAGGACGAAACGGGATGTGAGGGTATGGTATTCTCCTCTCGTTCCGGTGATTTTGAGAAAAACGTTGACTTTGGCGTAAGCGGGATAGCGGATCATAATTTGAGTTTGTGCACCAGTTGCTGAAGCAGCGATTCGTCACTGCCGGCAGAGGAAGCCTCTTTGTTGGAATGTTCGACCGCTTTGACCAGTTCGCTGCGGAGAATCCGGATGTTATGGGGGGCGTCGATGCCGAGTTTGACGACCCCTTTTTCGATCGAGACGACTTTAACGGTGATGGTATCGGCGATTATGACGGATTCATCGGCTTTGCGGGAAAGGATCAGCATGCTTCAACCTTGTTTAGAATGTAATGGACACCGTCGTCGTCGATTGCGATGACCGAAATCGTATCGCCGTTGTCGATCCAGTAGGTGCCGTTCTCGGGACATTCAAAATCGTTCCGAGAGAGTTTCTGGCCCAGGGCAACGGCAGTCGTATCGCCATTATAGCGGTTTTTCGGAAGAGAGAGGGAGGTTTTGATATCCAGAGGTTTTTCACCTTCAAAGACAAATTGCCCTTCGTTAAGGCGTTCGAGGGCGCTTAGGGCGCCGTCGCATCCGAGTGAGCGGGCAACCAGAAGGCCGAGCGAGCGGATATAGGTCCCTTCCGAAACGGTCGCTTCGAACGTCACGAACGGGTGGGTATAGTGCACGAGGCTGATGTCGTGGATCGTCGATGTGACGGCATCCAGGCGGACCTCTTTCCCCTCGCGGGCCCACTCGTAAGCCCTTTTCCCGTCGACGTGTTTGGCGCTATAGCTGGGCGGAGTATAAGTGAGTTCCCCGATCATGGAGCGCAGAACGTCGCGGACCCTGGACTCGTCCAACGGGGAGACTTCGCGGATTGTTTCGATCCCTTCGATATCGAGCGTCGGGGAGGACGCCCCCAGCCACAGTGTGGCCCGATAGCGTTTTGGGGTTTTATTGAGGAAGCGGAAAAGCCGCCCGTGATTTCCCAGCGCGACGATCAGGACCCCTTTGGCAAACGGGTCAAGGGTACCGGAATAGCCCGCTTTTTTGACTTTATAGCGGCGTTTGATCCTTCCCAGAAGCTGATTGGAACTGATCCCGGAGGGCTTGTAGGCGACGAAGAGGCGGTTCACGTCAGAGCTTCTCCACGAACGAAGCGAGGATTTCGCGTTTGTTTCCGCCAAAGTTGATGAGCAGCTTGAATTCCCGTCCCGATTTGCTCACCCCTTCGACCCGTCCGGCACCGAAGATTTTGTGACGGACGAGATCCCCTTTTTTGTAGGAGGTGTTTTTTTCGAGGATGAGGGAGCCTTCGCACAGGCCCGCTTCGTTAATGAAACGGCTGCGCTGCAGCTCGGTTCGGCGGCCTTTGTAAAAACGGCTGTTGACGCTCGAGAGGGTCAGCGCGCTTTTGGCGCGGGTGAGGGCGACGTAGCCCAGCCGCCGTTCCTCTTCAAGGTCGCTGCCGTCTCCGATGAGGGGAAGGAATCCCTCTTCGAGGCCGATGACGAAGAGATGCTCGAACTCCAGCCCCTTGGAGGCGTGGATGCTCATGATGTAGATGCTCTCTCCCTCCACCTGATCCTGTTCGCTTTGCAGGGTAATGTCGTTGAGAAATTCCGACAGGCTGGCTTCGGGATTTTGTTTGACGTAATCGCGGAAAAGACCGTAAAACTCGTCGACGTTGGAGACTTTGTCGGCTTCGTCGGGGAGCCCCTTGAGAGTTTCTTTGATCTTGAAACGTTCTTCAAGCAGATCGATGAAACGGTAGATCGCTTCGTCGGCCACCCTGCGCAATTCGGTAATCTCGGCAACGAAATCGCGCAGTTCCTGCGCGCTTTTTTTCCGTACGAGGGCTTCAAGCTGATCATCGGGAAGGGTGGCGATGAATTCGAACATCGATTTGCCCGCTTCCATCGCGGAGAGCTCGATCTTGTCGATCGTCGCTTTGCCCAGGCCGCGCTTGGGTTTGTTGATGATCCGTTTCAGCGAAAAGTTGTCGTGGACGTTCGTGACGACGCGCAGGTAGCTGATGAGGTCTTTGATCTCGGCGCGGTCGTAGAAGCGCAGGCCGCCGACGAGCTTGTAGGCGATTCCGGCCCGGTTAAGCCCCTCTTCGAGCGAACGGCTCAGCGCGTTGATCCGGTAGAGTACGGCGATTTCGCTGGGGCGTGCCCCCTCCTCGATCAGTTTTTTGATCGCCTTGGCGATTTTCTGGGACTCTTCGCTCTCATCCCCAGAGGTGATGGTTTGCACCTCATCGCCGCCGCTTTTGGTCGCGATGAGGGTTTTTCCCAGACGGGAACGGTTGTGTTCGATCAGGGCGTTGGCGACGGTGAGAATCGGCTGCGTCGAACGGTAGTTGTGTTCCAGTTTGATGACCGTCGCGTTTTCGAAATCCTGGTCGAATTCGAGGATGTTGCGCACATGGGCGCCGCGCCAGCCGTAGATGCTCTGGTCGTCGTCGCCCACGACGCACAGGTTGTTGTGGGTCGTACAGAGCTTCTGGAGAATGCGCAGCTGCAGTTCGTTGGTATCCTGGTATTCGTCGATCATGATGTAGCGGTACTTTTCCGACGTCTGGCGGCAGAGTTCGGGATGCTCGTCGAGAAGCCGATAGGTCAGGCACAGCAGGTCGTCGAAATCGACGAGATTGTTTTCGAGGAGGTAGGCTTCGTACTCCTCGTAGATTTTGGCGATGTGTTTGTAATTGGTCAGCTCGGCCTGTGCGTAGGCTTCGGCCGGATCGATGAGGGAGTTTTTATAGCGGGAGATTTCACTGGCGATCAGCGCGGTGGGGAGGTCGGCGTTGATTTTTTTGATGATTTTTTTCTTGTCGTCGGTATCGATCACGACGAAGTTGTTGGCCCGTCCAAGCAGGTGGATGTGGAATTTCAAAAACAGGAGGCCGAATTTGTGGAACGTACACAGCAGGGGAGGATAGGAATTCTGGGTGATGAGGTTCATCGCCCTCTCGCGCATCTCTTTGGCCGCTTTGTTGGTAAAGGTGAGAGTCAGCGTGTTGGCCGCAGGGATGCCTACGCAATCGAGCAGGTAGGCCAGACGGGAGGTGATCGTTTTGGTTTTGCCGCTTCCGGCCCCCGCTAAAATCAGCAGCGGACCGTCAATCTGCTCGACCGCTTGGCGTTGCGCTTCGTTGAGATCCGAGAAAATTTTCTCCATGCCGAGGGTTACCCTTGTGTTTAAGTTATTTTAATTATAGCCCAAAATTCCTACTATTTGACTTTTGAATGACTGGGAGGGGAATATGGGACAAAACCCCTTGCAATAGTTATAATAATGGGTTATAATACTGCTATTCATTCAACTTATGGGAATTATTACATGTTAAAAGATTTTGCAAAACTCATGACTTTCCTGACCGTGGTACGGGAAAAAAGTTTTTCAAAAGCATCGGCCAAACTGGGGATTTCGCAGCCTGCTGTCACGCAGCAGATCAAGTTCATCGAAGATTACCTCGATACCCGGATCGTCGAACGGAAAAAGAACGGCATCAAGCTCACCAAAGAGGGAGAAGACCTCTACCGGATCGCCATCAAACTCGAAAAAGCGATTCAGACCTCCGAAAAAGAGGTACTCAAAATCATCAACAAAGAGTTTACGTTCGTGGTGGGAGCATCGTATGCGATCGGTAACTACGTCCTCCCTTCCTACCTTGGACAGCTCAAAGAGAAGATCAACAACGAAGTCCATATCCGCGTCGGCTTTTCGAACGAGATCATCGAGCAGCTTCTGGATAAAAAGATCGATATCGCCCTGATCGAATCTCCCGTCTTCCGCGACGGGTTGATCTACCGCGAATGGGAAGAGGACGAACTGGTCATTTTCTCGAACCAGCCGATTCCCAAACAGCTGCGCAAAGAAGACATGTACAAGTTCGACTGGATCTGCCGCGACGAAAATTCACATACCCGCAAACTGACTTCCGAAGTCTTCGAAGAGATCGGTGTGGAGTGTTCGAGTTTCAGTGTCATCGGCGTCGTCGCCAGCTCGACCGCGATCAAAGAGACGATCATGCGCTCGCCCAAAGATACTCCGCGTCCGGTCGTTTCGGTGATTTCCCGTCACGTGATCGCCGATGAGGTCGAAGCGGGCAAGCTGTTCGAAGCCCGGATCAAAAACTACAAGATCAAGCGCAAATTCTACATTGCCTACAGCAAAGAGCGTAAGCACGACGCGTTTATCGACAACGTCGTTACGTATCTCCTGGGATTAAAACTGTAACGCTGCGAAAACTTCCGCGTTTTGCCCCTGCGGGAAGTACGCGGGCGGTAAAACGCACTTCATCCTCTGCACAATAACGCGTTTAAAGACTATTTTTTCTTGATGAATCTCTGATTTTCGGGGTTGGAGAGAAACGCGCTCATCGAGTTTTGGATCCCTTCGCTTTTCTCGATTTCGGGAAGAGGCTGCTGCTCGTAGGGGAGGGACAGGTTGACAAACGCCGGAGTATCGTCGATGATGATCTGCACGATCGAGAGAAGCGGGACGGTGACGAAACTGCCGACGTTTTCATGGCCGAACCCGGCTTCGAAAATCAGGGCGTCGTTATCGATCCGCGCGCTTTCAAACGTGTAACCCGCCAGAAAAAACAGCGTCATGGCGCGAAATTCTTCGCTGATGTGTTTGGGAAGCGGCGGATCGAACGTGATGTGTTCGATTTTGCACAAGATCCCGAAATTCTGCTCGTTTTCGAAAAGGTAAATGAGCATGTCCCGTACATGGGTCTCCATGAGACGGGCGAACGATGGGCTTTTGATGATGTCGAACAGCATGACTACGGACCTGTTTTTTTAGGCAATTATACCATTTTCCACTTCAACGAACCCCATCATCGCGTTCATAAGGGCGATTTTATCTGCCTTTGCGATGTCCTCAACGTTCAATTCGGCGGGAATGAGAAAGCCCTGCTCAATCAGGCGCGCACGGGTTGTCCCCTCCAGAAGAGGTTGTGCCGGGGTGAACCATTTTCCCCCGATGAAGAGCGCTATGTTGGCGATTGTCGTATCCCGAAGGAGCCCTTTTTGGGCGATCAGGATGTCATCGCACTCTTTGCGTTCTTCGAAAAGCTTGTCCAGAGAGCTCCGTTCGGCGTATTTGAAAGGATATTCGAGGGTATCGGCATGAATGAGTCTTAGCGATCGGAACGTACGCAGGGCGTATGGATGAAACTCTATCGAAGCGGAGGCGGCATCGTACAGAAAACGGCACCGGTACACACGCTCATCCGGAGGCGAAATCAGAGCCGAAAGATCGTAGGAAGCTTCGATCCCGAGGCTTTTCAGGGTCGTATCGAGCCGATGCTGATGGTAGGGAAGATGCAGTGCGCCCCCCCCTTCGCACCGTATCGTCTCCAACAGCACGTCTTATGCCTCGAAAAGAGGGGTGGAGAGATAGCGTTCGGCGGTATCGCACAAGACCGTCACGATCGTTTTGCCCCGGTTTTCGGGGCGTGCGGCGACAAGCGATGCGGCATGGACGTTCGCCCCCGCCGAGATCCCTACCAAAAGCCCCTCGTTCCGTGCCAGCGCTTTTGACGCGGCGATCGCGTCTTCGTTGCTGACGCGGATCACTTCACCGTAGAGGGAGGTGTTGAGCACTTCGGGGACAAATCCCGCTCCGATCCCCTGAATTTTGTGGGGTCCGGGGCGTCCTCCCGAGAGGACGGGGGAATCTTGGGGCTCGACCGCGATGATCTGCAGGTTGGGGAGGTGTTCGCGCAGCGCTTCGCCCGTTCCCGTCAGCGTCCCGCCGGTGCCGACCGCCGCGACGAAAATATCGATTTTTCCCTCAGTGTCGCGCAAGATCTCCTGAGCCGTCGTGATACGGTGAATCGCCGGGTTGGCGGGGTTGGCGAACTGTTGTAAAATGATCGCGTTCCCCGTTTCGGCGACGAGGCGGTCGGCTTCGTCGATCGCCCCTTTCATCCCCTGCGCCGCCGGGGTGAGGACAAGGTTTGCACCCAGCGCGCGCAGGAGGTTCCGCCGTTCGATCGACATCGACTCGGGCATGGTCAGGGTGAGTTTGAGTCCCAGCGCCGCGCAGATCGACGCGAGCGCAATCCCCGTGTTGCCGCTGGTGGGTTCGATGATGAGGGTGTCGGCATCGATTTTGCCCGCTTCCATGGCTGTTTTGATCATGTTGTAGCCGATACGGTCTTTGACCGAGCTGGTCGGGTTCATAAATTCGCATTTGCCGAGCACGCTCGCCCCCTCGGGCGAGGAGAGGCTGTTGAGACGTACGAGCGGCGTATTGCCGATGAGTTCAGTGATATTGGCGGCGATGTTCATGATCGTATAACCCCGTTTTTTTGCCTATTATAATCATAAAAATCCTGAAATCCAAAGTATCCTTAGTAATTTAATTCGGATGGTGTGGAATCAGGCGGAGGCGCAGATGAAACGGTAACCGATTCCCAGTTCGGTCTGAATGTACGCCGGAGCGGTCGTATCGGTTTCTATTTTTTTTCTCAGCGCGTTCACATAGGTCCGCAGGTATTGCATTTCGTGCTGATATCCGACCCCCCAGACTTCTTTGAGAATTTTCGTGTGGGGAAGCACTTCATTGGGGTGCAGCATGAAATATTTGAGGAGACTGAATTCGGTGCGGGTGAGTTTGAGCGCCACACCCGCTTTTGAAACGGTGAACTGTTCGAGATCGATGACGATCTCGTTGCAGGTCAGGATGTTGCCTGATTTGTGCAGGCCCAAAAAGCGGCGCTGGGTGGAACGGACCCGGGCGAGGAGCTCGTGGGTGGAAAAAGGCTTGATCACGTAATCGTCCGCCCCGGCGTCGAGAGAAGCGATGATCTCTTTTTCGTCACTGCGGGCGGAGACCACGATAATGGGGACAAGAAGGTGTTTACGGATGAGGGAAATGAGTTCTTTGCCGTCTCCGTCGGGAAGGCCGAGATCCAAAAGTATCAGTTCCGGACTGCGGGTTTGCAATTCGCGCAATGCGGTATGCCTGTCTTTTGCCAGGAGTGTTTTGTAGCCGTTCTGACGGAGGGAGTCGGAAAGCAGACGGCTGATGGCGTCGTCGTCTTCGATGATGAGTACAAGGGGCTGGTGATTCATGCAACCTCCGCTTCGAAAGGTTCGGGGTGGCGCAGTATCGGCAACGTCACTTCAAAACTGACGCCGTTAGGAGTGTTATAGGCCCGGATACGCCCCTGATGGGCCAAGGCAATGTCCCGACATATCGAAAGGCCGATTCCGCTTCCCGAAATATCGGCACTGTTGCCCGCACGGTAAAACTTATCGAACAGGTGATGGAGATGTTCTTCGTTGATGGGGGGACATTCGTTGGAAAAAGCGATGTAAAACGCCCGGGAAGTCGCTTTGATGTCGATCGCAATCGGTTTGTCTTCGTCGGAATATTTGAGCGCGTTGTCCATCAGGTTGACGAAGAGCCGGACCAAAAGCCCCGCATCGCCGTAAAAAAGGGGCAGATCGGCGTCGAAACGGCACCGGAGCCGCTCGAACCATGCGTCTTTGCGGAATTCGCGGACTGCAATGGCAACCAGATCTTCCATGTCGCACCACTCTTTTTTGAGCGGTGAACGGGAATGCTGCAGCCGGGCACTGTCGAGAAGATTGCTGATAAGGCGGTTCATCCGACGGCTGGACTCGATGATCTGCGAGAGGGCTTTGTAGCGAACCGCCGGGTCGGTGGTGTGGGTTTCGACAAGAAAAGTCGCGTTTCCCATAATCGAAGCGAGAGGGGTTTTCAAATCATGTGAAAGGGTATCGAGAAGGATCTCCTTGATACTGTTGATATGGATCCGTCTGGCCTGTACCGTGATAATGTAACCTACGGCATAAAAGATGGCGAAGCTCCAGAGATAGATGAAGTCGTGGACGACGAAACTAAGCGTCGGCGGAATGTAGAGTGCCAGGAGCGCGACCGAAAGAGTTGTAACGGCGATCGTCGCTGCCATGCTGCCGCGGAGTGCGATGACAATGACGGGGAGAAGATGGATCAGGACAATATTGATCATCTCCAATTGTTCGGTAAAGATTCTTGACACTGCGGTGATAACGGCGAAAAGGACGATGACGACCAGATAGTGCCGGTACGGGTAGAGTAGGTTCATCATAAAGTCACTTTGGCGGAATGGTAACGTCATTGTATATCCGATTGTTGAAAATGGGGTAAAGCGACGGTATTTTTTGATGCATTTTTGATGTACTTTGCCTTACCATGTCACGTCCAAAATTTTTAACCGGGAGTATTCCGTGAGTACCAAAAAAATCAACAAGATCCTGATCGCCAACCGCGGTGAAATCGCTCTTCGCATTATCCGTGCGTGTAAGGAACTGGGGATCAAAAGCGTTGTCGTCTTTTCCGAGTCCGACCTCAACGGCGTATGGGTTCGCAAAGCGGACGAATGTTACCCGATTCTCGGAGACCCGGTCGCCGCCTATCTCGATTACGAGCGGATCATTTCGCTGGCCAAGAAAGCCGAATGCGATGCGATTCATCCCGGTTACGGTTTTCTTTCCGAAAGTGCCGAGTTCGCCCAGGCGTGTATTGACAACGGGATCGTTTTCATCGGTCCGAAACCCGAGCACGTAGCCCTGTTCGGGGACAAAATGGCGTCCAAAGTCGCGATGCGCGAAGTGGGGGTCCCGATGCTCCCGGGTACGGATGAACCGATCGACAACATCAACGATGCGGAAAAAATCGCAGCCGACATCGGATTCCCGGTCATTATCAAAGCGGCATTCGGCGGCGGCGGACGCGGGATGCGTATCGTCGAAAAAGCTTCCGATTTCAAAGAGATGTACGAATCGGCGACCAAGGAAGCGCAGCGCTTTTTCGGACGCGGCGAAGTGTTCATCGAAAAGTATCTCAAAAATCCCCGCCATATCGAGATCCAGATCGTGGCCGACAAATACGGCAACGTCGTTCATCTGGGAGAGCGGGACTGCTCGATTCAGCGCCGTCACCAGAAAGTGATCGAAATCGCCCCTTCTCCGCGTTTGAGCGAGAAAGTGCGCCGCGAGCTCTACCGCGTCTCCACCAAGGCGATGTTCAAGCTGGGGTATGAGAGCGTCGGGACGATCGAATATCTCGTCGATGCCGAAGACAATTTCTATTTCATCGAGATGAATACCCGGATTCAGGTCGAACACCCGGTCACCGAGGCGATCTCCGGGATCGACCTGATTCAGCGGATGATCCAGATCGCCGAGGGCGATCCACTCAAATTCTTGCAAGAAGAGATCAAGTTCCGCGGCTACGCGATTGAATTCCGGATCAACGCGGAGAACCCGAAACACAATTTCGTCCCCTCACCCGGACTGATTACGAACTACCTTTCTCCGGGGGGACCGGGGGTTCGTCTCGATTCGATGGCGTACACCAATTATCAGATCCCCGCCAATTACGATTCGATGATCGGAAAACTGATTGTCTCGGGACTGACGTGGGAAGACACGGTGCGCAAAGCGCAGCGTGCGCTGGATGAATTTTTGATCGAAGGGGTACCGACCAACATCCCGCTGCATCGTCAGATCGTTCGGGACCAGGATTTCGTCGAGGGAAAACTCGACACGGGGTATCTCGATACGAAACTAAGCACCTTCAACCTCGAAGCGATCCACAACATGGACGACGAAGAGGCGAAGATGAAACAGATCCAGGGAATCATCAACGTCATCAAAGCCAACAATCTCAACGTCCGCCACTAAACCACTGACCCCGGTTCCCTTACAGGGGCGGCAGGGGGATTTGCCCCTGCCGCTTTACAAGGGTTTACCCGGAAAGCATGTTCTATCAGTAAACTATCCCGCTTCCCCCGCCGTTCGCCGCATGAAAGACCACCGTCGTATTTTTACGGGCGTAAAAACGGATCAGCAGATTCTGAAGCGTCGGTTCGATCGAAGGTTTGAACCAGCCGTTGTTGCTGATGCCGATGAGATAGCGTGTTTCGGGGGTATAGAGTTCCTCTCGGGTCGCTTCGTAGCAGATCGCGCTGCGGAAACGGACCCCTTTGAGGGTAAAATCGCTCGGTTTGTCGGCGGTGACGAAATCGCTTCCTCCCCCGAAAATTTCCCGGTTGACCCATTCGCGCAGGAATCCCGGAAGAGGGATGTATTCGCCGAAGGGGACGAGGATCGTTTTCTTCGCAACCCGTACCGTACCCTGATCGAAGAAATAGGCGACGTTGTAATTGAGGCCGTCTTCTTCGTGCAGGGTCCCCGTTAAAATGGCGATACGGCGGGAACGCTCCCGCAGCATTTCGATCAGTTCGGCCTGGTGGTTGAGATAGAGGGGAAAAGCCGATTCGGGCAAGACGACGAGATCGTATCCTTGCGCGATCGCTTCGTCGATGGCGTCGAAGTTTTCCTGTACCGTCGTGTAGAGGCGTTCGTTCTGCCATTTGAAGTCCTGCGGGATGTCGGTAGAGACGAGTTTGATTTTCAGCTCCGGCAACGGGGGACGCGGATAGTTCCACTGAAGCGCGGGGAGGATCAGCAAAAGGGGGAGGGCTTTTCGCGCGTTTGCGAAATACCGCGTCGCGGCGAGGGCTGCAAGGACGAGGGCGAACTGCCATTTGTGAATGCCGACGTAGCTCTCCACGAAGATCAGTTCGGGCTGCATCCAGTTGAAATCCATCGGCCAGACGAACGTGAGGCCGAAAAGGAGTGCCGCGCGAACGAAAGGGTGGGAGCTCAGCCCCAGAATACCGAAAAAGAGGAGATAGACGATCCCAAAACCCAGCGCGACGAGCTCACGCGCCCATCCCAGCCCGTAATACTGGAAGCTAAACCCGATCCAGTAACACCATGCCAGGCCGATGAAAAAGCCTGCCGCGGGGAGGCTCCGGCGCGGAGCGTGAAGCATTCCGTACAGTGCGGCCAGCCCCGCGAGGGTATTGATGAACCTGGACGTAAGGCCGAAGTGTTCGAAGTAGATGAAGGCGCTGAACGACACGGCGATCGCAAGCGGAAGGTATAAGAGCTCGACAGAGGCGGGGGATCGTAATTTCATGGGAGAATTATAGCGCTGTTAATGTCTTTTGAGTATAATGCGCTAATTTTCATTAATGAAGGAACCGCATGGAATTTCTCGTTCAAATCCTCCCGTTTGTATTTCTGATCGCCATTATGTACTTTGTGATCATTCGTCCCCAGAACCAGCAGGCCAAACGCCATAAAGAGATGGTCGAATCGCTTGAAAAAGGGGATAAAGTCGTTACCAGCGGCGGGTTGATCGTCGAAATCAAAAAAGTCGAAGAGAACTTTTTTGCCGTCAAATTCAACAATGAGACCGAAGGGCGCCTCGTCAAAGACGCGGTAGCCAGAAAGTACGAGGATGAAGCTTAATTACCGCGTCATCATTCTGATCGTCGCCACCGTTTTCGGATTAATCTACTCCGTTCCCTCTTTCACGCAAAGCGAGGAGGGGAAAAAGATCACCTTGGGGCTTGACCTGCAGGGCGGATTGCACATGCTTTTGGGGGTCAAAACCGAAGAAGCGGTCAATTCGCAGCTCAAATCGATCGCGTCCGGGCTGAAACATTTCGGCGAGCGAAACGATATTCTCCTCGACGGGATTGCCGTTTCGGAGGGGAAAGTCGTATTCGAACTGCTTGACGCGGATGACGCGGCGACGGTCAAAGAACATCTCAAAAGCGTAGAAGGGGCATCGGTCAGTGCATCCGGCGAACGCTACGCGGTTACCCTCGCCCCCGAAGCGGTTGAAAAACTGAAACAGCAGGCGGTTGAGCAGGCGATCGAAACCATCCGAAACCGGCTTGACCAGTTCGGACTTGCCGAACCTACGGTCGCGCGACAGGGGGTCGATAAAATCCTCGTCGAGCTTCCGGGGATCAAAACCCCTGAAGAGGAACAGCGGGCGCGCGAGCTGATTTCGCGTGCCGCCAAACTCGAACTCATGGCCGTGGACGAAGACCGCGCGATGCGCGTCGGCGACATGAGCGACGCCGAGGCGGCGAGTTACGGCGACCAAATCCTCGAAGACGCGATCCAGCCGGGCACCAAGCACCTCGTCAACGAAATCCCCATTCTGGACGGTTCGATGCTGACCGATGCTCAGGTAGGGTACGACCAGAACAACCGCCCCGTCATCAATTTTACCCTCAATTCCGAAGGGGCGCAGATTTTCGGCGACTTTACCGGCAAGAGCGTCGGGAAACGTCTCGCAATCGTTCTGGACGGCAAAGTCTATTCGGCTCCGGTCATCAACGAACGGATCGGGGGCGGAAGCGGCCAGATCAGCGGGAACTATACGACCGCCGAAGCGAATGACCTGGCGATCGCCCTGCGCTCGGGAGCCCTTTTGGCACCCATTTACATGATGGAAAAACGCTCCGTCGGTCCGAGCCTCGGAGCCGACAGTATTCAGGCAAGCATGATCGCATTGATATCGGGATTCGGCGCCGTCGTCATATTCATGATGGTGTACTACGGTATTGCCGGGGTTATCGCCAACATCGCGCTGGTTGTCAATATCCTCCTGATCGTCGCGGTTATGGCGATGTTCGGGGCGACGCTGACGTTGCCGGGGATGGCCGGAATCGTCCTCACCGTGGGGATGGCGGTCGACTCGAACGTCATCATCAACGAACGGATACGGGAAATTCTCGCCGAGGGCTCATCGGTCAAGCGGGCGATTGAAGTCGGATATCAAAACGCTATGCGCGCGATCACCGATTCGAACATTACGACGCTGATCGCGGCGGTTGTCCTCTACGTATACGGGACCGGGGCGATCAAAGGGTTCGCCATTACGATCAGTATCGGAATTCTCGCCTCCATGTTGACGGCGATTCTCGGGACCCACGGTATTTACCTGATGATTCAGGATCGGATCGCCAAATCGAACAACTACGCGTTGTGGTTCGGCGTGAAACGGAGAAAATAATGGAAGTATTTCGTTACACCAGACCGATAGGACTGATGGGCAAATCGAAATGGGCGATCGGGCTTTCCGCATTGCTTGTGATCGCATCGATTTTTACGATCGTTACAAAAGGGCTCAATTTCGGGATCGATTTTGCCGGAGGAACGATCATCCAGGTGAAATACGACGGAGCGGCTCCGATCGATACGATGCGCCAGAAACTCTCGGGCAACCCGATGTACGAAGGTGCATCGATCAACGAGTTCGGTTCACCCGATGAGGTGGTGATCCGGTTGAAAAACACTTCCGAGAGCATGACGAAAGACATCGGGGACGTGACGCGTGAGCAGCTGGAGGGAACCGGAAAGTTCGAAATTCGTCGGGTTGATATTGTCGGGGCCAAAGTCGGCGGCGAGCTGCGTGAGAAGGGGATCATGGCCCTTGCTTTGGCGGTTGCCGGTATTTTGATCTACGTCGCGGTCCGTTTCGAATGGCGCTTCGCGGTCGCATCGGTATTGGCTTTGGCGCATGACCTTACAATCGCCGTCGGCGCGATCTCCTTGCTGCAGCTGGAGGTCAATCTCGACGTCATTGCCGCATTGTTGACGATTCTGGGGTATTCGATCAACGATACGATTATCGTTTTTGACCGCATACGTGAAGAGATTCCCGACGGGGCGGCGAAAACGCTGCATGAGATCATTGACGATTCGGTTACCCGTACCATGTCCCGGACAACCCTGACGTCTTTGACGGTACTGATGGTTCTGGTGACTCTTTTCCTTTTCGGAGGAGAGATCATCAACACATTCGCGACTACGTTGCTCGTAGGGGTTGTAGTGGGGACGTACAGTTCGATTTTCGTCGCTTCCCCGCTGCTGGGAATTTTAGGTTTCGACATCAAGCGTTATCGGGCGAAACTGTCCGAAAAGGCGGCCCGCGAGGCGGAAAAAGAGAAAATGCGCGCGCAATTCGAGCAGGGCGTAGTCTAAATAAGGAGTGAACGATGGATTGGGGTAAAGTAGTATACGTTTTTTTCACGCTGATGAGTTTGACGTCGACGGCGGCGTTTTTGTACGATCATACGTCGATGATGCTGTTCGTGGCGGCGAGCCTGAACATCATTTCGACGATTCTCAAGCTCGGTGTCCGCAACCTGTTGGCCGCCGAACTGCTCGCCGGATCGCTCGTGGCCGATTTGCACCTGATCCCCGCGTTCATCTACATGGAGGTCGTCGGCAGCATCCAGTGGGCCGTCGCACTGGCCATCGGCGCACTGATCGCCAACCTTTTTTCGATTATCATGGTCTTTATCGAGAGTGCCAAATCCAAAGAGAATTACGAATAACAGGAGCCTTTTTTGAATTATTCCCCCGCAGAGATTGAAGCCAAATGGCAGCGCTTCTGGAGCGAAACCAAAGCCTACGAACCTTCAAACGATTTTTCCAAACCGAAAAAATACGTCCTCAGCATGTTTCCCTACCCTTCGGGGCGGATCCACATGGGGCACGTGCGCAACTACACCATCGGTGACGCATTTGCGCGCTACTACCGCCAGCAGGGGTTCAACGTCCTCCATCCGATCGGCTGGGACAGTTTCGGGATGCCGGCGGAGAACGCCGCGATCAAACACGGTGTCCATCCCAAAAAATGGACCTATGAAAACATCGCGACGATGCGCGGAGAGCTTGCCGGGCTTGGACTGTCGTTTTCCGAGGAACGTGAGTTCGCCACTTCCAACCCGGAATACACGGCGTTCGAGCAGGCCTTTATCATCGATATGTTTGAAAAGGGGCTTTTGTACCGGAAACAGGGATTTTTGAACTGGTGTCCGCATGACCAGACGGTTCTGGCCAACGAACAGGTCGTGGAGGGGGGATGCTGGCGCTGCGGCACTCCGATCGAGCAAAAAGAGATGTACCAGTACTATCTCAAAATCAGCGATTACGCCGAAGAGCTCCTGGAATCGCTGAAAACCCTCGAGGGGAAATGGCCCAAGCAGGTGTTGACGATGCAGGAGAACTGGATCGGCAAATCGTACGGGCTGGAGTTTAGATTCAGGCTCGACGAGGCAAGCGAAGCGAAGCTTGGGGCCGTGTATGACGGGTTCGAAGTCTTTACGACCCGTCCCGACACGATCTACGGTGTCAGCTACGCGGCACTCGCCCCCGAACACGAAATCGTTCGCCACATGCTCTCGTTCGGACTGCTGGATGAGACGAGCGCGGAAGCGATCCGCGCCATGCAACGCGTCGGTGCGCGCGAACGCGCCACACAGCCCAAAGCGGGGGTGGCGCTGGGAATCGACGTGATCCATCCGCTGACGGGCGCGAAAGTCCCCGTATGGGTCGCCAACTTCGTTTTGACCGATTACGGCTCGGGTGCGGTCATGGCGGTTCCCGCGCACGATGAGCGCGATTACGAATTCGCCTCCAAATACAACCTTCCGCTCAACCCGGTCATCTTTCCCGCCGAGGGTGAACTCCCCAGCGGCTGTGCCTACACCGAAACGGGGCTCTTGAGAGAGAGCGGAGAATTCAGCGGCATGGACAACGTCAGTGCGAAAGCCGCGATCATGGACTATTTCGAGGCCAATAAACTGGGCAAAAAAGTGGTCAATTTCCGTCTCAAAGACTGGGGGATCAGTCGTCAGCGCTACTGGGGCGCTCCGATTCCCCTCATCCACTGCGAGAGTTGCGGCATCGTACCGGAGAAAAAAGAGAACCTTCCCGTCGCACTTCCCGAAGACGTGGAGATCACCGGCGAGGGGAACCCGCTGGACCATCACCCGACGTGGAAACACTGCGCCTGCCCAAAATGCGGCAAGGCGGCAGTACGGGAGACCGATACGATGGATACCTTTATCCAGTCGTCGTGGTATTTCCTCCGTTATACGGTCAAAAACGATTACAAAGAGGCGTTTGACCCCGAGGCGCTTGCGTACTGGATGAACGTCGACCACTACATCGGGGGGATCGAGCACGCGATTTTGCACCTGCTCTATGCGCGGTTCTTTACGAAAATGCTTCGCGATCTGGGATACGTCCGTTCGGACGAGCCTTTCGACCACCTCCTTACCCAGGGGATGGTCCTCAAAGACGGGGCCAAGATGTCCAAATCCAAAGGGAACACCGTCGATCCTGGGGAACTCGTCGCCAAATACGGAGCCGATACGGCACGCCTTTTCATCCTGTTCGCCGCACCGCCGACGCAGGAACTCGAATGGAACGACAGCGCGGTAGAAGGGGCATTCCGTTTCCTCAAGCGTTTCGCCGACCGGAGCCAAAAGGTGACCCCGACCCAAACGATCCCGGCGATCGATCACGCGGCACTCTCCAAAGAGGAGAAAGCGGCGCGCAAAAAAGTGTACGAAGCGCTCAAACGCGCCCAGGACGTCTATACCGAACGCCACACCTTCAACACCCTCATCGCCGGGGTAATGGAAGCGATGAACGCGCTGAACGAGCAGAACAACGCCGACGTCTGGAGCGAAGGGTACTGGATCCTGAGCTCCATTATGGAGCCGATCGTTCCGCACCTGTGCTGGGAACTCTCCCGGACGCTCTTCGGAGGTAAAAATTTCGGCCCCCAAAAAGTGCTCGACGAGGTATTTGAAGTCGATCACATCGCCCTGGGGGTTTCGGTTAACGGCAAAAACCGTGCAACGATCGAAGTGGGAGTGGGTGATTCGAACGAAGCAATCCTTGCCGCAGCGAAAGCGGCGGTGGAAAAATGGCTCGAAGGCAAAGAGATCCTCAAAGAGATCGTCGTTCCCGGCAAGCTTGTCAATCTGGTTATCAAGGGATAAATGATGAAAAAAACGGTCGCATCGGTCGTGTTGAGCCTTGCATTGGCCGGATGCGGCTATGCCCCGGCAGCGCATTATGCCAAAAACGTCGTCGGGGAGAGCGTCAGCACCGAAGTGATCATTTCGATGGAAGACCCGCAGAATACGGTCATCATCAAAGACGCCGTGGACAAAGCGGTCATCACCAAATTCCGAACCGCGCTGCGCCCCAAGCACAGTGCTAAAACCCACCTCACCATCTCCATCGGCGGCGTCGGGTTCTCGCCCCTGCAATACGACACGAACGGCTACATCATTACGTACCGCGCGACGGTGACAATGAACATATCCCGCGTTACGGAAAGCAAAACGGCTTCGTACGCAACGACCGGTGTATACGACTTTGCCATCGAACCCAATGCGATCATTACCGACCAGGCCCGTTTCGAAGCGATTTCGCAAGGGGCCGAAAAAGCGATCGACGCATTTATCGCCAAGCTCGCCGCCGAGGGGGCGAAACCGCCGAAAGAGGAGTCGCGATGACCATACATCAGATCGTCCGCAATACGGTAGAGCGGCTTAAAAACGAGGGAAAAACCTGGACGCCGGACGTCTACGCCGAAGTTTTCTGCGCGGAGGCGAAAAAAGCGGGCGTTGCGGTCGAAGACTGCGGCGGTGTGGAGCGATACACCGCATTGCTGGACAAGAAGACGGCCGAAGAGATCAAACTTTACCGGGTCAAAACGACCGCCGAACTGATCCGTTTCCTGATTTCGAAAATGAGCCGTCTCAATCCCACCGAAGCGTCCGCGCTCGTGGAGATGCTCAGTTCGCTGGCCAAACAGATGGCCAAAAGCGTCGAGCTGCTGCACAACGCCGAAGCCTCCGCGCTGGCGCGAAAAACCGTCGCCGTTCTCGACGA
The DNA here is from genome assembly GCA_040752835.1 of Campylobacterota bacterium. Lineage (NCBI taxonomy): Bacteria > Pseudomonadati > Campylobacterota > Campylobacterota bacterium. The sequence continues at coordinate 117,853 of JBFMGG010000003.1, read as the reverse complement.
ACGGGGCGGGGCGACCCAGATCGACCTGCTCAAACAGGCGTGGAGCAATTTTCTCTCGATCTACGACGATACCTATCTGATGAAGCTTGCCGAATTCGGACCCGTCGATACGGCGAATCTGCGCCGGACGATCGAGGGGCTCCGTTTTGCGCGGGCGAAAGAGGGGGGTACGGGCGACTATGCGAGCGCCGCGCAGCTCGTCGTCGCGTCACTGGTCCCCTCAATCGCTCCCAAAATGGACGATGCGACCCTCAAGCTCTCCCAAAAACTCAAAAATTCGCCCCAATACCTCGCCTCGTCGGAGTGTGAAAAAGAGATCAAAACGGCCATCGCGATGCGGATCGCCCTGGACAAACGGAGCGTCGAGGAGATGGTCCATACGCTTGACCGTCTGTTGGGGAAACTCTCCGCACAGCTGATCGAGCTGATCGAGCGGAGCGAAAACTCCACTGCCGAGATCCGCGACGTCAAACGCGATCTTGAAGCACTCGAAGCGGACAAACCCGCCGATTTCAAAACGGCTCATAAACGGCTCTACACGATTGCCACGGCGCTGGAGGAAAAAGTCGAAGTGCTCGGCAAGGACCTCAAGATCCACAACGACAAAGTGGAGCGGATGGGCAAAAAAATCGCCGTGCTGGAAGCCGAACTGGCCGAAGCGCAGCAGGCATCGCGGGAGGATTTTCTCACCAAGCTGTTCAACAAACGGGCGGTGAGCGAATTTTTAAGCCTTAAAGAGGCGGAATACGAACGCCACGACCGAAGTTACAGCATCGCCATGCTCGATCTGGACCATTTCAAGCAGATCAACGACACCTACGGCCATGAAGCGGGGGATGCGGTGCTCATCGCGTTTGCCAAAATCCTCAAGGAAGAGGCGCGCGGAACCGACACCGTCGGGCGCTACGGCGGCGAGGAGTTTATCGCGATTCTGGATACCGACATCGCGGGGGCGAAAATTTTCGGCGAAAAGATCCGTTCCCACGTCGAGCAGGCCCATTTTATGTACCAGAATCATCGTATCGACGTCAGCGTCAGCATCGGCGTGGCCGAGCGAAGCGAATTTGACAGCGAAAAAGCGCTCCTCAAAGGGGCCGATGCCCGGCTCTACGATGCCAAACACAAAGGGCGAAACCGCGTCGAGCCCGCATGAACCTAGACGAATTCCTCTCCGCCAAACCTCTGTTTTACGACGTCATCGATTACGAGCGCTTTCCGCGCGCGTACGCCATGATCGCCGATTGCCTCCCCAAACCCGCCATCGTCCACATCGTGGGGACGAACGGAAAAGGGAGCACGGGGCGTTTTCTCGCCGAAGCGCTCCGCCGCAGCGGAAAACGGACCGGACACTACACGTCGCCGCACATCCTCCGGTTCAACGAGCGCATCTGGATCGGGGGCGAAGAGATTGGCGACGCGGCGCTCGAAGCGGTCCACCGCCGACTTATGAAGCTCCTTCCCGCGGGCGTTTCCGAGTCGTTGAGCTATTTCGAATACACGACGCTGCTCTCTATGCTGGCGTTTGAGGGGTGTGACTGGGTCGTTCTCGAAGCGGGACTTGGGGGGGAACACGACGCGACGAACGTCTTTGAGAAAGCGTTGAGCGTTTTTACCCCGATCGATCTGGACCATGCCGCCTTTTTGGGGACGACGATCGAAGCGGTCGCGCAGACCAAACTGCGCAGCATGACCCGCCTCGCGCTGCTGGGATGGCAAAAACATTCCGAAGTCGAGACGATCGCGCGAAAGATCGCGCACGACAAGGGGACGAGGCTCTATACCCTTGGGGAACGGGTGACTCCGGCGATGGAGGAGAACGCATGGCATATTGCCACGAAAAACGGCCTCAGCGACTATCTGCGCGATAATCTGCTCCTCTCTATGGCCGCATTCGAACTGCTGGGATTCGAGGCGCACGCCGAGCTCTTCGATCAGCACGCGTTGTTCGGGAGGCTGAGCAAAATTTCCCACAACGTCACTCTCGACGTCGGCCACAACCCGCTTGCCGCCCGTGAAATCGTGCGGGCTTACGCCGGGAAAAAGGTAAACCTTGTCTACAACACCTACCGCGACAAGGATTACCGCGAGATCCTGCGGATTCTGAGGCCGATCGTCGAACGTGTCGAGATTATCGACGTAAACGAACCCCGGATCGCGGAGCGCAGCGACCTCGAATCGGCGCTGGGTGAACTGCAGATCCCCTTCGTTCCTTTCGAGCGGACGGATGAGGAAAAAGAGTATCTGGTCTTCGGCTCGTTCAGCGTGGCCGAGACGTTTTTGAAAAGGATGAACCCCTGATGGCACAGGCACGACTGTACGAGTATCTCAAAACCGATCCCAAAAAACGCCCCGACATTCTCCTGTGCGAAGATGCCAAAGAAGCGGGGGAACTTGCCGACGTCTGCGCGTTCCTCGGGATCGAGACGGCGGTGCTCCCCGATTTCCGCGCCGCCTATATGGACGACCTCCGCCCCTTTGGCGAAGAACTTTTCGCCCTTTTTTCCGCGCTGCGCGCCTATTATGCCGCCTCGCGCAAACCACTGGTAATTTCGCCGCTCAAGACCCTTCTTTTTCCCGTCCCCAAAGAGGAGCTGCTGCAAAGTTTCGAGATCGAATTCGCTTCCCGGCTCGACCTGGGCGCGCTCAAAGAGAAACTGCTGCACTGGGGATACACCTTCGTCGACATGGTCGAAATGGAAGGGGAGGTGTCGCATCGCGGCGACATCCTCGATATCTACGTTCCGGGGAGTGAAAATCCCTGCCGTATCAGCCTTTTTGACGACGAGGTGGAAGAGATCCGGTTTTTCGATGTCGAGACCCAGCGCACGTACAAAGAAGAGGTCGCCCAGATTCGTGTGACCAGTACCTTTTTCTCGCTGGATGCCCAGCAGTACAAACGGTTTACCCGTGAGGTGGAGAACGCAATCAGCGACAGTTTCGTCAAGGACATCGCTTCGCTGGGCTACTGGGTGCTTGGGGACGCGGGATACGACCTGTGCGAAGGGAAAAAGGTTCTCCGCATCCGCGAGATGAAAAGCGTCATCGACGAGGCGTACGGTCTCAATCAGCCCGTTCTTGCGCGGGAACGTTTTGAGGTAGAGGTGATCCCCGAAGCAAGCCGTTACGCGCCGCTCGTCGCCCCCTCCCTCGACACGCTCCGCAGCGTCCACAAAAACAAAAAATTCATTCTGATCGCCGCAAGCGACACCCAGCTCAAAGCGGCGGGGATATTCGATACCAAGGGGATCGAATTACGCACTTCGGGGCTGGTACTCAACCTGATCGGCCCCGATGAGGTGATCGTGTCGCTCAACCGCCGCGAGAAGAAACGGCGCCGTCGCCGTACCTCGATTCTGCTCGACGACCTCAAAGTGGGCGACTACGTCGTCCACGAAGAGTACGGGGTGGGGATCTTCGAGGGGATCGAGCAGGCCGAAATCCTCGGCGGCGTGAAAGACCTCGTCGTCATCAAGTACATGGGGGACGACAAACTGCTCCTCCCCGTCGAAAACCTCGATGCGATCGACCGCTACATCGCCTCGGGCTCGCTTCCCGTCCTCGACCGTCTGGGGAAAGGGAGCTTCGGTAAACTCAAAGAGACGGTCAAGGCGCGGTTGTTCGAGATCGCTTCGGAGATCGTGGGGATCGCCGCGAGCCGAGCCCTGGTCAAGGCCCCGGCCATCGAATGCGATGCGGGGGAACTCAAACGTTTTCAGGCCCACGCGGGATTCGATTATACTCCCGACCAGAAAAGCGCCGTCGACGCGATCGTCGCCGACCTCTCCTCGGGCAAGATCATGGACCGGCTGCTTAGCGGGGACGTCGGATTCGGGAAAACGGAGGTGGCGATGAACGCGATTTTCGCCGCCGTGCGGGGAGGCTACCAGACGCTTCTCGTCGTTCCGACAACGCTGCTCTCCTCGCAGCATTACCGCTCGCTCAAAGAGCGTCTGGGTGAGTTCGGGATACGGGTCGGCAAACTCGACCGCTTCGTGAGCACCAAGGAGAAAAACGCGATTCTGCGCGCATTGGGGAGCGGCGAGATCGACTGCGTCGTCGGAACCCACGCCCTGCTGGGGGTCAGCTGCGCCAAGCTGGGGCTCGTCATCATCGACGAGGAGCACAAATTCGGAGTGAAGCAAAAAGAGAAGCTCAAAACTCTCTACGAGAACGTCCATCTCCTCAGCATGAGCGCCACCCCGATCCCGCGCAGTCTTAACCAGGCGCTCAGCTCGATCAAGACCCTCTCCGAACTTCTCACCCCGCCGAGCGAGCGGCTGGGGGTGCGGACCTTTGTGAAAAACTACGACGAGAAGCTTATCAAGGAAGTGATCCTGCGCGAGCTTCGCCGCGGCGGACAGGTATTTTACGTCCACAACTCGATCGATTCGATGGTGATCAAGGCGGGAGAACTCAAAGCGATCCTCCCCGATCTGAGGATCCTGATCCTCCATTCGAAAGTCGGGGCCGCCGAGACCGAGGAGGAGATCGCCAAATTTGCCGCAAAAGAGTACGACGTGCTGCTGGCGACCTCGATCATCGAATCGGGGATCCACATGCCCACCGTCAACACGATGATCATCGACGGGGCCGACCGTTTCGGAATGGCCGATCTCCACCAGCTGCGCGGGCGCGTGGGACGGGGACACATCGAGGGGTATGCCTATTTCATCGTCGATGACAAGGAGAGCCTCACCGAAGAGGCGAAAAAACGGCTTGTGGCGCTCGAATCGAACTCGTTTCTGGGGAGCGGATCGATGCTGGCCTACCACGACCTCGAAATCCGCGGCGGGGGGAACCTCGTGGGCGATGCCCAGAGCGGCCATATCAAAAACATCGGCTATTCGCTCTATCTGAGAATGCTCGAAGATGCGATCAAACTCCTCACCAACCAGACGACCGAGACCCGCGCCAAAGTGGACATCAAACTCACCGTCAGCGCCTTCATCAGCGACGAGGTGGTCCACGAAGACCGCCTTCGCCTCGAACTTTACCGCCGTCTCAGCCACTGCGAGGAGATGGCCGAAGTGTACGACATCCTCGAAGAGGTCGAAGACCGTTTCGGCAAGGCCGATACCCCGACGCGCCAGTTTTTCGATATCATGGTGATCAAACTGCTGTGCATCGAGAAAAAGGTGAAAATGGTCAGCAATTACAACCAGAACATCACGATCGAATACCAAAACGGCTCGAAAGAGACGCTTCAAAGCCCGAGCAAGGACGACGACGACCTGATCGCCGCAGTCCTCAAATACCTCCGTACCGCGAAGCCGAAGGTGCTCTGATGAGTTTTTGTTCGTATTTCGATACCTATCAGTGCCGCTCGTGCGGTTGGATCGACTATTTTTACGCCGAACAGGTGAAACAAAAAGAGGCGCACCTGCACGAGCTCCTCTCCCCCTACGCCCCCGCGCACTGGCTCAAACCCGTTCCCAGCCCGCTCAAAGGGTTCCGCAACAAGGCCAAAATGGTTGCGATACCGACCCTTGAGGGGGTTGTGCTGGGGCTGGACGAAGAATCCAGCCTGATCGAGTGCCCCCTGTACGACGCGTCGATGCAGAGGGTGTTGCACGTTGTGCAGGAGTGGCTGCGCGAGCTGGGGATCAAAGGATACGATCTCAAAAAGAAAAAAGGGGAGCTCAAATACGTTCTCCTCACCCGCAGTACGCAGGGGGGGATGCTTCTGCGTTTCGTGCTCCGTTCGCACGGAATCATCCCCCGGCTGCAGGGAGAGCTGGGGACGCTGATGCAACGCGCCCCCGAGCTCAAAGTCGTCACCGCCAACATCCAAAGCATCCACATGGCGATCCTGGAGGGTGAGGAAGAGATCTTCCTCACCGAAGCGCAGCGTCTGGAGGAGCGTTTTAACGGCGTCCCCCTTTTTATCCGCCCCAAAAGCTTTTTCCAGACCAACCCCGCCGTCGCCGAAAAACTCTACCGCACCGCCGCGGACTGGACGCTGGAGAACAAACCCTCCCGCGTCTGGGACCTTTTTTGCGGCGTCGGGGGATTCGCCCTCCACTGCGCGGGCGAGGGGAGAGAGATCACGGGGATCGAGATCGAGAGCGAAGCGATCGCATGCGCCCGCGAATCGGCACAGATGATGGGACACTCAGGACTGCGGTTCGAGAGCCTCGACGCCGCGACGTTCAGCGCCACTGCGGGAGAACATCCCGATACGGTCATCGTCAACCCTCCCCGCCGGGGATTGGGGGAGCATCTGTGCAAATGGCTTTCCAAAATCGCGCCGGATCGGATCATCTATTCCAGCTGTAACGCGCTCTCACTCGCCAAGGATCTCGAACAGCTCAACGGCTACCGCGCGCAGAGGGTACAGATGTTCGACATGTTTCCTCACACCCCCCATTACGAGGTTTTGGTCGAATTGTCGCGGGTGTAAAGTTCCCCGAAAAGATCCAGATAGGTCAGATAGAGCCGCACGTCGAATTCGAGCTGATGATAGTGCGGGAGGATGTGACAGCAGAGTTTGTAAAACGCTTTGTTGTGCTCTTTCTCTTTGAGATGGGCGAGCTCGTGGGCGACGATCATCCGTAAAAACGGCTCGGGGGCCGTGCGGAAGAGGCTGGCGATACGGATCTCGTTTTTGGCCTTGAGCTTTCCCCCCTGAACCCGGGAAACGAACGTATGGGTTCCCAGGGCCGAGGTGAGATCGCGCATTTTCGCATCGTAATGGACTTTGGCAATCGGCGGGGCATTACGCAGATGGGCGTTTTTGAGTTCGGTGACGTAGCCGTAAAGCGCCTTGTCGGTCGTGTAGGGGTGAAGCTCGGGGTATTTGTCCCGAAGATGTTCCCCCAGCGCGTTGCGCTCGATGAGATCGCGCACCCGCGCACGGAGTTCTTCGGGATAGTGGGCGAGGTACTTTAGCGATTGCATGGGGGGATTATAGTATAGTTTTAAAATTTTGCGTAAAGGGGCTCGGTGATGGAACGTCCTAAAATCGATGAACTGATCGCCCGGATCAAAACCCTCGAGGCCGAGCTGGAGAGTGAACTGCACCGTGAATACGAAGATTTCCGGTGCGAAATCACCAAAAAACGCGAAGAGGTGCTCGCCCGGTACCGACGCGATCGCCAGAACCTGTTTGTGTACGTGGCGCGCGCCCCTCTTTTGCATCTGCTCAGTGCCCCGGTGATCTGGTCGGTCCTTTTTCCGGCACTGATCCTCGATCTGTTCGTCACCCTGTACCAGCGGATCTGTTTTCCGATCTATAAGATCGAGCGGGTACGGCGGAACGATTACATCATCATCGACCGCCACCGGCTGGGGTATCTGAACCTGGTCGAAAAACTCAATTGCCTCTATTGCAGTTATTTTAACGGTCTTATTGCTTATATCACCGAGATTGCGGGGCGTACCGAGCAGTACTGGTGCCCGATCCGCCATGCCGAGCGGGTGAGGTCGATGCATTCGCGCTATCGGCGTTTTTTCGAATACGGTGACAGCGAAAGCTTCCGTGAGGGAAAAAAACGGCTGCGTGAAGAATTAAAGGAGATCAAAGAGTGAAAATCGCGTTTATCGGGGACATCGTCGGCCGTCCGGGACGAAGCATGATCAAAGAACACCTCCCGCGCCTCCGCCGCGAATACGGGATCGATTTTGTGATCGCCAACTACGAAAACGCCTCCCACGGCTTCGGCGTCACGGTCAAAAACGCCCACGAGCTGTTGGCTATGGGGATCGACTGCATGAGCGGCGGGAACCACACGTGGGACAAAAAAGAGGTCGAACCACTTCTGGCCTCCCTGCCGCTGCTGCGCCCCCACAACTACCCCGAAGGGGTCCCCGGCAGCGGGTGCCGGATTTTCGAGGTCGCGGGGGAGAAACTCGCGGTCCTCAACATCATGGGGCATTACGGGATGCCGTACGTGGACAATGCCTTTCGCTGCGCCCGCGATAGCGTTGCGTCGTTGCGCGAAGAGGGGGTAGAGAATATCTTTCTTGATTTCCATGCCGAAGTTACGAGTGAAAAACGGGCGATGATGATGCTTTTGCAAGGGAAAGTCAGCGGAATTATCGGCACCCATACCCACGTTGCCAGCGACGATTTCCAGATTGCGCAGGGGACGGCGTACATGACCGACATCGGCCTCACCGGCTGCCGAGACAACGTCATCGGGATGGATGCCTCCGTCCCCGTCGAGCGGTTTTTGACCGGAGTATCGGGACGGTTCGAAGTCCCTGAAAAATGCCGCAAGATCCTCCAGATCGCCATACTGAACCTCGAAGCGGGCAAATGCACCGACGCGTTCAAGCTCAAAATCTTCGACGACGGCAGAGTATTGCGTACGGATGCGTGGATCGAGGAGTAATGCATTTGCAGGACTCTTTTGAACTTTTCAGCGCACTGGAGCGCCTCAAACTCCTCGAAAACTCCCCGCCGCTCTGGTGGCCGTCGTACGGAACCTTTGAGGTCGTCGTCGGTGCGATCCTCACCCAGAACACCCAGTGGAGCCGCGTCGAGCAATCCCTCGCCAACCTCCGCGAACGCGAACTGCTCGACCCTGCCATGATCGCACAATGCCACAACGAGAGCCTGATGGAGCTGATCCGCCCCAGCGGACTGTTCAAAGCCAAAGCCGCCAACCTGATCCGTCTGTGCCGAAACCTGCTTGACGAATACGGCGATTTCGAGACGTTTTCCCTCTCGGTGGATCGGGAGTGGCTCTTGTCGCAAAAGGGGATCGGCCCCGAGAGCGCCGACAGCATCCTATGCTACGCCTGCGCGCGAGCCGTCATGGTCGTCGACGCCTACACGGCGCGGCTCCTCAATGCCTTCGGCTATGAGTTCGAGAGTTACGACGAGCTGCAGGAGTGGTGCGAAGCGGGGGTGCGTAATTACTTCGACGAAGTGCAGCTAAATGCGGCGTTTGCGCGGTTTCATGGGATGATTGTGGAGTATGTGAAGGGGAATAGTCGGGGGAAAGCGGTGAACGTCGAGCGGATCAGCTTGACGTTATGAGGATTTAAAACACCTCTTTGACCCGTCCCACTTCCCCGCTCATCAGCCGTACTTTGATCCCGTGGGGATGGGTGGGGGAGTTGGTGAGGATGTCGCGGACGATCCCTTCCGTGAGCTTTCCGGTTGGCTGATCTTGTTTGAGGACGATGGCGACCCGTTTGCCGCTTTGGATATTTTTACGCTCTTTGCCGTTCATGAGGTTATTCCCGCAGGTTGAGCCAGGAGGGGGGATTGTCGAAGTGCAGTCCGCTTTCGCGCCAGTCGGTCTTGTCACCGTGGCGGGAATGGAGTTTTCCGCCGATAAGGGTGTATTGCATCCCCGTGATGACGCTGGTGAGGCGTTTGCCTTTTTTGAGTGCGTCGAGTACGGCGTCTCTGCTTTCCATGTGGTCCCCTTGTGTCGGTTTGTTAAAACCCCCTTCGGGGTCTTAATAAAACGCAGGCGGCGCAGGCCGCCTGAGAGGCTTAGAGCGCCGTGACGTTTTCGGCTTGGGGACCTTTGTCGCCCTGACCGACCGTGTAGGTCACTTTTTGCCCTTCGTCGAGGGAAACGCGGCCGTAACCGGTGCGGTTGACCTGACGGAAGTGAACGAAGATGTCTTTATCGCCGTTGTCTTGTTGGATGAATCCAAAACCTTTTTCGCCGTTGAACCATTTGACGGTTCCGTTGAGTAATTCTGCCATGTTGCAGCCTTTGGTGTGTAAATACACCCGGCGGTTGCCGGGTGGTCGAAATCATAAAATGGAGCGGTCTAAAGGCGGGTCGTACTGATAGAAGTCAATAAAAAGCAGCCAAAGATGAGACTCTAAATCATCTTTCAATGCAGACAGTATAGCGGAAATTTCCTTTTTTTACCCATTACAGCAACGCGATCAGTTCGTCGAGCTTTCCGATGCGGTGGGTTGCCGTGTCGAAATCGTGGTTTTCGGTAAAGCGGTTGTGGACGATGACGCACTCGATCCCCGCGGCGACGGCGGCGCGCAGCCCCCGTTCGGAGTCTTCGACCACGATCGTCTGCTCTTTGGCGCCTCCCAGCCGTTCAAGCCCTTGCAGGTAGGGGTCCGGGAACGGTTTGGCACGGGGGTATTCGCCGCTGCAAAGGACAAATTCCATGTAATCGACGAGGCCGCGCGAGGCGTGGATCAGTTCGAAATCGCACCGCAGCGCGGAGGTGACGATCCCCATCCGGTAGCGGCCGGAGAGTTCGGCGAGCACCTCGCGCACGCCGGGGATCGCGATCTCTTCGGTGCGCAGATAGTGCTGGTAAAGGCGGTTGCGTTCGGCCCGCCAGAGATCGGTGACGCTCATGTCGACTCCCTCTTCCTCGGCGATGAGAAACGCGCTATGCCCCGCGATCATGATGTCGCGGTAGCGTTCGGGGGTGAGGATGAACCCGTGCGAGGCGAGCACTTCGGCGCTGGCGGTATAGTACCAGTGTTCGGTATCGACGAGGACGCCGTCGTTGTCAAAAAGGATCTGCGTTTTCATGGCGCAATTGTAGCGCGCCTCCGCTGAAAGGGTCGGGGGATGTAAACGGAGCGTGAACCGTAAAAGCGTTATAATGGCGCTTTGATTTCAAACGGTTTTAGGAGAATGTATGATTCGCTGGTTTATTACGGGATTGGTCGCCGCGGCGGTATTCGGCGGCTGTACGGTCAAAGAGTTCAACGACGGTGTCAGCGACGGCGTCAATGACGTCAAGCGCGTGATCCGGGGCACGAACAACTAAGATTATACTTTTGACTGGACGGTGATTTTCACCGCTTCGAAGAGCTCGGCCGCTTTCTGGATCATCGGCTCTTTGAGGAGGTCGCCGCCGTCGAACTCTTTTGTACTCGTCTCGTCGCACGACGCGACGCAGCTCCCCACTCCCACTTCGGCCTCTTCGATCATCGAGGCGTTTTCATCGATCCCCGGACTCTCCCTGTTTTCGGATACCGCCTCATCGGCCGGTTCGGGCTCTGCGGGGGAGGGGGCTTTGCTGCACGCTTCGGAGCGGATTTGTGTTTCGATGCCGTAGACTTCGCGGACAAACTGGCGAATGATGCCGAAACTGTTTTTGAGCAGTTCCTTATCCTCTCCCTCGGCGCAGCTTTCCCACGTCAGGACCCCGTCGCCGTACGCGACGTACGTGACGTTTTTCTCGAAACATTCCCCCAGTTCCAGGCTGCGGTCGCGGATTTTTTCGCACAGCACTTCGAAGGGGCTTTTGGCGGGGGCGAGGGGTTCGACGCTCACGCTTTTGGGACTCTCTGCCACCGGCCGCTCAACCGGCGCGGATGCGCCTGCATGGTGGTGCGGCGTGCGCGATTCGAGCGATTCAATCATCTCGTCGATCTCTTTTATCTTGAGGGCTTCGATCATCTTGAACAGCACCAGACTCACCACGAACCCGCCGTCGGCATTGATCGCAAAGAGGGTTTTGGCGTCGCTGAGGATGCGGAAAAAACGCTCGATCACCAGCGGGCTGAAGCGGTGGTCGGCTTCGTAGAGGCGCTCTTTGAGATAGGCGATCAGCTCGTCGATCACCATTTCGGCCTCGTAGGCTTCGAGTTCTTTGAGCATTTCGGTGAGGCGGGAACGGTCTTTGGCAAATACGGCGTCAAAGAGTGAACCGATGTATTCGGGATCGAGGAGCCCCAGCATGTCGGCGACCGTTTTGACGTCGACGTACCCTTTGGAGTAGATGATCGCCTGATCGAGCAGGGTCAGGGTGTCGCGCAGGCTTCCCGAGCCGCTGCGGGCGAGGATGTCGAGCGCTTCCCCCTGAAATTCGATCCCCTCTTTGTTAAGGATGTGGGTGAGGTGGTGGACGATGTTGGGATGGCTGATCCGTTTGAAGCGGAAATGCTGGGTGCGGCTGAGAATCGTAGGGGGTAGCTTGAGCGGATCGGTGGTCGCGAGGATGAACTTGACATACGACGGCGGTTCCTCGAGGGTTTTGAGCAGCGCGTTATGCGCCTCTTTGGTGAGCATGTGCACTTCGTCGATGATGAAGATTTTCACCGCGGCGCTGGCGGGGCGGTATTTGGTGTGTTCGATCAGATCGCGGATGTCGTCGATTTTACGGCTGGAGGCGGCGTCCATCTCGATGATGTCGATGTGGCGCCCCTCGTTGGCCATCACGCAGTGGCTGCAAACGTCGCAGGGGGCCGAGGTGGGGCCGTTTTCGCAGATGAGCGATTTGGCGAAGATCCGTGCCGTCGAGGTTTTCCCCGAACCGCGCAGCCCCGAGAAGAGGTAGGCGTGGGAGAGGCGTCCCGAATCGAGCGCCAGCGAGAGGGTTTGGGAGATGCTCTCCTGCCCGATGAGCTCTTCGAAACGTCTCGGACGGTATTTGAGTGCCAGTACTTCGGATGTGCCCATGCAGCCTCTCCACGGTGTGATTCTGCCCCGCCGGAGGCAATCTTTGCTCCGGCTGGGGTTCTAATTCAGTGAGTTTAGCATGGTTACGCTAAAACTTTTGCCCAGTATCGTTTCTACCATCGTCTGCTCGATCGCTCCGGTCGCGAACAGCGACAGAGAGACCTCCCCCTCGTTGCGGTGACCTTTTTGCTCCATCAGATGGAGCAGGCGGTTCGTGACCCCTTCGGCGCTGTCGACGAAGGTGATTTCTTGCCCCATGACCTGCCGTATCGCCGGCTTGATGAGCGGGTAATGGGTGCACCCCAGCACGATTGTATCGACCTGCGCATCGCGCATCGGGGAGAGCCACCCCTCCAGCATCGCAAGGGTTTTTGGGGTATCGGTTTCGCCCGCTTCGATCTGTTGAACGAGGCCCGGACAGGGCTGTTCGAACACCCGCACCCGGTAATGCTGGCTCAGCATCCCGACGAGGGCTTTGTATTTTTCCCCTTCCAGTGTCGCGGGGGTCGCGAGGACGCCGACGTTTTTGCTCACCGAATGGGAAATGGCGGGCTTGAGCCCCGGTTCGGTTCCGACGATGATGAGGTCGCGATAGCGTTCGCGCAGCGCTTCGATGGCGGCGGAGGTGGCGGTGTTGCATGCGACTACGAGGGCGTCGATGCGATGGTGTGCGATCAGGTATTCGGTGATGCGGATGGAGAAATCGCGGATTTGATCGGGGGTTTTCTCCCCGTAGGGGGCGTTTGCGGTGTCGGCGACATAGACGATCCGGACGCCGCGGAGGTGGCGGAGCATTTCGGCGACGATCGTGAGGCCGCCCAGACCCGAATCAAAGACGCCGATAGTCATTTTCAGTTATTTGCTATCCGCATTCATGCTCTCAAGAAATTCAATATTTGATTTTGATTTGAGCATCGTATTGTAAAGGAAACGGAGCGCTTCAACCTCGTCTTCTTGTTTATGCAGCATGGAGCGCAGGACGAAAACTTTTTGAAGGATTTCCGGTCCGATGAGGAGCTCCTCTTTGCGGGTTCCCGATTTGAGGATGTCGATCGCCGGGAAAATACGGCGGTCGGAAATGCGGCGGCTGAGGACTATTTCGGAGTTTCCGGTCCCTTTGAACTCTTCGAAAATGACCTCGTCCATCCGGCTTCCCGTTTCGATGAGCGCCGTGGCGATGATCGTGAGGCTTCCGCCGTTTTCGATGTTACGCGCCGCACCGAAGAAGCGTTTGGGCTTGTGCAGGGCGTTGGCGTCGACCCCGCCCGAGAGGACTTTGCCCGATGATGGCGTAACGGTATTGTAGGCACGGGCCAGACGGGTGATCGAGTCGAGCAGGATCACGACGTCTTTGCCCAGCTCGACGCGGCGTTTGGCACGCTCGATCACCATCTCGGCGACCTTGACGTGGTTTTTGGCCGGTTCGTCGAAAGTGGAGCTGTAGACTTCCCCTTTGACGGAGCGTTCCATGTCGGTCACCTCTTCGGGGCGCTCGTCGACGAGAAGGACCATCAGTTCGATTTCGGGGTGGTTGTTGGTGATCCCGTGGGCGATCTCTTTCATCAGCTCCGTTTTACCCGAACGGGGAGGGGCGACGATGAGTCCGCGCTGCCCTTTACCGATGGGAGCGAAAAGGTCCATCATCCGGCCGGTGAGTTTGGTCGGCTGGTATTCGAGCTTGATCTGCTCCAGGGCGTAGAGAGGCGTGAGGTTTTCGAACAGGGGACGTTTTTTGGATTCTTCGGGGGGGAGGTAGTTGATCGCTTCGACTTTGAGGAGGGCGTAGTAACGCTCCTGGTCTTTGGGAGCGCGTACCTGGCCCGTGACGATGTCCCCGTTACGCAGCGCGAAACGGCGGATCTGCGTGCTCGAGACATAGGCGTCGTGGAGCGAGTCGCTGAAACTCTGGTCCACCGCACGCAAAAACCCGTATCCGTCTTGCATGATTTCGAGGATTCCCGTAAAGAGGATGAAGCCTCCCTGCTGAACCTGCGTTTTGAGGATCTCAAAGATCAGATCCTGGCGTTTGAGCTCGTTGGGATCTTCGATCCCCAGTGTGTTGGCGATTTCGAGAAGGTCTTCGAGTTTTTTCGTTCGCAGCGCTTCGATCGTGAACCCTTCGACGGGAATGTGCGTACGGTTTTTCGAGTTGTTTTTGGGGGTTTTCGCAGTGGTATCGCTCATGCGGTGAATGCCTTGGAAGAAGATGTGGTATGTGTAAGATACGGAGTTTTTGCTTGTGCAATTGTGCTGTGACATTATAATCTATCGCCCGAAGGGTTGTCAAGAAAGAGGGAATTATGGGATAATGCACCCAAAAAAAGGAGAAAGGTCATGATTCACCGAGAACTCGCTTCGGTTCCGTCCGCCGCACAGAAGGCGGGGCAGGGGGTCAGCATGCAGATGCTCCTCTCGCTGCAGGAGGCTCCCAATTTCGCGATGCGCTGTTTTACGATCGAAGCGGGGGGACATATGCCCCACCACACCAACACCGTCGAACACGAACAGTTCGTCCTCTCAGGCCGCGCGAAAGTGCGCGTGGGGGACGAGAGCTTCGAAGCCAAAGCGGGCGACATCCTCTATATCCCTGCGAATGTCCCCCACAGTTACGAGACCCTCGGCGACGAAGCGTACCGCTTTTTGTGCCTCGTTCCCAAAGGGGAAGACTGCATCACGATCATGGGGTGTTAAAAGAGTTTGAGGTTCAGTTTCAGGGCAATCATCGTCCCCTGCGTGATGAAATCGAGGGTAAAGTAGTCGTGTCGGTAATAGAGCATCGGCATGAAGGCGATCCCGTCGTTGTCGCGCCCCTCTTTGCACTCGACCGATTTGAGGCCGTCGAAACAGTACCCCTTCTGGTAGCCTACGACGCCGTAGAGACCGAATCCTTTGTAGAGTTCGTAGCGGTATCCTACCGCCGCGATGTCGGTATTTTTGTCGCGTGAATTGACGAAATGCAGATACGCGAGCGTGTAGCGGCGGTCATATACGAGCTCCGCGCCGTAGGCGTCGTGGTTGCCGTTGTACCCGTTGCCCGATTCGGTGGTCCCGAAATGGTGCGATAGCATCCCCACCGTCGCATACCCTTCCAGGGGAGCGCCGTAGAGCGTAGCCGTCATGAGAATCGAGAGTAAAAACGCTTTCATGACAAAATTGTATCTTAAATGGCGGGATGTGAACGGTTTTTGCTAGCGGTTTGAAAACCGTTCGACGGTAATGAAGTCGCAAAAGGGCCAATTTGTTCGATATTTTCAAGAAAAAACCGGAACCCGCTCCCGTTCAGACCCCTGTCGCCGAGACCCCCAAAGAGTTTACGAATTCGCTCGGAATGGAATTTCTCTACGTCGACGGCGGGGAATTTACGATGGGACGAAACCCCCAGTACGAAGAGGGGGGAGACGTCGAGTCGCCGCCTCATCCGGTGAGGGTGGGGGGATTTTGGATCGCGAAATACCCCGTGACGCAGGAACAGTATTTCAAGCTGACGCGCATCAACCCCTCCTATTTCAAAAACGACAAGGTCGAAGAGGAGAGCTCCCGGCGCCATCCGGTCGAGCAGGTGAGCTGGTTCGACGCCAAGGCCTACGTGGAACTGCTCAACCGTTACGAAGGGAAAGCCCACTTTTATGCCCTTCCCACCGAAGCGCAGTGGGAATACGTCGCCAAAGCGGGGGGAAATACCCGCTTCACGTTCGGCGATTCCGAAGCGATGCTCGATGATTACGCGGTCTACGAATACACGGCCAACTTACGCACTGCCGTGATCGGTTCCAAGCAGCCCAACCGCCTGGGGATTTACGATCTGATCGGAAACGTCTGGGAGTGGTGCGAGGACGATTTTTTCGCCAACTACAACAATGCCCCCTCTGACGGGCGCGCGCGGCTCGTCGGGGCCGAGGGGATCGAGGGGGAATCGTTCAAAGTACGCCGAGGCGGGAGTTTCAAGACGGGTTACCTCTGCCTGCGAAGTTCGTTCCGTGGCTATTCGCGTCCCGATTTCGTCTCCAACGACATCGGTTTTCGCCTCGTCATCAACGGCGATCCCTATCATTGATTTTGCACGCTCCGAGAGTAAAAGCCCGCGCGCGCTAACGCGTGCTTGCTATTCTTTAAACTCACCGCTTTCGTAGAGCCATTTCCCTTCCACTTTCAAAAAGCGGCTTTTCTCTTTCATCGTATACTCTCCCAACTTCGCTTCGAACGTCACGAACGCTTCGCTTTCGCCGTCGATGAATTCTGTGATTTTCAGCCCCGTGAAAACGGTGTTCCGGCAAAACTCCGAAATCCCTTTTTCCCACTCCTCGCCATCGGGAGCGTAATCGGGATTGTCCGGATGGGTCGTTTTCATAATGTAACCGGCGAACCCCAGTGCGTAGGCGCAATAGCGCGAGCGCATCAACAAAAGCGCAGTGGCGGGGAGTATTCCTTTATGGTAGGGCTGGCAGCAGTGTTTGTACTTTTTGCCGCTGTGGCAGGGGCAGGGGGCGTTGGGGGAAATTTTCATAGCGTCATCTTACACTCTGCCATCTTTTTTGCCTCTTAGGGAGTGTGGGTTATAATGGCGCCATGATCTACGAAACAACCACATTACTCGGCGTCAGTGCCGCCGCCGTCCTGGGATGGCAATACCTCAAAACCAAATCGGACCTCGCTTTGTTGCATACGCAGGCCGAACAGATACAGGCCATTGCCGCGCAGGAACGTTCCCAGCGCCTCGAGCTGCAAACGAAAATGGATCAGCTCCAGAATGAATACCGCGTTTTGGAACGCGACTACGCGGTGCTCCATACCCGCAGCGAAGAGAATACCCGCAGCTTCGAGGAGAAGATCCGCCTCCTCGACGAAGCCAAGGTGCAGATGAAGGTACAGTTCGAACAGCTTGCCGCCCAGATTTTCGAGCAGAAGGCCAAGACGTTCGACGAAGCGCATGCCAAGGGGCTCGATCTGCTTCTCAAACCGTTCCGCGAACAGATCGCGCAGTTTGCCGCGCAGAGCAAGGAGCAGTTCATCCACGACGCCAAAGAGCGCCAGAGCCTAAAAGACGAGATCGTACGTCTCAAATCGATGAGCGAGCGTCTCAGCGAGGATGCGATCAACCTCACCCAGGCGCTCAAGGGGGAGAACAAAACCCAGGGGAACTGGGGGGAGATCGTTCTCGAGCGGATTCTGGAGGAATCGGGCCTTCGCGAGGGGCATGAATACGAGCTCCAGAGCACCCTCAGCGACGAGGAGGGGAAAAAATACCGTCCTGACGTCATCGTCCATCTGCCGCAGAACAAGGACATCATCATCGACTCGAAAGTTTCTCTTGTCGCCTACGACGCCTTTATCCGCGCCGAAAACGACGAGGAACGCGCCCATGCCCTCAAACAGCATCTTCTCTCGATTCACAGCCATATCAAAGGACTCAGCTCCAAGCGGTACGAGCAGCTCGAAGGGGTCAAAACGCTCGATTTCGTGTTGCTCTTCATGCCGATCGAGGGGGCGTTTCTTTTGGCGCTCGAAAACGACAACACGTTTTTCAAAACCGCCTATGAGCAGAACATCGTCGTCGTCTCCCCCTCGACGCTGCTCGTGACGCTGCGTACCATCGAACACATCTGGCGCAGCGAATACCAGGAACGCAACGCGCGCGAGATCGCCGCTTCCGCCGAAGCGCTGTACGAAAAACTGGTGGCGTTTGTGGAGGACATGGAGAAGATTGGAGAACAGATCGCGCGGACACAGAAAAGTTACGACGCGGCGATGAACAAACTCAGCACCGGCAAAGGGAATCTGATCCGCCGTGCCGAGGGGATGCGAAAACTGGGGCTCAAACCCAAGAAAGCGCTTCCCGCCTCCCTCGCGGACGCCGAGGAAGAAGAATCTCTTTTATAAGTGGGGAATTTTCACTTTTGAATTGAGCAGCGCGCCGATGAGTACCATCAGCGCGAGGACTCCCACCCATCCGATAAAGCCCGACCCCAGCCATACGAGCCAGAGCAATATCGCTCCCAGCGGGGTCGGAACCCCCGTAAAATATTTGCTGACTTCTCCCGCGTCGGTGTTGATGTTGAACTGGATCAGGCGGCGAAGGCCGCTGATGACGTAGTAGATCGATGCGATCGAGGCGAGGAAAAGAGGGAAGCCGCTGAGTTGCGAATAGACCCCTTCGAAGATAAAGAAGGTCGGGACCAGCACAAAGCTCAGGAAATCGGCGAACGAATCGAGCTGGACGCCGAACTCGTTGGAGAGGGCGTATTTGCGGGCGATTTTACCGTCGAAAATATCAAAGGCTCCCCCCATCCAGGCGAGAATTACCGCATAGACGAATTCGTGCTGCGTCACGAAATAGGTCGCGAGCAACCCGCAGGTGATATTGGCCATCGTAAAAAGGTTGGCCAGATTGAAATGGGATTCCGAACGCCATAAAAAGTGCATGATCACCTCAAAAGAACAGGGTTGAATGGATGCCGGCATTATAGCCAAAGCGGCAGGCAACTATCTAATTGAAAAGAGTTATCATTATTAAGCATGATGTAAGGTGATAACATTTATCATTTGACATCTAATTAATAATGCGTATCAAAATATAGATTCGCTGAAGACAAAGAGGCGAAAACGATGAAAGCGTTTATCATCACAATGACGGCTGTATCGGTTATCGGGGCGAACGGGGCCGAGAATAATGTTTTCGGGCAAGGCAAGGTGGGCGGTGAGATCCGTGCGGCCTATGTCAGCCAGGACAATGAAGTCGATCAGGATACGTACGGAACGTCACTCGGCGGTATTTTGAAATACGAGACGGCGGAGTGGAACGGACTGAAGCTGGGCGCCGGAGCTTATGTCTCTCAAAAACTCCATTTTGCAACGGGTTCGTTCGACGAGGGGAAAGCCAATGCCGATCTGTTTGGCAAAGATACAAAATCGTATGCCTATGTCGGTGAAGCCTACCTGGATTACACGATGGAGGGGCTGAACCTCCGTGTCGGTCGTCAGATGATCGATACGCCGTTTGCCGATACCGACGATATCCGGATGCATCCCAACACGTTTGAAGCGGCCGTCGCCAGTTACCGCGGAATCGAAGCGACGACGCTCGTGGGCGGATATATGACATGCTGGGCGGGGTACGATTCGGGCGATGATATGTCCAAATTCAAAAAAACCGCAGAAGGGAGCAACGGCGTTGCGATGGTCGGGGTCATGAACGAAAGTATCGAAAACCTGTCGGTGCAGGGGTGGTACTACGGTGCGGACAAGGTGGCCGATCTCTATTATGCCGATGCGGCTTACGCGATCTGGTTTAGCGAAGAGACGGGGTTGGAACTGAGTGCCCAGTATGCCGCCTTTAGAGAAGACACGCAGGCCGATGGAACCAAAAGCGGCGTCGACGGCCGCGTATACGGTTTGGAGGCTGCTTTCAATGCCGGTCCTGTGACCGTCGGCGCGGCGTATAACCGCGGCAGCAACGATGAAGGGAAAACTCCGCCTATCGGATTCGGCGGAGGGCCGTACACGACGTCGATGGAAGAGATGACGATCGAAGGGCTCGAAGATGTCAGGGCGCATCGGTTCAGTGCTCAAATCGATATGGCTGCGGCGGGGGCCGAAGGGCTCAGCCTTAGCGTACAGTACGGAGTTTTCAAAAGCAAACCCGCCGACATCGACGTTCGCGAAAGCGACGTCATCGCGGCCTACGCACTCAATGAGCGGCTGGGTATCGATGCGAGCTATGCGCGCATCGAGGATCGCAACGACAATTCGGGTGATAGCGGAACCGATGGCGGTTACAGCCGTTTTTTGGTTCGCGTGAGCTACAATTTCTAAAGGATTACATGTGAATGGGGAAACGATGACACTGCTGAGTGCATGCACCAAAGGGGGGACCGCGACGGTCGTCAAAGTCAACGCGACGGGGGCTTTGAAACAGCGTCTCCTTTCGTTTGGACTGATGAAGGGGGCCGAAGTGAAGATGCTTGAATGCGCGCCCGCGAAAAGTACGTTTGAAATCAAAATAGGGAACGTTTCCCTCGCCCTGCGTCGCGAGGAAGCCGAACTGATCGAGGTGAGCAATGTCCGCTGATAAAATAACCATCGCACTCGTCGGCCAGCCCAACGTCGGCAAAAGCATGCTGATCAACTCGATCGGAAACGCGCGGCTGCACGTCGGGAATTTTACCGGGGTGACGGTCGAGAAAACCGAGGTCGAGTTCGAATACGCGGGATACGCTTTCAATGTCGTCGATCTCCCCGGCACCTACGCGTTTACCGATTATTCGATCGAAGAGCGGGTAACCCACGACTATCTGTGCAACGAACACTACGATCTCATCATCAACGTTCTCGATTCGACCAACATGGAGAAAAATCTCCAGCTGACCGCGGAACTGATGACCATGAACAAGAAGATGGTGATCGCACTCAACATGAGCGACGAAGCCGACCGTGAAGGGATCGAGATCAACGCAGCGTATCTTTCGCAGTTGCTGGGGATCCCCTGCGTCCGGGTCTCTGCGGCGGCCAAAACGGGTCTTGAAGAGTTGATGGCGCGGGTGATCGAGGTGTACAACGCGCCAACGCAGGAAGCCAAACTGATTTTCAGCGAAGCGGTCGAAGAAGAGATCAAAGTGATCACCGATTATCTCGACCGCCACCGTTTCAAAGCATCGATCAGCAACCGCAACATTGCGATCAATCTGCTGCAAAAAGAGAAAAAAACCTATCGTACCCTGCACGACAACCCGATCTGGACCGAGTTGCAGCCGCTTCTCATCGAAGCCGACCGTCATATCCTGCTGCACCACGACACCGACGACATGAAAGAGGCGCTGGCGGAGGAATACCTCTCGTTCAACCGCGGGGTGATCGCCGAAGCCGTCAAGGTCAAACCCAAAGCGCCGGAGAAAAAGACGACGACCGAAAAGGTCGACGCCGTTTTGATCCACCCCGTTTTCGGGATACCGATTTTCCTCTTTTTCATGTGGGGGCTGTTTCAGCTGACGTTTGAACTCGGAAGCATCCCGATGGACTGGATCGATGCGTTTTTCGTCTGGTTCGGCGAGGCGGTCGGCGGCACGATCGCCAACGACGAGATCCGTTCCCTGGTCGTCGACGGGGTGATCGCGGGGGTGGGGGCGGTCGTCTTGTTCATCCCCAATATCGTGATTCTCTTCATCGGGATCGCGCTGCTCGAGTCGACGGGATATATGTCGCGCGTCGCTTTTTTGCTGGACGGGTTTTTTCACAAATTCGGACTTCACGGCCAATCGTTCATCCCACTCGTGACGGGATTCGGATGCTCGATCCCGGCGTACATGTCGGCGCGGATCCTCAAAAACGACCGCGACCGTCTTCTGACACTGTTTGTCATCGGCTTTATGAGCTGCGGGGCACGCCTTCCGGTGTATGTCCTTTTTACGGGGGCTTTTTTCGGCCCCGAGATGGCGGGGAACGTTCTGTTCGGGATCTATATCCTCGGCGCCATCATCGGCCTTGTGGCGGCTAAGGTGCTCAAAATGACGGCGTTCAAGGGGGCGGATGAACCGTTTGTCATGGAGATGCCCAAATACCGTCTTCCTTCGGCGAAGCTGATCTGGCACACGGTTCTGACCAAAACGATGATGTACCTCAAAAAAGCGGGGACGTTCATTGCCGCGGCATCGATGCTGGTATGGTTTTTAAGCACCTATCCCAAAGACGCTTCGCTCGAATCGTTTTACGCCGCGAAAATCGAGACTGCCGCATCGGCCCAAGAGGCGACGATGCTGGAGAACAGGCTCTCCGAAGAACAGCTCGAGCAGAGTTTTCTGGGGATGATCGGACACGCCATCGAACCCGCGTTCGCGCCGCTGGGATTTGACTGGAAGATGGCCGTGGCGCTGCAGACCGGTCTGGCGGCCAAAGAGGTGGTCGTTTCGACTCTGGGGGTATTGTATTCGCTCGGTTCCGACGCGACGGAGGAGGATGCGGGACTGATGAACACGATCAGTTCCCAGATCCCCTTCGCCTCGGCGGTGGCGTTTGTGGTCGTCATCATGACCTATCTCCCCTGCCTCGCGGCATCGGTCGTCTTTACCCGTGAGGCGGGAGGGATCAAATACTTCGGCTATCTTTTTCTCTTTACGACGATCGTGGCCTATACGCTGGCGTTCATCGCCTATCATGTCGCGCTGATGGCGGGTTAGTTTTTGATTAACCCTCGCTGCGTTACAATAGCGCCATGAGTAACGTAAAAATATTAATGATTGAAGACGATCTCGAACTGGCCGAGATCCTCACCGAATTTCTCGAACAGTTTGATTTCCAGGTAATGACGGAGGACGATCCGTTCAAGGCGCTGAGCATTTTAAAGCTCGAAAAATTCGATGTCGTGATTTTGGATCTGACGCTGCCGGGGATGGACGGTCTTGAGGTGTGCGCGGCCATCCGCGAACGCCAGAACATCCCCATCATCATCTCTTCGGCCCGCTCGGACGTGAGCGACAAAATCAACGCCCTCGAGCTGGGAGCGGATGATTACCTACCCAAACCCTATGATCCCCGGGAACTCGAGGCGCGCATCCATTCGGTGCTTCGCCGCTACGACGCGAACGCGGCGATGGCTACGGAGAACGCCTGCGATTTCAAACTTAACGAAGAAGCGATGCAGATCAGTCACAAAAACCGTCCGCTCGACCTGACCAATGCCGAATACGGCATCCTTTCGTACATGATCAAAAAGCAGGGGATGGTCGTCTCGCGCGAAGACCTGATCCACAACGTCAGTGCGATCAACGAAGACTCGTCCAACAAAAGCATCGATGTGATGGTGGGCCGGATCCGCAACAAACTCGGGGACAAAAGCCTGATCGAATCGATCCGGGGGATCGGCTACAAGCTGCTCAAATAATGCTCAAAAACAACGCCGTTCTCGTTACCGTCGTCTTTGCGCTCACCGTGACGGTTGCGAGCGTGAGCTCCACCTTCTACCAGCTCTATCTCAGTAACCGCGCCAAACACATCGACAACATTTTTACCAAACACTCCCTCATCAGCCAGATTTACCATACCTATCTCATCAAACAGATATCCCAGCCGATGTTCGAGGCCAACCTCGCGCTCTATTCGCTCGAGGAGGTCACCGACCCGCGCCGGTACGAGATCATCATCCGTCACGGCACGATTCTCAAAACCGACGGCACTCCCGACCCGACCCTCCAGGACGTCGCGCCGCTGGAACTGAGTTTTGAAACCGAAGCGGTTCAGCCGATCGTGATTTCCATGATCGAATACCGCGGGCACATCTATTTCTGGGTCGAGTCGGCCCGCCATACCCTGCTGCTCGAAGATCAGAGCGTTCAGGCCTATCAGCCCGTAACGCTCGTTTCGGCCTACGGCACGATCATGGCGATCCTGGCGGTATCGTTCGGTCTCATCATCTACCGCCTCCGCCCTCTGCGCCGGCTGCGTAAACAGATCGCCCGCTTCGGGGAAGGGGACATGGGGGTGAGTTTCCGGATGCACGGCAGCGACGAAATCGCCCTGATCGCAAACGAGCTGGAAAATACCCAGAACAAGATCCGATCCCTCATCGATTCGCGCACGCTCTTTTTGCGCAACATCATGCACGAGCTCAAAACCCCGATTGCCAAAGGACGGATTGCCGCGACGATGCTCTCGGACGAAAAGCCCCGCCTGCGCTTTCAGGGTATATTCGAGCGGCTCGAGTCGCTGATCGGAGAATTCGCGCTGATCGAAGAGATCACGTCGGGGAATCAGCATCTGGAGAAAAAAGAGTATCGTCTCATCGACATCATTGACGGTGCGGTGGATGCGGCGATGGCGGATCCCGATACCGTGCGGACAACCCTGGATGCATCGGTGAAGTTCGACGCGGACTACCAGCTTTTCGTCACGGCGGTCAAAAACCTGATCGATAACGCGATCAAATACTCGCCCGACAAAACGGTCCGGATCACGATGGAAGGAGATGAAATCGTTTTTGCCAATCTCGGCGAACCGCTCAAAAATCCCCTGACGTATTACATCGAGCCCTTTACCAAAGACCACCCGACCAAAGACAGCTTCGGACTGGGGCTTTACATCGTCGACGCGATCCTCAAAGAACACGATTGCGTCCTGGCGTATGAGCGGCGGGACGATCTGAACTGTTTCATCATCGTTCCGCTCAAACCGACCAAAAGGAAATAACCGACCGCATGAAAGAGATACTGATTACCAACGACGACGGATATGAATCGCCGGGGCTTCTCGCCCTGATCGAAGCACTCGATGGGCTCGGGCGGGTCACCGTCGTCGCGCCGACGACCGAAAAGAGCGCCTGCGGCCATTCGCTTACCCTGACGCGTCCGCTGAGCTTCATCAGCGTCGGGGACGATTTCTTCAAACTCGACGACGGCACCCCCAGCGACTGTGTGTACCTGGCGTTTCACTCGATCTTCGAAGAGCGCAAACCCGATCTGGTGATCAGCGGGATCAACAAGGGTTCCAACATGGGGGAGGACATCACCTATTCGGGGACGTGCGCGGGGGCGATGGAAGCGGTTCTTCACGGCGTCCCCTCGATCGCCGTGTCGCAGGTGATGGATTTTACGCAGCCGATGGGGGATTTCGCCCTCGCCAAACGGGCGGTACGCCATCTTGCCCGAAAAGTGCTCGAGGGGGAATTCCCTCTTGCGGAGCGGGAATTTTTGAACGTCAACATCCCCTATGACGCGGAAGAGCTCAATTTCGCCGTCACCTACGCCGGATACCGC
This sequence comes from Campylobacterota bacterium, assembly GCA_040752835.1. NCBI lineage: Bacteria > Pseudomonadati > Campylobacterota > Campylobacterota bacterium. The sequence goes on along the minus strand of JBFMGG010000003.1, from coordinate 92,766 downwards.
TACTATGCCAACGACGCCCATCTTCACCGTAATCCGCGAGGGCTCGAATATTACTGGCTGGGGCTCCATCCGCTGGAGTTCAAGGCGCGTCCGGAGCGTCTGGACCACGGATTGTGCGATTTCGAGGCGATCGAGCGGGGTATGGTCTCGGTCAGCCCGATCAAGCTGGATATGACCTCCTACGACACCCTCCACAAACTGCGGGAATGGCTGTGAGACACGTCCGCACAAAGCTCGTATTCGGGGAAGAGGCGTTCGACAGGCTCCAAAACGCGAGGATTCTTCTACTGGGGGTCGGCGGGGTCGGAAGTTTTTGCCTCGATTGTCTCTACCGCAGCGGGGTGCGCGACATTACGATCGTCGATTTCGACCGCTACGACCTCTCGAACCAGAACCGCCAGATGCACTCCGAAACCCACGAGGGGGAGCTCAAAGTCGAGGCGCTCAAAACCCACTACCCCGAGGTGGTCGCCATCAGCGACAAAATCACCCCCGAATGGGTCGAGGCATTCGATTTCGGACCCTATGATCTGATCCTCGATGCGATCGACGACATGAAAGCCAAGCTCGCCGTGATCGAGAAATGCCATCCAAAGCTCATCAGCTCCGTCGGATCGGCCAAGCGGCTCGACCCGACGAAAATCGAGGTCCGCTCGATCTGGAAAACCGACGGCGACCCTTTCGCCGCGAAAATCCGCTCCGAACTGCGTAAGCGGAAATTCCGGGGCGATTTTAGCTGCATCTGCTCTGCGGAGCTCCCCCGGATCAAGGAAAAAGGGAGTTTCGTCGGCGTGACGGGCGCTTTCGGGCTGGCGATGTGTTCGCTGGCATTGCGGCGGATCGGTTTGTAACCTCTTTGTGACGCGGGCGGTTTATACTCCCGCTCATGGAACCTCTACACCCTCTTTACCAACATTATCTCCGCGTCCTGGACGTCGCGTTTCAGCCGATCGTCGATATCCATACCGGCGCGACGTTCGGCGTCGAGGCGTTGCTGCGGGGGACGGATACCCTCGGTTTCGAGAGCATCGAGGCGTTTTTCGACCGTTTGTACGAGGAGAACGTCCTCTACACGTTCGATCTGGGGCTGCGGGAAAAAGTGATCGCCAAGTTCTGCACGATCGAGGGATTCGAAAATCTCAAACTTTTTTACAACATCGACAACCGGGTGCTGGAGATGACCGATTTTTCCAAAGGGAACACCTCGCAGATTCTTCGCCGCTACGGGCTGGATCAAAAAGCGATGGTGATCGAGCTCTCCGAGCACAACGAGATCGTCGACTTCGATCACTTTACCACCCTGATGGACCATTACGCCGACGAAGGATTCTGCATCGCGATCGACGATTTCGGCACCGGGTATTCGGGGTACAAACTCCTCTACCACTCCAGCCCGAACATCATCAAAATCGACCGTTTCTTTCTGGGTTCCATCGACAAGGACCCCAAAAAAAAGCTGCTTGCCCGCCACATGGTCAAGTTGGCGACGCTCACGGGGTGCAGCGTCATCGCCGAGGGGATCGAAAACGAACGGGAGCTGCTGGTGTGCAAGGAGATCGGATGTCACCGGGTGCAGGGGTATTTCATCCAGCGGCCGACGCTGGAGTGCTCCGCCGTTTCGGGCGCCTATCCCCATATCGTCTCGGAGGCGCTGTCCGACAAACGCGGACGGCGGGACCGCTCGATTCTTCTCAAACGGCTTGAATACCTCAAACCGATCGTGATCGGCGAGAGCATGGAATCGCTGCTGGACCTCCTCAAGGCCGATGAGGAGATGTTCCTGGTCCCGGTCGTCGACGAGGCGCATCTGCCGATGGGGATCATCCACGAACACCGTCTCAAATCGGTGATCTATTCCCCCTACGGGCGCTCGCTGATCCAGAACCGTTCGTCGAACCTTTCGGTACTCGAAACGTACATCGAGCCGGTCCCCGTCATCGACGCCGCGACGCCGCTGGAGATGATCGTGGAGCTCTTTTCCCTGTCCCAGAACGCTCCGGGAGTACTGATCACGGAGGGGTCGCGCTACATCGGCTATCTGAGCGCCCGGGACATGATCGACGTCATCCACGAGCGAAACCTGGTGCGGGCCCGCGACGAGAACCCGCTGACCAAACTGCCGGGGAACGTCATGATTAACGGCTACATCGCCCGAATCTTCGAGACGGGCGAAGCGTTTGCGGCGTGTTATTTCGACTTTAACCATTTCAAGCCTTACAACGACCATTACGGTTTTCGAAACGGGGACCGCGTCATTTTGCTGTTTACCGAACTGATGCACAAGGTGCTCTCGCCCGAGTATTTCAAAGGGCATATCGGAGGCGACGATTTTTTCATCGCCGCCCCCCTCGGAGATTCCTACCCGTTCGAGAGGGTGTGCGGCGACGTGGAAGCGCTGATCGCCCGGTTCTCCGAAGAGGTACGCAATTTTTACGACGCAGCCGACCGTGAGCGCGGATGCATCGTCGCCGAAGACCGTGACGGCAACCGGTGCGAATTCAAGCTCCTGGAGGTGAGCGCGGTGGTGGTCCGGCTGGGGGAGGGATCGTCCGTCTCCTCGCCCGACCAGCTCCAAAAAAGCTTTGCGGTCGAGAAAAAAACGGCCAAAAAGGCGCCGAACAACCTGCGTATCATCAACAACTGACCCGGCTGCTGGTATAATAGGGGATTAATTTTTACCGGAGAATACCGTGGAGCAAAAAGAACCCATGACCAAATACGGGTTTCAGCGCCTGTCCGATGAGCTGAATACCCTCAAAACGATCGATCTTCCGGCCGTAAACGCCGAAATCGAACGGGCCAAAGAATACGGCGACCTCAAAGAAAATTCCGAATACCACGCCGCGCGCGAGAAACAGGCTTTCATCGGCAACCGTATCGCCGAACTCGGAGACGTCATTTCCCGGGCGCAGATCGTCGACCCCGGCGAGCTCGAACACGCCCGCGTCAGTTTCGGTTCGACCGTCGTACTGTGCGATCTTTCCAGCGACGAAGAGGTGACCTACACTATCGTCGGGGGGTGTGAAAGCAACCCCGACATGGGACTCATTTCGTTTAATTCCCCGCTGGCCAAAGCGCTGCTGGGACGTGAAGAGGGGGATGAATTCAGTGCCCGTCTCCCCGGCGGCGAAAAAACGTTCGAAGTGGTCGAAGTAAAATATCAGGAGATCGTGTTTGAGTGCCATTAACGTCGGGATCATCGGCGTCAGCGGATACACGGGGCTCGAACTCGTCAAAATGGTGATCGACCACCCGGTATTCCATCTGGCCTACTGCGCCAATACCGAAGGCGCGACGACTCTGGGCGAACTTCATCCGGCGCTTGCGGGCGTATGCGACCTTGCCGTCGAAAAGGTCGACCTTGACCGCGCCGCGACGGCATGCGAGCTGGTATTTCTCGCCCTGCCGCACAAAACGGCGATGCAGACCGCCAAAGGGCTGCTGGAAAGAGGGGTCAAGGTGGTCGATCTCTCCGCCGATTACCGGCTCAGCGCCGAAAATTACGAAGAGTTTTACTGTGAACACGAAGACCGCGACAATCTTGCGCATGCCGTCTACTCGATCCCCGAACTGCACGGCAGGGCGGCGGAAGGATCGCGCCTCGTGGCCAATCCCGGATGTCACGTGACGGCGACCCTTCTGGCCCTTGCCCCGTTTTTGCGTTACATCGACCTTACCGCTCCCGTGTTCGTCGATTCCAAAACCGGAGTCTCGGGTGCGGGGAAATCGCCCACTGCCACGGTCCATTACGTCAGCGTCAACGACAACATCAACTGCTACAACATCATCAAACACCGCCATTCGACCGAAATCGAGCAGCATGCTTCGGCTTTGTGCGGCGATGAGGTCAAAGTGACGTTCGTCCCTTCGCTGGTACCGATGACCCGCGGGATGCTCGCCTGCGTCTACGCGACGCTCAAAGAAGAGTGCGACCCGCATGCCGTAATGAACGAATATTACGCGGCCAGAGCGTTCGTGCGGGTACGCAACGCCCCCCCGCATACGAAGATGACGGCCGGAACCAATTTTGCCGACGTCTACGCCGCACGCCACGGCAACGCTCTGGTGGCGATGTGCGCCATCGACAACCTGATGCGCGGCGCCAGTTCCCAGGCCGTGGTCAACGCCAACATCATGATGGGGCTGGATGAAACGCTGGGCATTCCCAGAATCGCGTATGTCCCCTGATACCCTCCACTCCGGTGCGTTCCTCGTCGCAGACGCCCACTGCGCCCCGTGGCGCACCCCGTTTCTCGATTTTCTGCGCGCCCTGGATGCGGGGAAGCTGCAGACCCCCCAGCTGATTTTGATGGGCGATGTTTTCGACCTCCTCTTCGGCCCCGTCGAAGCAACCTGCCGTCTCAACGCCGATGCGGTGAGCCTCATTAACCGAATTTCCGAAAAAATCGACGTCGTCTACCTGGAAGGAAACCACGATTTCGCTTTGGCGGAAGTCTTCCCGAAAGTACGGGTGTTTTCCCGCGCTCAGCAGCCCTGGATCGCACGGTACGGCGAAAAAACCGTCGCACTTTCGCACGGCGATACGCGGATGGGGATCGGGTACGAACTCTACACCGCGCTGATCCGCTCCACCCGGATTCTCAAAACGCTCGCACGGATCGACCGCATCGGGAAAGGTTTCATCGTCCGCGCGCTGGAAAAAGCGATGCGGCGCAAAAACCACTGTAGGGAGATCGAAGGATTCGAACCGCTGATCCGCCGACGTCTTGGGGGAGAAGAATGGACCGGGATCGACGTCGTGATCGAGGGACATTTCCATCAAAACCGGGCGTTTTCCCTCGAGGGGAGAGAGTACGTCAACCTTGCGGCATTTGCTTGTAACGAAAGATACTTTAGTGTACAATCCTCGCAAAATCAGCCGCTATTGCACGAAGCAGTTTTTCGCAAGGAGCCCCTATGATGGGACATGGAGATATCTTAAAAGTCGGCTCGAACGAGATGGAACTGGTCGACTTCCGTATATTCAAGCGTGAAGGCGATGAAATCTACGAAGGGATTTACGGGGTGAACGTCGCCAAAGTGCGCGAGATTATCCGTTTTCCCAAACTGACCGAGCTTCCCGGCGTTCCGCCTTTCGTTGAAGGGATTTTTGATTTGCGCGGCGTCGTGATCCCCGTCGTCAACCTCGCCAAATGGATGGGGGTCGAATCGTCTGAAGAGATGGACAAAAACGCCCGCGTGATCATCGCCGAATTCAACAACATCCTGATCGGATTCGTCGTCCACGAAGCCAAACGGATCCGCCGCATCAACTGGAAAGACATCGAACCCGCTTCGTTCGTCTCGAACCAGGGCGGTCTGGACGGATCGAAAGTGACGGGCGTTACCCGGATCGAGGACGATGCGGTACTGCTGATCCTCGATCTCGAAGGGGTCGTGCAGGAACTGGGGCTCTATCAGCCTTCCAGCGGGACGCTCGAAGAGGGAAAATACAACTTTTCGGGATACGTCCTGCTCCTCGACGACAGCGGCACGGCACGGCGCATCATCAAGGACGCGCTGGAACAGATGGGATTCGACGTCATCGAAGCGACCGACGGCGAGCAGGGGCTGAGAATCCTCGAAGATATGTACGAAAAACACGGAGAGTCGCTTTCGTCGAAACTCCGCCTGATCGCTTCGGACATCGAGATGCCGCTGATGGACGGCTTCCATTTCGCCGCCAAGGTGAAATCGGACAACCGGTTCAAAATGATCCCGATCGTGTTCAACTCCTCGATCAGCGACCATTTCAGCGAGATTCGCGGAAAAGAGGCCGGAGGGGAAGCCTATCTGGTCAAATTCGATTCCAATTTATTTTACGATGAAGTAGCCCGCGTCGTGCGTGCACATATTGAATAGGGGTGTATGGTATGGATGAATTTCAAGAGATATTGCAGGACTTTTTGGTCGAATCGTTCGAACTGATCGAACAGCTTGACCAGGACCTCGTAGAGCTGGAGTCACGGCCCGACGACCTCGATCTGCTCAACCGGATTTTCCGGGTTGCCCACACGATCAAAGGGGCCAGTTCGTTCCTGAATTTCGATGTGTTGACCCACTTGACCCACCACATGGAGAACATCCTCAACCTGGCGCGTCACGGGGACCTCGTCATCGATCCCGACGTTATGGACGTTATTCTCGAATCGATCGATTTGATGAAGGCCCTGCTCGTTCAGATCCGCGATACGGGCGTTGACGGCGGGCTTGACGTCAGTGCGTGCGTCGTCCGCCTCGACGCGGCCGCCAGCGGTAACCCGATTGCCGCTTCCGAAGCCCCAGCCGCGGTTCAGAACGAACCTGAGCCCGAACCTGCGGTTACGGCTACGGCTGAAGAAGAACCCGATTACGCCGGTATGAGTGACGCGGAGGTCGAAGCGGAGATCGAACGGCTGCTGGCAAAACGTCAGGCGGAAGACGCCGCGAAACGGGCCGCAAAGCAATCCGAAAGCGGCGAAGAGGAAGAAGAACCCGACTACAGCGGCATGAGCGATGCCGAAGTCGAGGCCGAAATCGAGCGGCTGCTGGCGAAACGCCAGGCGGAAGACGCCGCGAAACGGGCACAGAAGGGGACTTCATCCGAACCCGAAAACGAGCCTGAAGCGCCGACACCTCCTCCGGCCGCCGCTCCAGCACCTTCGGCACAGCCCGCCGCCGCAGCGGCCCCCGCCGCTCCGAAAGCGGCTCCGCAGGCTCCGGCACCGCGTCGCAACGAAAACAAAGACGAAGGGGAAAACCGCGGAGCGGGCGCGGTCGAGCAGACGATCCGCGTCGACGTCAAACGGCTGGATCACCTGATGAACCTGATCGGAGAGCTCGTTCTGGGCAAAAACCGTCTGATCAAAATCAATGACGACGTCGAAGAGCGTTATGAGGGGGAAGCGTTCCTCGAAGAGCTCAACCAGGTCGTTTCCATCGTTTCGCTCGTAACGACCGACCTGCAGATCGCGGTCATGAAAACGCGGATGCTTCCGATCGGAAAAGTGTTCAACAAATTTCCGCGGATGATCCGCGACCTTTCGCGTGAGCTCAACAAGAAAATCGAGCTCGAAATCACGGGTGAAGAGACCGAACTGGACAAATCGATCGTCGAAGAGATCGGCGATCCGCTCGTACATATCATCCGTAACTCGTGCGACCACGGTATCGAAACCCCCGAACTCCGTCTCGAAAGAGGGAAAAACGAAACGGGTACGATCCAGCTCAAAGCGTATCACGAAGGGAACCACATCGTCATCCAGATCATCGATGACGGTAAAGGGCTCGATCCTGAAATGCTGAAACAAAAATCGGTCGAAAAAGGGATCATTACCGAAAAAGAGGCCGATACGATGAGCGACAAGGAGGCGTACGGCCTCATTTTCCGCCCGGGCTTCTCGACGGCGGCACAGGTGACGAGCGTATCGGGCCGCGGCGTGGGCATGGACGTTGTCAAAACGAACATCGAAAAACTCAACGGTATGATCGATATCGACTCCGAAGTGGGGCAGGGGACGTCGATGAAACTCAAAATCCCGCTCACCCTTGCGATCATCCAGGCACTGCTGGTCGGGGTCCAGGAAGAGTATTACGCGATTCCGCTCGCATCCGTCCTCGAAACGGTACGGATCAGCAAAGACGAAATCTATACCGTCGAAAGCCGTTCGGTCATGCGTCTGCGTGACGAAGTCCTCTCGCTGGTGCACATCGGCGACATCTTCGAAGTCGAGCGGGTATTCGACAACAGCGAACACGCCTACGTCGTCGTTCTCGGACTGGCGGAGAGCAAAATCGGCCTGATCGTCGATTCGCTCGTCGGACAGGAAGAGATCGTTATCAAATCGCTGGGCGAATACCTCAAAGGGATTGAGGGGATCGCCGGTGCGACGATCCGCGGAGACGGGGGCGTAACGCTGATCGTCGACGTCGCCGCGCTGATGCAGATGGCCAAGTCGGTCAAATCGACCGTCGGGCAGGAGAGCGCCGAGAGCAAAGGGCGCGCCGGGGCCAAAACCTCCGCCAGCGACTACTGCGTGATGATCGTCGACGACTCCAAAACTGACCGTACCATCATGCGAAAGGCACTTGAGCCGATGGGGATCACCCTCGTCGAAGCGGTCGACGGGGTCGAAGCGCTGAATGTCCTCAAACAGGGCGATCATACCTTCGACGGAATGCTCATCGACATCGAAATGCCGCGGATGGACGGATATACCCTCGCCAGCGAGATCAAAAAATACAACAAATACAAAAACCTTCCGTTGATCGCCGTAACGTCGCGTTCGGGTAAAGCCGACCGGATGCGCGGGGTCGAATCGGGAATGGTCGAATACATCACCAAGCCGTATTCTCCGGAATACCTGATGAATGTCGTCAAACGCAATATCAAGTTTAACGAGGGGCTATAACCATGAGCGAAAAACTCCAACAGATTATCAATAAACAGCACAAAACCCTCGCCGGAGACGACGTCAAAATCGATGAAGTGATCCAGTTGGTCGGTTTCATCGTGGGGGATGAAGAATTTTCGGTACCCATTTTGAGCATCCAGGAGATCATCAAACCGATCAGCTGGACCCGCGTTCCGCAAACCCCTCCCTACATTCTGGGGGTATTCAACCTTCGCGGCTCGGTCATTCCGCTGATCGACCTTCGTTCGCGCTTCGGGCTTGAGATGATCAAACACACCGAAGAGACCCGTTTTATCGTGATGAAAAACGGCGACGACGTCGCCGGGTTCGTCATCGATCGCCTCACCGAAGCGATCCGCCTCCCGAAAAAAGACGTCGGTCCCGCGCCTGAAACGATTTCGGAAGAAGAGAGCCTGATCGACGGCGTCGGCAAACAGGCCGACCGGATCATTACGATCCTCAAGGTCGATAAGCTTCTCGAGCGCAATTTCTAAACCTTTCTCTGCCTCTTCGGAGGTGGAAAACTCCCTATTTTATGGCACAATATCCCCATGAACGAACACCACTATTTTAACCGCCGACTTCGGCTTCTTGAACGGATGGACGAAGGCGTTGCGATTATCGCCAGCGCCCCCCACGCGTTGCGCTCCAACGACACCGAATACCCCTACCGTCAAAACAGCGACTTTTATTACCTTACGGGATTTACGGAGAGTAATGCCGTGCTGGTTCTGGTCAAAACCGCCGAAGCGACGAAAAGTATCCTCTACGTCGAGGCCTACGATGCCGAACACGCTCTTTGGAACGGGGCGAAAACCGGCATCGATGGGGCGCGCGAACGGTTCCGTGTCGACGTGGTAGGCGACGTTGCCGATTACTCCAAAGAGGTCAAAGAGCTGCTGAGGGAACATGTCAACCTCTACATCGACCTGTTCGGAAATTCGCCGTTTCTCGCACAGGCCAAATCGGCGGCCTCAGAACTGCGGGAGATGCGCGGCATCAAGCGCCATATCCGCTCGTTTCGAGACGTTACCTTCCTGATCCGTACGCTGCGGCTGATCAAGGATCCCGAAGAGATCGAGACGATCAAAAAAGCGATTTCGATTACGGCCGAAGCGCATCATGATGCAATGAAAAAATGCCGTGCGGGGATGCGGGAATATCAGCTGCAATCGACGATGCAGCATGTTTTTCTGAACGGCGGAGCCCGCAGCGAAGCCTACGGTGCTATTGTGGCGGGGGGAAACAACGCCAACACCCTCCATTACGTGGACAACCGCGACGAACTGAGGGATGGGGACCTGGTGCTGATCGACGCCGCGTGCGAGTGGGAACTTTACGCCAGCGATATTACGCGGACGTTTCCGGTCAGCGGAAAATTCAGCGATGCGCAGCGCGAGGTATATACCGCGGTTTTGGATGTGCAACTCAAAGTGATGGATGCCCTCAGACCCGGGGTGAAGCGCGATCGGCTCCAAAAATTCAGTGAAGAGTTGCTCTGCGACGCGTTGATCGGCCTGGGGGTTTTGCACGGTGATCGGGATGCGTTGATGGAAGCCAAAGAACACAAAAAATACGCCCCCCACGGGATCGGTCACTGGATGGGGCTGGACGTACACGATCCGTGTCCGTATGTCGATGAATCGGGCGAATCGTTGGCGTTTGAGGCAGGGATGGTGATGACGGTCGAACCGGGGCTCTATTTTCGCGCCGATGACGAGAGTGTACCCGAACGTTACCGGGGAATCGGAATACGGATCGAGGATGACATCCTCGTCACCGAAAGCGGACATGAGAATTTGTCGGCGATGATCGCCAAAACGGTCGAAGAGGTTGAAACGATGTGCGCCTATCGGGCGTAGCTGTAACTCCAGCCGCTGAACCCTTCTTTAACCTCTTTGAATTCGCGGGAGTCCCCCAGGAAATCGATCACCTGCAAGACGACCCAGGGGATCATGTTGGCTTCGGCGGGATCGAGCAGATGCCGGGGCATCGGAGTTTCCTGAGAAGTGAGGGCGAACGCGACGCGACCGGGCTCGAACAGCAGATCGCTGGTCGCGGTGATCGCGTGTTCGCGGCAAAATTTTTCGAAGATGGCTGCTTTGACGGGTTCGGGAATCGGATCGGCGGTATTCAAAAAAATCGTAAAATGGATCGGCAGTCGGGGTGCGTCGAGCATCGAGGGCGCAGCCATCACGATGTATTCGACGTTGCCCAGGTGCGAAGCGATCTCCTCGCGTCCGAGATAGCCGTTGATTTGGAGCGGTTTGATTTCGCGCATCAGTATTTTCCTTCAAGAATTTTGGCGATCAGCGAGGTAATCCCGATGTGGAGATTGTAGTTGGTGATCGGAAAATCGAGCCATTCGTCTTCAAGGTTGACGCTGTAGGAAGCAAGGTACCTACCGAGTTCTTCAAGATCGACCGGGACGTAGACAGCTGCTGCGTCGGCGCGATGACGGGTACGGACGAGGCGCTTGTCGGCGTTGCTTTTGGCCAGCGTGAACGCGAGAGTCTTGAGGCTGAGGAGATCGCACCACCGCAAAAACAGTTCGGGAGTCAGTTCGGCGTGGGGGTTTCCTTCGGGATCGAACAAAAGTCCCTGTTCCCGCAACGGCAGCAGGACACTCAGGATCGCACGGACGTAGGGAAGTGTCTTTTGTTTCCACAAAGGCGCTTCGTCGCTGCGTTCAAGCGCCGTGCCGAAAGCCCCCGAAATCGTTTCGAGGTCGTGCGATTTGAGAAGGGAGCGGATCGTATGATACATTCGGAATACTCTCTTTTTACCGAACTTTAGCTATTTTTGTATAATTATCGGATTAATACAAGGAGTTGCGTTCATGGATAAAGGATGGTTGACTAACGCCGCAGCCCTGGGAGTGACCGGAGCTTCCTATTGGTTTGAGGGGACGGCCGCCGAAGCGGTGCGCATGGCGGGCCTTTTTGCCCTCTCGGGTGCACTGACGAACCAGCTGGCGATTCACATGCTTTTTGAAAAGGTTCCCTACCTCTACGGGTCGGGAATTATTCTGGATCGTTTCGAATCGATCAGAACGGCGATCAAAAATCTGGTGATGGAGCAGTTCTTCACCCCCGACAAGATCGAATCGTTCGTACGCGCGAACGAACGGAGCGTCGATCTCACCCCGATCATCGAAGCGACCGATTTCACCCCGGCATACCACGCGCTCGTGCGCAGCGTCATGGACTCCCCGATCGGCGCGATGCTGGGGATGTTCGGGGGCGACGTCGTCGTTGAAAAGCTCAAAGAGCCTTTCGTCAAACGGATCAAGGCATCGACGATCGAGATTTCCCAGAGCGAGTCGTTTTTAAGGGCCCTCAATACCCACCTCCATCAGGGGAGTCCCGATCTGGCGAAATCGATCGAACAGATCGTCGAATCGCGCCTGGCTGAATTGACCCCCGCTATGGTCAAAGAGATGCTCCACACCCTGATCAAGGAACACCTCGGATGGCTTGTGGTATGGGGCGGCGTTTTCGGCGGGGCGATCGGATTGGTGTCGGCGTTGATCGTCTAAGTTCGCTTTTTGCAATACACTTGACATGAAGTGACTCAAAGTATTATAATTCGTGTAACTCAACTAAAGGATTTTACGATGCAGAATATTTTTGAAAAACTGACCCACCAAATGACCGAGATGATCGAATCGTCGATCTCCCTGGCACTTCATAATAAAAACAGCGAAGTCGAACCGATCCATTTTCTCTGGGCGCTGCTGGCCAACAGCAACTCCCCCCTCAACCAGATGTTCAACAAAATGAGCATCGACAAAACGGCGATCGAACTCGACGTCAAAAGCGCGGCGGCCAAACTTCCTTCGGCGTCGCACGTCAGCAAGGAAAACATCCGCCTTTCACGCAATTTCGCCCATTCGCTCGAAGTGAGTGCGGGGGAGATGGCCAAAAACGGAGACAGCTTCCTTGCCATCGATACGTATGTCGTCGCGAATCTCCAAAACGACCCGTTCAAAGAGATTCTGGGCAAATACGTCGATTTGCGCGAATTGGCCAAAACGTTCGAAGCCTCCCGCGCCGGACAGAAGATCGAATCCCAAACGGCCGATGAGACGCTTGAATCGCTTTCCAAATACGGTATCGATCTCACCAAAGAAGCGGTCGAAGGGAAGCTCTCTCCCGTCATCGGACGTGACGAGGAGATTTCTCGGATGATGCAGATCCTTATCCGCAAGACGAAAAACAATCCCATTTTGCTGGGGGAACCGGGAGTCGGTAAAACGGCGCTCGTCGAGGGGCTGGCCCAGCGCATCGTTAACAAAGAGGTGCCGCTTTCCTTACAGAACAAGCGGGTCATCGCGCTGGACATGAGTGCGCTCATCGCGGGGGCGAAATACCGCGGGGAATTCGAAGACCGGCTCAAAGCGGTAGTGGACGAAGTCAAAAAGTCCGCCAACGTCATCCTCTTCATCGACGAAATCCACACGATTGTAGGAGCAGGGGCGAGCGAGGGGTCGATGGATGCGGCCAACATCCTCAAACCGGCACTGGCCCGCGGGGAATTGCATACCATCGGGGCGACGACGCTCAAAGAATACCGCAAGTATTTCGAAAAAGACGCCGCGCTCCAGCGCCGCTTCCAGCCGGTTCATGTCGAGGAACCCAGCGTTAACCAGTCGCTTCAGATTCTGCGCGGGCTCAAAGAACGCCTCGAAGCGCACCATACCGTCACGATCACCGATTCGGCCCTCGTGGCGGCGGCAAAGCTCTCGGAGCGCTACATCAACGACCGTTTCCTTCCCGACAAGGCGATCGACCTGATCGACGAAGCGGCGGCGGAGCTGAAGATGCAGATTGAATCCGAGCCCAACGCCCTTGCAAGCGTGAAGCGTCAGCAGACCCGGCTGCAGGTGGAAAAAGAGGCGCTCAAAATGGAAGAGTCCGCGGCCAATACCAAGCGGCTCGAAGAGATCGAAAAAGAGCTCGCCGACGTGAGTGAGGAGCGCCGCAACCTCGAAGCGCAGTTCGCCCATGAAAAAGAGGTGTTCGAAAAGATTTCGGGCATCAAGGGGCAGATCGAGTCGAAACGGCGTGAAGCGGAGAGTGCCAAACAATCCGCCGATTTCAACAAGGCCGCCGAGATCGAATACGGCCAGATCCCCAAACTCTTTGAAGAGGAAAAAGCGCTCCAGGAACGCTGGAAAGAGATGCAGCGTGCCGGAACGCTCCTCAAAAACAGCGTCGACGAAGCTTCCATCGCGGGCGTCGTAAGCCGCTGGACGAAGATACCGGTCACCAAAATGCTGCAGAGCGAAAAAGAGAAGATACTCCACATCGAGGACGAGCTCAACCGCGAGGTGGTCGGGCAGGAACGCGCCACCCATGCCGTGGCCCGCGCGATCAAGCGGAACAAAGCGGGGCTCTCCGACAAAAGCCGTCCGATCGGATCGTTCCTTTTCCTGGGCCCTACCGGGGTCGGGAAAACGCAGACGGCCAAAACGCTGGCGAAGTTTCTCTTCGACAGTTCCGAAGCGATGATCCGCATCGACATGTCCGAATACATGGAAAAACATGCCGTGTCGCGCCTCGTCGGTGCGCCTCCGGGATACGTCGGATTCGAGGAGGGGGGACAGCTCACCGAAGCGGTCCGCCGCAAACCTTACAGCGTCATCTTGTTCGACGAGGTCGAAAAAGCGCATCCCGACGTTTTCAACGTTCTGCTTCAGGTGCTTGATGACGGACGTCTGACGGACAACAAGGGGGTCGTGGTCGATTTCAGCAACACGATCATCATTCTCACTTCGAACATCGCCAGCGACAAGATCATGGCGCATCACGGGGACGAGAAGCTGGAAGGGCTGGTGCTCGATGAGCTCAAACGCCATTTCAAACCCGAATTTTTGAACCGTCTCGATGACGTCGTCGTCTTCAACCCGCTGGGTGAAGCGCAGATCCTCTCGATCGTCGATCTCTTCTTCGGCGAGATCGCTGCCAAAGTCGAGGAGCGGCAGATCACCCTCACCCTGACCGACGCGGCCAAGCGCCATATCGCCGAAGCGGGATTCGATCCCGTCTACGGAGCGCGCCCGCTCAAACGGGCTTTGTACGAAATCGTCGAAGACCGTCTGGCCGACCTGATCCTCGGCGGGGAGGTCGACGAGGGATCGTCGGTCACTTTTGACGCCGAGGGAGACGAGATGAAGGTGAGCGTGGCCTGATTTTCCGCCCCTTGCGGGGCCGGGAAAAAAGAGCTACCATATCGCTTATGAAGACGATCGCACTGCTGATTTCGTTATTGTTGCCGTTGTGGGGATGTACGGGGGATTGCATGACGTGTCATCCCGCCCTTTTAAAAAACATCGACAGCGACCATCGCCATAAACCGATGACGACCTGTATCCAATGTCACAGCGCCAATCCTTCCAAAATGGCCGAATGCGGGAGCGACTGTTTCGCCTGCCATCCTATGGCAAAAATCGAAGGGGTACGGGTCGCGGAACACGCGGTGATCCGCGAGTGCCGCGACTGCCACATGAAGCTGAAAACAAAAGTAGAACTGGATATGGCACCCAAAGGGCAGTCGGTGATGCCGACGCTGCGGGAATTTTTGAAACCGTAGTTGCCCCCGTTTAAAGAAGCTTTTGTGAAACTTAATCGATCTTTAAGTAAGATTGCCCTATTATTGCGTGCTAAAAATTTCTAAAGGGAATGGTTATGAAAAGAACATACCAACCGCATAATACGCCACGTAAACGCACACACGGTTTCCGTGCCCGTATGGCGACAAAAAACGGCCGCCGCGTATTGAACGCTCGTCGTGCCAAAGGTAGAAAACGATTGGCTGTGTAAACGGCTTTTCGATGCTCAAACTCCACAGCGAGTTTCAGCGAGTCTATCAGCGCGGAAAAGGTGCGCACAGCACCTCGATGGCGCTGTTTTATCTCCCGATTGCGGGAGAAAAGAAAGTCGGGTATACCGCAAGTAAAAAAGTCGGAAACGCAGTGGTGAGAAACCGGTGTAAAAGGCGCTTGCGCGCTCTTTTTGCCGAGTTTTCGGCCGATGCGCAGGACGGATGGTACGTCTTCGTCGCCAAAGGGCCTTTGTTCGAAAACCCTTTTGAAAACGTGCGGCGCGACTGCAAATATGTTTTGAAACGGACGGGTGCTTTGTGTGGGACAGATGATAATAAGAAAGTTCTTTCTTAAACTCCTTTGGCTCTACCGGCACTCTTTCTCCCTGGTGACGCGAGGTTCGTGTCGCCATTATCCTTCATGCTCGGAATACGCCCTGTGGCAGTTCGAGTGCAACACTCTCCCCCGCGCTTTCGGTTCAACATTTTTGCGTATTCTTCGATGCAATCAACTTTTTCGTGGCGGTATCGACTACCCGACGATTGCCAAACCGGCGATGAAGCCTGCAGAACTTTCCGTAAATACGATAAAATACTGGTTTGTTCCATATCAACAGAATTATTTTCTGATCAAAAATTTTAAGTTTAAAGGGTCCCAGTGCTAGAAAAGTTTACCCCGAACCAGCGGCTCCTCGTTGCCGTTGCACTATCGTTTTTGTTTTTTATCGGATATACGACCGTATTCCCGCCCGAAACCCCCAACAGCGAGCAAAACACGACCGAGAAACCGGTCGTCCGTGCGGCTGAGGCCCAGAATCCGGTAACAACAACCGCGACGGAGGCGAACGCTTCGTCCGCGGTGCCGGTATCGATGACGACCACCGATACGCTCACCACCGTTTCAGCCAAAGAGTTCACGCTGAAAATCGATACGCTCGGCCGTATTTCGTCGGTTGTCCTGAGCAACGCGAAACACAACGGCAAAGACGGCAAGCTTGCCGAGCTCGTCTCCGCAAGCGGTGCCAAACCCCTCTACGTCCGTTTTGCCGACGAAGCGCTCAACGATGCCGCATCCAAAACTCCCTATACGGCCAGCGTCAACAGCATGACGCTCGGCGAGAACGGCAAATCCACGGTAGTCCTGACGCAGGCGCTGCCGGGAGTGACACTCACCAAAACACTGACGTTTTACAGTGACGGACACTACGATGCGAAAATCGCCCTTTCGAACGAAAAACGCTATTTCGTCTATCTGGGACAGCACCCGCAGATCATCGAACAGATCATGACGGTCGTAGGAAGTATGGTCTACTCGGGTGACAGCCTGACGACGATTTTCGAAGACGGCGACGTCGAAGGTCGCTCGATTTTCAGTGACGTTCACCTTGCTTCGTCGTTTGACCAGTATTATGCGTCGATCATGTACGGATTTGACAAATCGACCCAGGTCACGGTGGAACGCGACGCGAGCAACAACCCCGTCACCTATCTGGAAGGGACGCCGAATTTCGCGTTTAACGGATACATCGGCCCCAAAGAATACAAAACGCTCCACTCAATCGATCCCGTACTGGTCAACGCGATCGAATTCGGATGGTTCACGTTCGTTGCCACCCCGATTTTCAAAGTCCTGATGTGGCTCCACGGCATTTTCGGCAACTGGGGATGGGCGATCATCGCGCTCACCATTATCATCCGTATCTTCCTCTATCCGCTCACCCACAAAGGGATGGTGTCGATGCAGAAGATCAAGGAGATCGCTCCGAAGATCAAAGAAGTCCAGGAAAAATACAAAGGCGATCCCGCGCGCATGAACGCCGCGGTCATGGAGATGTATAAAAAGCACGGCGCCAACCCGCTGGGCGGATGTCTGCCGCTTCTGCTCCAGATCCCGGTCTTCTTCGCGATCTACCGCGTGCTTCTCAATGCCGTCGAATTGCAGGGTGCACCGTGGATGCTGTGGGTCACCGACCTCTCCCGCATGGACCCTTACTTCATCCTCCCGATCCTGATGGGTGCGACGATGTATTATCAGCAAAAAATTACGCCGAGTAACTTTACCGATCCGCTGCAGGAGAAAATTTTCAAATTCCTGCCGATCATTTTCACGTTCTTCTTCTTTACATTCCCTGCGGGGCTCGTACTGTACTGGTTCGTGAACAATATCTTCTCGATCGCGCAGCAGTATTTGGTGAACAAACAGTTCGAGGCGGCCCGCGCGGCCCGTCACGAAGCCCATCTTGCGGAAAAGCATCATGAAAAAGATTGAAGCGCCGACGCTCGAAGAAGCCTATGCCAAGGCGGCTTCGGAGTTCGGATGCTCCGTCACCGCCTTGCAGGTCGAGATCATCCGTTTCCCTTCGAAAGGGATACTGGGGATGTTTAAAAAATCGGCCCTCATCGTTGCCAATCTTCCCCAGCCTTCCTCCTCTTCCGCTTCCCCCGTTTCCTCTTTGCTTGATGAACCAGTACAGCCCATAATCGACGAACCCGATACGCAAGAGTATTATGGTGCCGATGAAGACGAATACGGCGAGGAAGGGGACGAATATTACCCCGACATGAGCGCGCAGGAATGCGCCGACGAAGTGAAAGCCCAGATTAACGAACTGTTCGCGGGGGTGTGCTTCGACATCGACGAGGTGCAGGTGAGCGTGTATGACGAGAATACCCTTCTCATCGAATTCACCGGCCCCGACGCGGCGCTCATGATCGGCAAAGAAGGGTACCGCTACAAGGCCCTCTCGTACATGCTCTTCAACTGGATTAATGCCGTCTACGGAATGCAGCTGCGTCTCGAAATCGCCGAATTCCTCAAAAATCAGGAAGAATCGATTTCCCGCTATCTCGTGGGAATATGCGAAACGATCGAACGGGACGGGCGCGCCCAGACCAAGGTGCTTGACGGCGTCCTGGTGCAGATCGCCCTCAAACAGCTTCGCGAGCGATATCCCGACCGGTACGTGGCGATTCGTTCGACGCGCGACGGCGGAAAATTCATCGTCATCAACAGTTACCACGAGTATTGATGAACGCCACCATCGCCGCGATCGCCACCGCCCATGGCGTCGGCTCGATCGCCATCATCCGTCTCAGCGGCGACGCGGCCCTTTCGATCGCCCTGTCGCTCTCGCACAGACAAACCCTCACTCCCCGTTATGCCACCCTCGCGTCACTCTACGAGAGGGACGGAAGCCTGATCGATGAAACGATTGTCATCTATTTTCAGGGACCCAAGAGTTTTACGGGGGAAGACGTCGTCGAATTCCAGTGTCACGGCGGGCTGATCGTCGCCGAAAAGATCCTCCGCGCGGTCCTGACCTTGGGCGCGCGCCTCGCCGATCCGGGGGAATTCAGCAAGCGGGCGTTTCTCAACGGCCGGCTGGACCTGACACAGGCCGAAGCGATCGCGTCGCTGATCGAAGCGAAAAGCGACGACGCCGCGCGGATTCTGGCCCGCCAGATGAAGGGTGAGCTGCGCGGGTACGTCGAAACGATCCGCGATTCGCTCCTCGAAATTCTCGCCTATTCGGAGGTCGTGATCGATTACGCCGAAGAGGATCTTCCCCCCGACGTCGTCGACCAGATCGTACTCAAACTTTCCCGAATCAAAAGCGAACTGTCGCGCACCCTCGAAGCAAGCCGTCGTCGCAGCGGGCTGATGCAGGGGTACCGCGTCGCGATTATCGGCAAACCCAACGTCGGGAAAAGTTCGTTGCTTAACGCGCTGCTCGATTACGAGCGGGCGATCGTGAGTGACATTGCGGGGACGACGCGCGATACGATCGAAGAGCAGGTACGCATCGGTACCCATCTGATCCGTCTGGTGGATACGGCGGGGATCCGCTCCGCCAGCGACGAAATCGAAAAGATCGGCATCGAACGCTCCATCGCCGCGGTCGAAAACGCCGACATCGTCATCGCTTTGTTCGATGCGAGTCGGACGATCGACGACGAAGACCGTGCCATCATCGATCTGATCGAACGTTACCGCGGGGAGAAACCGTTTATCTGCGTCCTCAACAAAGCGGACCTGCCCGAACGGTTCGAGGGGGAGATGCTGGGGAAATACGATCCGATCCGCCTGAGCTGCAGGGAACAGACGCATCCCTTGGCCGACGCACTTGCGTCGTACATGGATCACGACAACGAAAGCGAAGAGATGATGCTGATTTCGCAGCGGCAGGTGAGCGCCGTTTCCGAAGCGCTGTGCGCCATCGACGACGCGCACGAACCGCTCCAGGACGGGGAACTGGAGTTCTTTTCGTTTCACATCAACCGTGCGATCCGCTCCGTTGCCTCGCTGAGCCGGCCATACGAACTTGACGAGATGTTCGACAAGATGTTCGGACAGTTTTGCCTGGGGAAATGATGGGAGCCGTTATCGCGATCGATCTGGGTCTCAAGCGGATCGGGCTGGCGCTCAGTTACGGAAACGGCATCGTAACGCCCCTGAACGCCGTCGAACGGCGCAACCGCAATCAGGCGGCGAACGACGTCAAAAAAGTACTCGACGAATACGAAGCGCAGACGGTGGTGATCGGTATTCCGATGGGGAGTACGACCGAGGACGAGATGCGCCGCCGGGTCGCCCATTTTATGAACCTGGTCGATTTCAAAGGGGAAATCGCATATCAGGATGAGGCGAACAGCTCGCAGGAAGCCGAAGCGCTGATGCGCGGAGAGATCCGTTACAAGCGCGACGGGCGGGTCGATTCGCTTGCGGCGAAAATCATCCTGGAACGTTACCTGCGCGTGCTCTAAAATACGCGAGCGCCTCTTCTTCGTCGTCGCTCAGGGTGGCGTAGTCGGAATCCGTGAGGAGTTTGTTCTCGATCGTTTCCGCGCAATACGCAAAACCCGCCTGTCGGGTATGGACGATATCGGAAGGGAAGCCGAGGCCGCTGAAGCGGTAGGGGTCTTCTTGCTCGATGCACAGCACGATCCCCTCGGTCGCCGCCTCCAGATGTTCGACGATGTCGCGATAGGTGATCGAAAATTCGGTTGCGTGCCATCCGATCGTTTCGAGCTCCTTGTCCGAAAAACGGTCGATGCCGTCTCCTGTCGTGTCGTCATACAATGCGCGAGACCGGTTCCAACCGATGATGTTCTGCCACGCACCGGCGGCTTTGATCAAGACGCGGTCTTCGTCTTCGACGATGCGGTAAGCATCGCCCAGCATCGATCCGATCGGACGGTTCGTCGTGGTACTCAAAGGAGAGAGGGGAGGAACCGAACCTTCGAAAACGGAAATCAGCGTCGGCGGGAACGGTTCGTAGACGATTTCACCCTGGTGGGAAATCGCGAATTTTTTCTGGGACGAAGCGGCACGCAGCAGTTCGGCGCGCTCGACGATGATAATCTCTTTGAAGAGGTTGAACTTTTTCATGGCGTGATATCCCGTTTTTGGGGTGAATTGTAGCATGCCTCCGTTCATACACACTTACACGCCGATTTAGCATCGGGGTATAAGGCTCCACTAATTTTTATTTATGCAAAAGTGGGGTATAATCCGCGAAATTTTAAGCTTTGTATGCTTACTCAAGGATACCTTTATGGCATTGAACGTTTACTACGACAAAGATTGCAATACGGCACTCATCAAAAGCAAAAAAGTGGCGATGATCGGTTTCGGATCACAGGGTCACGCACATGCGGAAAACCTCCGTGACAGCGGCGTCGAAGTCGTTATCGGTCTTCGCAAGGACGGAAGCTCATGGACGAAAGCGGAAGCAAAAGGGTTCAAAGTTATGACGGTCGCCGAAGCATCTGCGTACGCCGATGTCGTTATGATCCTTCTCCCGGATGAAAACCAGGCGGAAATCTACAAAAACGAAATCGCTCCGAACCTCAAAAGCGGTGCGACGATCGCTTTCGGACACGGGTTCAGCATCCACTACGGACGCATCATCCCGGCCAAAGACATCAACGTTATGATGGTTGCCCCTAAAGCACCCGGACATACCGTTCGCAGCGAGTTCGTCAAAGGCGGCGGTATCCCCGATCTGATCGCCGTTTACGCGGATCCGAGCGGAAACACGAAAGAACTTGCCCTTTCGTATGCTTCGGCAATCGGCGGCGGCCGTACGGGTATCATCGAAACGACGTTCAAAGACGAAACCGAAACCGATCTTTTCGGTGAGCAGGCGGTTCTTTGCGGCGGTGTCTCTGCCCTGATCCAGGCCGGATTCGAAACCCTTGTCGAAGCGGGTTATCCTGAAGAGATGGCGTATTTCGAGTGTCTGCACGAAATGAAACTGATCGTCGACCTGATTTTCGAAGGCGGTATCAAAGATATGCGTTATTCGATCTCCAACACCGCCGAGTACGGCGATATGGTTTCCGGTCCCCGCGTCATCAACGAAGAGTCGAAAAAAGCGATGCGCCAGGTTCTCAAAGAGATCCAGAACGGCCAGTTCGCCAAAGACTTCGTCCTCGAAGGACAGGCGGGTTATCCGCGCATGAACGCCGAGCGCAAAAACCTGGCTGCCCATCCTGTCGAAGTGACGGGTGAGCGCCTCCGCGCGATGATGCCGTGGATTAAAGCGAACAAAATCGTCGACCAGTCCAAAAACTGATTCTTCGGGGCACGCGCCCCGCACACCACTACAGGGGTTTTCCCTTCGATGCACAAAACTCCTTCCCCGTTTCCTCGTATCTGGCTCAAACGTATCGCCCTGGCTCTGGCCGTCGCCCTCTTATGTATCCTTTCGCTGTTTGTGGGATATTACATCGGGTACGGGCAGATGGAGGGGGAACTGACCCGTGAGAGGGAACAGACACGCCAGCTTATCGATGAGATAAAAATGATCACCTCGATCGACGAAGCGACCGGGCTCGAAGCGGGAAAACGCGAAGAGGAGATACGCCGTTTGAAGAAGGAACTGCAGACGGTGCTCGAAGAAGAGCGTCCTCTGCGTGCTCTCGAACCCCAGCACGAGTATGCCCCCAAAGAGCCCAAAGCGTCTCCCCCCCCGGCATACACCCGTCCCAAAGTCCCCTCGGGCAGCGGGGCGAAACTGGTCATCATCATCGACGACGTGTCGTACGAACGCGATGTCAGGGCGATCCGTTCCACCGGCCTGCCGCTTGTGATGTCGTTTCTCCCCCCCAGCTCGCGCCATCCCGGATCGGCTGATCTGGCGCGGGGAGAAAACGGCTACATGGTCCATCTTCCGCTGGAAGCGGAACATTTCGACGACGAAGAACCCTCCACCCTTCGCCAGGGCGATTCGGAAGCACAGATCGCCCAAAGAATCGCACAGCTCAAACAGCTCTACCCCAACGTCCGCTACATGAACAACCACACGGGATCGAAGTATACCGCCGACTCCGAAGCGATGGAAAAACTGATCGGGGTGTTAAAGAAAGAGGGGATCATCTTTGTCGACAGCCGCACGACACCCAAAAGCAAAGTGCCGCAGGCAGCTTCCAAACACGGGATGCGCTACATCGGGCGAGACGTCTTTTTGGATCATCAAAGCGGCGTTGCGAACGTGAAACGCCAAATCCGTGAAGCGGTCGAAAAAGCCAAGCGTCACGGCACCGCGGTCGCCATCGGGCATCCGCGTCCCGACACGATCCGCGCGCTGAGAGAGTCCAAAGAGGTGCTGGGGGAAGTGCGGCTGGTCGGGATCGACCAAATTTGACATCCTGACATAATTTTCCCTTTACGGAATGTTTTGGCTATAGTATTGCCAAAGCATCCAGGAGAGAGGATCGTGAATACCGTACCCGGCGTGATCGCCGAACTCGAATCGATGAAACGCTATCCCCGTACACTCTATTACCGCGGTTCGCTTGAACTGCTCGAAACTCCCAAAATATCGATCGTGGGAAGCCGCCGCGCGGGGCAATACGCCCGTAGCGCGGTTTTCGAACTTTCCAGAAAGCTTTCACAGTCGGGAATGACGATTATCAGCGGTGCCGCAACGGGGATTGACCGCGTCGCGCATGAAGGGGCGGGAGTAAACCGTACCGTTGCGGTCCTCCCGTGCGGGATTGACCGACATTATCCTTCTTCGAACCGTGATCTGATCGAATCGATCGCTACCCAAGGACTGGTGCTGAGCCATTTCGAACCGGGATTCGAAGCGCGCGAGTGGAGCTTCGTGGCGCGCAACGAAATCGTCGTTGCGCTGGGTTCGGCACTCGTCATCGCCGAAGCCGAACCCGACAGCGGAAGTATGCGCAGCGCCGAATACGCGTTGGCAATGGGGAAGCCGATCTACGTGCTGCCCCATCGGCTGGGAGAAAGCGGGGGGACTCGGCGGCTTTTGGCCCAGAACAAAGCAACGGCAATCGAGGACATTGATCGGTTCGTCGAATCACTGAGCCGTGTATCGCGTCAGCGGATCGAAGATACCCCGTTTATCGCCTATTGCCGGAACGGACCGACGTACGAAGAAGCGGTTACGGTGTATCCTGCGGAAATATTCGAAGCGGAACTGGGGGGCATGATCGAGGTAAGAAACGGAAGGGTTTACCCGGTTTGAGAGGGGTTCGGCTCAGTGTTGAGCCGAGCTTTCGTACCCGTAGTGTTTGACGAGGTAGTTGACGATGATCTGCTGATCTTCCTTGCCGATGGGGGCTTTGAATTCATTGACCATTTTTTGGACGGTACCGGTCCAGTACGGGCGGCTTTTTTTCCCCTGGTTGAGGATGTATCCCCAGGAGTGGCAGATAAGGCAGTATTGTTGGGCCACTTCGTCGTGGTCCCCTTTGACCATCGGATAATCGACGTAAGGCATTTCGATCGGTTTGGCCACCTGGGCGTTTAGTGAAGCGGCAAGCAACAGGGCAAGCAACGGGAATTTTTTCATGATCGCTCCTTACACGATTTGCACGCTGACGGCGTCAACGGCGTTGTATTGGTATCCGCCGGCATTCCAGCCGATTTCATGCGCCTGCGGCTGGATGTTGCCGATGCGGTTGATGGCGCGCACCATGATCGTATGGGCCCCTTTGGTTTTGGGTTCCCATTCGTATACCCATTGACGGTAGGCGTATTTACCGTAGTCTTTTTGTAGCGCCGTCGCACTCCAGCTTTTGCCGCCGTCGACGGAGATCATCACCTCTTTGATCCCTTTCCCCTGATCGAAGGCGACCCCGGTCACCTTGACGCGCGAACCTTTTTTGATCACGGTGCCGGGCGTCGGATAGCCGATGACCGATTTGACTTTCATTTCCGCGATCGGTTTGCGTTTGTACTCGAAGTCGCTTCCCGAAACGACGCATTCGCAGTCGTTGTCGGGAACGGTGTAGGCGACGTCCATGAAAAAGCTGTTTTGATACTCGTCGAAAACGGTAATTTCACTCAGCATTTTGACCCAGCTGTCGGAGAAATGGCCGGGGATGACGAGGCGCAGCGGAAAGCCGTTGAGGTAGGGGAGGTCTTCGCCGTTCATTTCGTAGGCGACGATCAGTTCGCCGCTGAGGGCCTCGTCGATCGCCATTTCACGGAAAAATTTGGGCGTGGCGTCCATCGCCGGTTTTTCGAGGCCGTTGACGCCCACCCACTTGGCACTTCCTTTGACCCCTGCACGGTGGAGGATGTCTTTGAGGCGGACCCCTTTCCAGACGGCACTGCCCATCGCTCCGTGGCCCCACTGCACGCCGTGCGTCGCCTGCCCGCTGGCGGCGTAGTATTTGCGACTGTTGCCGCCGCACTGGAGGACCGAGGTGATCTGTACGGGCTCGAATTTGCTTTTCAGATCGTCAACGCTCAAAGAGAGGGGAGTCTCGACGGATCCTTTGACTTCGAGGCGAAACTCCGCCAGATCGATGTAGGTCGGAATGTCGGGCATATGCCACCGGACGAAGAACTGGTCGTTGGGGGTGATCGCCTGGGTGAAAATATCGCGCGGCGATTCGAGCAGCGGCGGACGGTCCGAGATTGTCTTGAGAGGTTTCTTTTGGGGAAACGCAATGTGGGGAGGGACAAATTCCTTGGCATCGGTGATGATTTTGGAAGAGGACTCTTTGCCAAAGAGAGAAGAAGCGCCGAGGATCAGGCCGGCGCCGAGAAAATGTCTGCGGTTAAACATGATAAGCCTTGGTGAAGGAATATCACTATTTTATCATAAACAGAATTGATTTAGAGTATAAGCATGGCATCGCCGTAAGAAAAAAAGCGGTATTTCTGTTCAATCGCTTCGGCATAGATGCGGTGGGTCTCTTCGAGGCCGACGAACGAAGCGACGAGCATCAGCAGCGTCGACTGCGGAAGGTGAAAATTGGTCAAAAGATGGTTGACCCGAAGGGGCGGATTGTTCGGGTGCAAAAAGAGGTTTGCCTCCCCCTCGCGCTCGCGGGTGCGGACATGGTACTCGACCGTGCGGGTCGAAGTCGTTCCGACGCAGAGCAGGGGGGCATCACCGCGGATAAGATTGTACGCCGCGTCGCCGATGGCAAAATACTCCGAGTGCATCGGGTGATCCGTGATCTTTTCGACTTCGACGGGTTTGAAGGTTCCCGAGCCGACGTGAAGGGTGACGAAGGCGTGCGGATGGCGCGCGCATACCGCGCGGAAGAGTTCGTCGCTGAAGTGCAGCGATGCCGTCGGGGCGGCGACGGCCCCTTCTTGACGTGCAAAGACGCTCTGGTACTCCCGCTCGTCTTCGCTGTTGTCTTCGCGTCCGAGGTAGGGGGGAAGGGGGATATGACCGATTTCGTCGAGCAGGGGAAGTAGCTCTTCAAACCGCAGACGTTGTCCCCCGAGGGAAAATTCGACGTCACGGGAGCCGTCTTCATGTAGTTTCACAACAACGGCGACAAGATCGCGTTCAAATAGAAGTTTCGTCCCTTCCTTGACCCGTCCCCGGACGTAAACGTTGATCCGATAGGCGTCCAGCGGGCGGTTGATCAGCAGCTCTATTGCTCCGCCCGATTCTTTATGCCCGTAAAGACGGGCTTTGATGACTTTGGTGTCATTGAAAATGATCGCACAGTTTTCCGGGAGAAAATCGTCGATTTTATCGAAACGGGTGTGCGTGATGGAGCGATCGCTGCGGTTGTAAACAAGAAGTTTTGCGTGTTCGCGCGGGGAGACGGGGAAAGAGGCTATAAGCTCTTCGGGAAGCTCATAGTCGTAGCTCGACGTCAGAAGAGGATTGAGCATTTAGTCAATTGTCTCTTCTTCATCTTCGGCAATGTAGGGTTCTTCTTTCGGGGCAGGGTTGACCGCACGGACAATCAGGATCGAAATCCCGTACAAGAAGGTGAGGGGGATGGCCATCAGGATCTGGGTCATAACGTCCGGCGGGGTCAGAATCGCCGAAATAATAAAGATCAGTACGATCGCGTAACGGAAAAAAGCGGTCATCATCCGGTCGTCGATAAGCCCCAGGAGTGCGAGAAAATAGCAAATGACGGGAAGCTCGAACGCGAGGCCGAAACCGAACATGATCTTGGTGAAGAAATCGATGTAGTCTTCGATGTTGATCAACGGGACGAATTCGAACGCCCCGAAGGCAATGAGGAATTCAAATCCCAGCGGCGTGACGACATAGTAGGCAAACAGCGCCCCCGCCACGAACATGATGGTACCCCCGAAAATAAAAGGGTAGAGCATCTTTTTCTCGTTTTCGTAGAGGCCCGGCGAAATAAAAAGCCACATTTGCGCCAGAATCACCGGCAGCGACGCGAGGAGACCTCCGAAAAAGGCGACTTTCATCGCGACGAAAAAGGTTCCTCCGACCTGTGTCGTCGTTACCATTCCTTCCGCGGCGTTTTTGGAAACTTTCCCTACCGAAGCGAGGGCTTCGTTGAGCGGTGCGGTGAGCCAAGAGAGGATCGGCTCGTGGAAATTGAACATCACGAAAAACATTACGATCACGGTCGCGACGCTGATGCCCAGCCGCTTGCGCAGCTCGGCGAGGTGGGGTTTCAAATCGTCAAACATCAGGCATTCTCTTCGGTTTTGGTTTCAGCGGGTTTGGAATCTTTGGATTTCGGGGCGAACGTAATCACTTCGGGTTCTTTCGGGGCCGAGGGTGCGGGTTCGGGGGTATTGAGGTTCAGGTCGTTTTTCACCGAAGCGAGTTCGCTGCCGATTTCGGTCACGTTGGTAAGACGCTCGAGCTCGGCGCTCGCATCGGTCAGTTCGCGTTTATAATCGAGGGCTTTTTCCTTCATCTCGGAGAGCTTCATCTCCTCTTCGAGGGTGGCACGCGCGGAACTTACCGTCCCTTTGACCTGGCGGAAAAATTTTGCGATTTCGACCATCGTCGTCGGAAGCTTGTCCGGTCCCAAAAAGAGGATCGCAATAATAATGATGAGGAAAATCTCCCCCAGACCCATTCCAAACATGCGCTCAATCCTAATAACTAAGGTAATAATCGGGAGATTTTATCGAAACAAAGTTTAAAACCCCTGAACGGAGGATCTAAAATCCCTCGATCCGCAGCGCGATTTCGTCCGCAAGCAGGAAGTCGGTATTGTACAAACGCCCTTCGCGTTCTTCGAGGAGGCCGGAGCGGAGCAGAATGTC
Organism: Campylobacterota bacterium; assembly: GCA_040752835.1. Classification (NCBI taxonomy): domain Bacteria; kingdom Pseudomonadati; phylum Campylobacterota; species Campylobacterota bacterium. Next base: position 65,058 of record JBFMGG010000003.1, on the reverse strand, counting down.
GGCCTCTTTTTTCTGTACGGCGGTAAGTATCCCGGTATCGATGCCGATCGCGCTGCGCATTCCCAAAAAAAGTTTTTCGCTGAGAAGATCGTTGGACGAAAGCTCCTCGACGTGTTCGGCGAGAGGATCGGCGATGTAGGTTTCGATGCCGCTCGGGGGATAAAACCGGCGGTTCTCCAAAAAGCCGACCGCGCCGCTGCCCAGTCCGATGTAGGGCTTGTGCTCCCAGTATCCGAGGTTGTGCCGGCACCGGTAGCGTCCGAAATTGGAGATCTCGTACTGTTCGAACCCCCGCAGGGCGATCTCTTGGAAAAGCCACCGCGTGAGGTCGAGTTCTTCGAGCGCTTTTTCGGGGGTTTTTTCGAAAGCGGTCGACTCTTCGATCGTCAGCGCATAGAGGCTGATGTGGTCGATCGGAAGCGAAAAGGCCGTCGTGACGTCCCGTTCCAAAAGGGGACGAGTGTCTCCCGCGACGCCGTAGATCAGATCGAGCGAGAGATGCTCGAACCCGATTTGTGCGGCGTTGCGGATCGCGCCGGTCGCCTGGGCGCCGTTGTGGGCGCGGCCGAGGGCGGCGAGTTTGGCGTCGTCAAAGCTTTGAACGCCGAAGCTCACACGGTTGACCCCCAGTTCTCTCATCCCTCTCAGCCACTCCGGGGTGGCGCTGTTGGGGTTGGCTTCGGACGTGATTTCGCATTTTTGCGCCAGAAACGGCCGGATTTTCGCAAACAGCGGCGCGTACAGCGAAGCGTCGACGGTCGAGGGGGTTCCTCCGCCGATGAATACCGTCTCGATCCCCTTTTGAATCGTCGTTCCGAACCGTTCGAGTTCCCGTTCGAGCTGTACAAGGAGAGCGTCCATGTACTTTTTGCGGAGAGAAAATTTGTCGACGTAGGAATTAAAGGCGCAATAGGAACATTTGCTGTCGCAAAAAGGGATATGAATGTACAAAAGCATGGGGAATTATACTTATTTAATGGCGAATAGTTTACAATATCCCCTCAAAAAAATGTAAAGATGGTGAATGACACATAATTTGTTCTACCGGCCGAACGTCGCGGCGATCATCGTTTCGAGTGAGTATCCCGAAACGAAGCAGATTTTTATCGCCGAGCGCACCGATTTGGAAGGGGTATGGCAGTTTCCGCAGGGAGGGATCGACGAGGGGGAATCGAGCGAAGAAGCCCTTTTCCGTGAACTCAAAGAGGAGATTGGGACGAAAAAAGTCGAGATCATCGCCGAATATCCCGATTGGATCGCGTATGATTTTCCACCCCACATTGCCGCCAAAATGGCGCCGTATGCGGGGCAGAAGCAGCGCTATTACCTCGTGCGGCTGAAACCCGGAGCCAAGATCGATCTGGATACCAAACACCCCGAATTCAAACGTTACCGTTTCGTCGGGGTCGATGAACTGTTCGACCACATCGCCCATTTCAAAAAAGCGGTCTATGAACAAGTGATTTCCCATTTTAGAGCCAAGGGGTACCTGTAATGCTAATCGTACAAAAATTCGGCGGAACCAGCGTCGGGGATCTGGAACGGATCCAAAACGTCGCGAACCGGGTTTCTGAAACCCTCAAAGAGGGGCACAAAGTCGTCGTCGTCGTTTCGGCGATGAGCGGTGAGACCAACAAACTGATCGCGTATGCCGAACACTATACCGACTCGCCCGAACGCCGCGAAGTCGATATGCTCCTTAGCTCGGGCGAACGCGTTACGGCGGCCCTCCTTTCGATCGCCCTCAATGCCATGGGGCATAAAGCGGTATCGATGAGCGGCCGTAAAGCCGGGATCGTCACCGACGCCGTTCACACGAAAGCGCGGATCGAAACGATCGATCCCGCCGCCATGCACGCCGAACTCGCAGAAGGGAAGGTCGTCGTCGTTGCCGGTTTCCAGGGAGTTACCGAAGAAGGGAACGTCACGACGCTCGGACGCGGAGGATCGGATCTTTCGGCGGTTGCGATTGCCGGCGCGCTGGAAGCGGACCTGTGTGAAATTTATACCGACGTCGACGGTATCTACACCACCGACCCGCGGATCGAGCCCAAAGCCCGCAAAATGGACAAGATCAGTTACGACGAGATGCTCGAACTGGCATCCCTGGGGGCCAAAGTTCTCCAGAACCGCTCCGTCGAACTGGCCAAAAAACTCAACGTCAACCTCGTTACCCGTTCCAGCTTCAGTAAGGCGGAAGGGACATTAATTACAAAGGAAGAGAATATTATGGAAAAACCACTTGTCAGCGGTATCGCACTCGATAAAAACCAGGCACGCGTTTCACTCGGCGGCGTTATCGACCGTCCGGGGATCGCCTCGGATATTTTTACCCGTCTCGCCGACAACAGCGTCAACATCGATATGATTATCCAGACCCTCGGCCACGACGGTAAAACGAATCTCGATTTTACCGTTCCGAAAACCGAGTTGATCGATGCGAAAAAAGTGGTCGAAACCTTTATCTCCGAAGGGGAAATCAGCGAAGCGAGCTACGACGAGCGGATCTGTAAAGTATCGATCGTCGGCGTCGGCATGAAATCCCATACGGGTGTAGCGGCCAAGGCGTTTCAGACGATGGCTTCCGAAAACATCAACATCATGATGATCTCTACCTCCGAAATCAAAGTATCCATGGTGATCGACGAGAAATACGCGGAGCTGGCCGTGCGCTCGCTGCACAGCGCTTATTCACTGGATCAGTAAGTGCGCCGTTTCGATCAATGGACGTTGGATTCGATCCGCTCCGAAGGGGCGGCGATGAGCTGGTTCGAAGAACAGCGTTTCGAGTGGACTCCGGCCGTTGCCAATGCCCTTGAACAGGTGATGGAGGGGAAAAGTATCGTCCTCATCACCGATCACGATCGAAAGTGGTTCGCCCACTACATCACCTCGTCGCTCAACAAGCGCATGCAGGACCGTCCGATGATTCCGATCGTCTGTATCGATGCGCTTTTTCCCCATTACGACCATATCAGCGGCGGCGAAGCGATCGATACGCTCACCGACATGCTCGACATCACCTTCAAAGGTGAATATTTCTTCTGGTACGTCGGCAGAGGGGATGAACGCCGCGCAGACATCGCCAAACGCAATGCCAGCAGCCTGCTGTGGATCATGGACGAGAGTTTCCAGAACGCGGTGCGGCTGAGGTCGTTCGATCCGCTGATCGACATCAAGCTGCTGCAGCTCTACCGTTTGTTTGACAAAACGCTCGGCGCGATGCTGTTCGGGGAGATTGATGTTCACGAGTGAGCGGGGAGGCATCATCATCACCGAACGCCTCGAAGAGAGGTGTACCCAGATCGAAGAATCGTTGCGACCCCTGCGGTGCGTGACGTTTCTGCGCGACGATTTCAAGATCGAAGACGCCAAGGAAGCGATCGCGGAAGCCTACAAAAGCGAATCACAAACCAAAACCCTCATCCTCGGAGCCAAAAGTTTTACCGTACCGGCGCAGAATGCCCTGCTCAAAATTCTCGAAGAACCTCCGCGAAACATCGTTTTCGTCCTCCTCGCCCCCAACAAAAGCACTTTTTTGCCGACGGTCCGCTCGCGTCTGAGCCTGAGCGTCGAAAGGGAGGGCCGCGTCTACGAACCGCTGCCGATTACATTGGGGCGACTGGACCTCTCGGCGATGTTCTCCTTTGTCAAAGAGAACGATCGGCTCAAAAAGCATGAAGCCAAAGAACTGATCGAGCGGCTGGCCCATCAGGCCGTGCACGTCGAACAACTGAGTCTTTCGGCGTCCCAGCTTGAGGGGTTCGAAAAAGCGATCCGCCTCATCGAACTCAATACCCGTTTTCAGAGCGTATTGGTGATGGTGCTGATGAATTTTCTCAAAGAGGTGAAGCGTGTACGTTGAGAGACTTTCGGATACGACCGACCTTCGCCGCGAATTGGTTCGTCTGGGCGTTGATGGCAGAGGGATTGCAATCCTCGCCGACAAGGGAACCTCCCATGTGATCAAAATTTCCGACCTCCACGTCGGCGCCGCCAATATCCTCAAACAAGACGCCCTTAGCGTCGGTGCCGATCTGGCGGTCCCCAGGGGAACCGTCACTGCGTCCGCTCCGCGCGTCGATGCGCTGCTCATTGCGACCGAACGGCAGCTCGCCGCACTGATCCAGAAAGAAAAAGCCCAGCCCTTCGGACTCAAACAGCTTTCGGCCGAACTGTCGGGCTTTTTGAAACTCCCTTTCCGTCCTGAAGTTCAGGTCATGGGAATCGTCAACGCAAACGATGACAGCTTCCATCGCGAGAGCCGTTTTCAGGGGGAAGCGGCACTGGAGAAGATCCGGACGATGATCGAAGAGGGGGCCTCCATCATCGATTTGGGAGGCGTATCGAGCCGTCCGGGCAGCGAAAGCGTCAGCCCCGCCGAAGAGCTCGCGCGGCTTTCGCCCGTGATCGACCTGTTGTACCGTGAAAAAATTCACGAGAGGGTTCGGCTGAGCCTTGACAGTTACGAACCTTCGGTCATCGCCTACGCGCTGGAGAGAGGTTTCTCGATCGTCAACGACATCACGGGACTCGCCAACGACGAAGTGGCACGGTTGTGCGGTACGTACGGCGCTACCGCGGTCGTGATGCACATGCAGGGAGACCCCAGGACAATGCAGGAGAACCCGACCTACGAATCGGTCGTTCACGAGGTCGAACTGTTTTTCCGTGAACGGATCGAAAAAGCCGAACGATTCGGGATCAACGACCTCATTCTCGACACGGGGATCGGCTTTGGGAAACGACTCGAAGACAATCTTGCCCTCATCACCCACCAAAAACATTTTCTTCGGCTGGGCAAACCGCTGCTCGTCGGAGCCAGCCGAAAATCGCTGATCAACGCGCTGTCTCCTTCGGCGGTTTCCGAACGGCTGCCGGGGACGCTCGCGGTTCATCTCAAGGCACTCGAAGAAGGGGCGACGGTTCTACGGGTTCACGACGTGAAAGAGCACGTTCAGGCGATCGCGGTCTGGAAAGCGTTGAGAGGGTAGGGATGAGCAACAGCGCGGTTATCATCACCCTTTCGTTACTGGTGCTCCTTTCGCCGTTTTTGTCGCGCGTCACCCGCATTCCCGTTGTCGTCGTCGAGATATTGCTGGGGAGCATGGCCGCCTATTTCGGCTTTCTCGTCGAAAACGAACTCTTCAAGATTATCGCCAAGGTCGGATTCTTGTACTTGATGTTCCTGGCCGGGATGGAGGTCAACCTCAAAGCGTTCGGTTTCGAGAAAAAATCGCTCCTGCGCCGAACCGTCGTCTATTTCGTGATGCTTTATGCCTGTTCGTTGGCGCTGTTTTTGTATTTCGATCTCAGTTCGGTCTATCTGGTCGCATTCCCGATCTTCTCACTGGGAATGCTCATGGCCCTCGTCAAAGAGTACGGGAAGAGCGAACCGTGGCTGGCGCTTGCGCTCAACATCGGGATTATCGGGGAACTGGTGAGTATCATGGCGCTTACGATCCTCAGCGGAGGGCTCGAATACGGATACAACCGCGAATTCGCCTTTACGCTGGGAGGACTTTTTCTTTTCCTTATTGCGTTTGTACTGCTCTTCAAAGGAATCCGCATCCTTTTTTGGTGGTATCCTGGGCTCAAGACCCTCATCATGCCCCATGAAGACGGCAAAGACCAGGACGTCCGCTTTTCCATGGCGCTGATGTTTATCATGGTCGCGGTGATGCTCTACCTCAAAATCGACGTCGTTTTGGGCGCATTCTTGGCGGGCGTTTTCATCGCGACCTATTTCAAACACAAAACCGAGCTTCCCGAGAAACTTTCGTCGTTCGGTTTCGGGTTCCTGGTGCCGATCTTTTTCATCCACGTCGGCTCGACGCTGGCGCTGGATGCGTTTACCGATCCGAAAATCCTGCAGCTGGCGTTGGCGATCGCCGGGGCGATCATCGGGGTGCGCCTGCTCAGCTCGTTTGTCGCCTACGGCGGCTATCTGGGGTTTCGCAACACGGTCTTGTTTTCGCTCAGCGATTCGATGCCGCTGACGTTTACGGTGGCCATCGCGACCCTCGGATACGGTGCCGGAGCCATCACCCACGATGAATATTACGCGTTTATCGTGGCCAGTATGGGGAGCGGAATTTTCTTAATGATCGCGATTAAAATCATTTATTCATTTTTTCGCCGATATAGACCATAACTATTTAAAAGTTTTTATGGGTACAATTATCGGAAGAATTAATGATCTTGATGCGTGCGATTAGACAAAAGCGAGGGTGTTGAATGGATTTAACGGTTGTATTGGGAATATTGCTGGCGATTACGTCTCTTTCGGTCGGAGACATACTGGAGGGGGGGAATCCCGCCCACCTGATTCACATTTCGTCGTTGCTGATTATCTTCCCTACGGCGATGTTTGCCGCGATGGTTGCGACCGACGGTCCCTACGTCAAAGGGGCGTTCAAAAATCTCGGCCCCATCGTCTTTAAAAAATCGACGGTCAACCTCGAAGAGCGGATCAAAGAGATCATCGGTCTGGCGGTCATGGCGCGACGCGACGGATTGCTCTCCCTTGAGCAAAAAGTCGCCAACCTCGACAACGAGTTTTTAAAGCAGGGGCTGGGCATGGCTGTCGACGGAAACGAAGTCGATACGATCGCTGAAGCGCTCGAACTGGTCATCGAAGAGACCGAGGAATATTATCACGGGTGCGCCCATTACTGGATCCTCGCGGGGGAAACCTCTCCGGTTATGGGTCTTGTCGGTGCGGTTATGGGTCTCATTCTAGCACTGCAGAAACTCGACGATCCCGCCGCGATGGCGGCCGGTATCGCCGGTGCGTTTACGGCGACGGTTACGGGGATTTTCTCGGCGTACGTCCTCCTCGGGCCGTTCGGCCAGAAAATGAAGGCCAAATCGCACCACATCGTCAAGGAACAGAAAATGATGCTGGAGGGGATCATCGGGATCGTTCACGGCGACAATCCCCGTACCCTCGAAGCCAAACTGCTCAATTTCCTCTCTCCGGCCGAAGAGAAACACAGTCAATTCAACTAACGGGCAAGCGTAATGGGCAAAAAGAAATGTAAAAAATGTCCCGAGTGTCCCGCAGGGGAAAAATGGGCCGTTCCGACGGCCGACTTTTTCAGCCTTCTGCTTGCGCTCTTTATCGCACTTTATGCCCTTTCGTCCGTTAACAAGGAAAAAGTACAGGCCGTCAAGGAAGAATTCGTCAAAATCTACGACTACGCTCCGGTTCCCGAAGCGATCAACCCGGTCGTGAACATGGTGAGCGAAGCCGATACCAAAACCGAATCGTCGGGGCAGTCAAGCGGGGAGATGCCCGTTTCGGAAGGGGGCGCCGTTTTGGAAGGGACGCCTCCCATCGATCAGGAGACGATGGAAGCGATCGCCAATCTGCAGCAGGAGCTGCAAAAAGCGTCGATGGGAGAGGGGGCGCTCGATCAGGCAATGGACGGCGTTCTCCTGAAACTCCCCGCGACGGTTCCCTTCCGGGGATCGAGCACGACGATCGATAACGAAGAGATGAGACTTTTTATCAAACGCATTGCCGATCTGCTTAACATGTTTCCTCCTACCGTTCATATCTCGGTACGGGGCTATACCGATGACCTCCCCGTCCCCAAAGGGACGAATCACCGCGACAACCTCGAACTTTCCAGCCGGAGAGCCGAGTCGGTCGTACGGGCGCTGATCGAGAACGGTGTCGCCGCCGAACGTCTCTCGGCAGCAGGATTCGGCTCCGCCCAGCCGATCGCTCCTAACACCAGTGAAGCCAACCGGGCCAAAAACCGCCGGGTGGAACTGTATATGTTCATTTCGAACGAAACCCCGGTCGACACGGCCAAACAGCAAAGCATTCTCGACGCCCTGGGCAAGCTCCAGAAATAATCCCGTCCCCTTCGGAACGGGAACGCTTCCTCCCCATTCGTTTCTTCTCCTTTTTCTCCACCGCTGGCTCGTCTCCCGTGCTCGTTCGCGTTTTGGCATCGACGAGAACGCCTCGTTGCGGTTGCGACGTCGGGATACGATCCGAGCGTATGCCGCAGTGCGATGTGCCCAAAGGGATAAGGGATGTCGGGATGATGGCTAAGAGAAGAAGGGGTCCGTCCGGCTTAATAGCCGAACGCGAGTTTGAGGAGGAAAAAGAACAGTGCCGCCATCGAAGCGGCAGCCGGAAGTGTGATGACCCACGCGAGCGCAATCGGTTTCATCAAAGTCCAGTTGGCATTGCGGTTGAGCATACCGATCCCGATGATGGCGCCGACGAGGATGTGCGTCGAGGAAACGGGGATCCCCAGCACGGTCGCGAGCATGATGATAAACGTTGCCCCAAGCTCCGCGGCGAAACCGGTGACGGGGAAAATCTCGGTGATGCGGCTTCCGACCGTATCAATTACCTCTTTTCCGATAAACCAGAGTCCCGCGACAAGGGCAATGCCGAACGTCGCCATTGCCGCAACCGGAACGGCGGATTCGGCATTGATCTGCCCGGTGGCAAGAATGTCGATGATCGCGGCAAACGGCCCGATGGCATTTGCGATGTCGTTCGCACCGTGACTGAACGCGAACGCCGAAGCGGTCAGAACCTGCAGCATACTGAAAAGACGCATCGTCGCTTTATGCGGAGTATCTTTGTGCATCACTTTGATAATCGCATACACGATGCCGTATGTCAACGTCGAAAAAGTGGCGATTAACAGAAAGATTTGGGCATCGTTGAAACCCAGATTGGCGTGTTTAAGCCCTTTGAACAGGAGCATGCTGGCAATCATGGCAACCCCGAACGCCGCAACAAGCGGTGCGTGGGTACGCAGGGCGTAAAAGGCGTTCGATTTCTTTTTGAGGCGATTGAGCTCCTGAACCTGTTCTTCGTAACGTGCTTTTTCTTCGACCGATGCGGTCGCTTCGTCGTAATCGGCTTTGAGCGACGCAAGCTGCTCTTTAATGGAATCGATATGAGCCTGAACCGTATCGTTGTAATCGAGGATGTATTTTTTCAGGTACCAATAAATGGCGTACGACGCCATACCGCCAAGAACCGGGGAGACAACCCAGCTGATCGCGATCTTGGTGATCTGATCCCAGTGGACAAGATCGAAGACACTCTCCCCCTGACTCATGGTGGCGTATCCCAGTGCGATCGAACCGCCCAGGACCCCGCCGACGATCGAATGGGTCGTCGAGACGGGGTATCCTTTCATCGATGCGAACAGCAGCCATGTCGCGGCGGAGAGCAACGATCCCATCATGACGAATACGAGGAGCATCGGATCGAAATCCATCGCCGAGAGATCGACGATCCCTTTTCGGATCGTATTGGTAACTTCGGCTCCCGCGAGCATGGCACCGCTGAGTTCGAAAATGGCGGCGATGATGAGAGCCTGTTTGACGGTCAGCGTCTTGGCACCGACGCTCGTTCCGAAGGAGTTGGCCACATCGTTTCCTCCGATATTGAACGCCATGAAAATCCCGAACAGCGTTGCCAGGACAAAGAGGGTGTGGTGGTTTTGGAGGTAATCAAAACCCCAGACCATGAACAAGGCGGTGGCAAGGACAAATATACCGCCGAAAAAGAGGTTGTCGCGAGAGAACATTAAAGCTCCGTTGGTTTAGGTATGGAAAACGTAATTATATTACATAACGATTACGTGAATGTTACAAAACGGTTACGTCGCCCCGGCAGGGGGGATGACACCCAGAGGGTCAGGGAAGAAGGGTCGCTTTGAGAATTTTTTGGGCCTGAAGGGGACGGTCTCCCCCGCGCTGGCCGTTCGTCGCGACATTGTTGAGTTTGGCAAGCGTATCCATCCCCCCGACAACCCGTCCGAAGATCGTATGATAGCCGTTCAGCCACGGAGTAGGGGCGGTGGTGATGAAAAACTGGCTTCCGTTCGTCCGGGGACCGGCGTTGGCCATCGCGAGAATTCCGGCACGGTCGAACACAACCCCCGATTTGAACTCGTCTTTGAACGGTTTTTTCCAGATCGATTCGCCGCCTGTACCGGTACCGGTGGGATCGCCTCCCTGTATCATGAAGTTTTTGATGATACGGTGGAAACTTAGACCGTTGTAATAGCCGTTTTTGACGTGGGTGGTAAAATTCTCTACCGCCAAAGGGGCGACCGAGGGGTAGAGTTCGAGGGTGATCTCCCCCTGTGTCGTTTGCAGCACAACGCGGGGGTTGGCTGCGCCGAAAAGCGTAACGGCGGCAATAAGAAAGGCAAATAAAATACGCACTGAAGACTCCTGCGGTTTGGATACAAACGCCCAGAGAAACGGATGGTGCCGTTTAAATGCTCCGGGCGTCGGAATTTGAAACCAAGATTATAGTCGCCGTATCTGATGCACGGCTTAGTTCAAAGGTACAATCGGATGTTTCGGCCGAAGAAACGAGATAAAGATGGGGAATACGGATGCCGCTGATCATATCGGGGGTCGCGAGCAGGAGATTGTCGAGATTCTGGTATTGGAGGCTGAACCCCGGCTGCAGCATGCGGCAGTTGAGGCCGAGGTATTCGTCGATCGCTTTTTTGTATTCGATCAGCATTTCCGGTCGGGGCAGAACGACCATCACTTCCTGTGCCTCCGTATCCAGAAGACGACGGCGCAATTCGCTTAACAGGAGGAACAGCGCCTGTGCGGCAGTGGCGTTGAGAATCGCTACGCTGTCCGAATAGCGGTAGCGGTTGAGGAGAAAAAAGGTGTTTTCCAGCGTATCGGGCTCGCTCATCGTCGAAAAAAGGAGCCAGCGTTCCCCCCGCGTTTCCTTGAGCTTTTCGAGAAACGGTTCGCTCATCCGGTCGGTATCGTCGCACATGATGATCTTCGCGTTCTCCGCGCTTTCGCCGGCACCGTCGAACTCTTCGGGTGTGCAGAAACGGATGGAATCGAGCGGAAGGGTGAAGGCCCCGTATTCCATCAAAGAGATCCATTTGTCGCGTAAAAGTTCCCCCGCCAGGGATGTCGGCGTCACGATGAGCACGACGCAGCCGCGATTGCGCAAGACCTCCGCGACGGCTCTTCGCAGAAGCAGCGTGCTTTTGCCGCTTCCGGAAGCCCCGTAGAGGGTGGTGAAGGTATTTTCGAAAGGGGTATCCAAAAAAAGATTCTGCTCGTCCGAAAGGAAAGCACCAAAGGGTTCCTTCGGCGTCGGGAGAAGGAGGCGATGGGCGTTCAGGGATCCGATGGTTCTGAGAGCCGAATAGGGCTCGTCCGCCTCTTCGCAGAGCGCTTCGAGTTTGGATAGGGCGTCGTCGGGAGTGTCGTCGGCGAAAACGATGCGCGATCGGGGAAGCAGTTCGTGAAAGGAGGGATCAAGCGACCCGTATTCCTCCTGAGTGAGATTTTCCATCCAGATAAAACGGGTGAGCGGGGTCGAATCGAACGAAACGACGTCGGCAATTTTTCGGCGGATGGCCGATTCGACCGAATCAAAACGGGTCGATGCATCTTGTTTGCGCCGAGCCGTAGCCCTCGAGAGGGTGGCTTCCTTAACGTCATCGAGGGTCCAGGGGATCTTCTCTCCGTAATACAGACCGCGACGGGGCAGAAAAAAGAGAATATCGACGGGAACCGCGCGTTCGTGGAGATAAAGGGTGTAATCGGCAAAAAAATGCCCTTCCCCCGCGCGTACGACATCCGAAAAAACAAAGGTGTCGGAAGGTTTGGACGGCTCTGCTATGGGGTCCGAAGAAGGGTTTGAGGAGAAAAAACGCTTCAGTAACTGTACGAACACTCGAACCCTTTCCCTGATTTGACGACGTTGCCACGGCAAATGGCAGACCCATAATAAAAAACGATTATAACCAATCTTGAGCACGGAAAGTATAGTGAAAGATTATTAACGGGAAGAGAAAGCCGGAAGGGGGAACCTTCCAGGCATTAAGGGGTGATTATTTGCCGGCAGCTACGCTGTCTTTAAGACTTTTGCCCGGTTTGAATTTTGGAACCATTTTGTCTTTTGTGCTGTACGTTTTAGACGTTCCCGGTACTTTACCGCTTTTACCTTTTTGCAAAGATGAGCTGAAGCTGCCGAAACCGACGAGCGCGACTTCTTCTTTTGCTACGAGTGCAGCAGTTACCGCTTCAGTGAAAGCTTTGATCGCTGTTTCCGCTTCAACTTTTGTTTTGTAGCCGCCGCTTTTTTGAACCAATTCTACGAATTGCGCTTTATTCATTTATTGCCCTTAATATAGATCTGTGAATCCTACTCAAACCCCAGCGTTTGCGAGGAAACGGCAGGGTGAGCGTTTCAGCCGCGAATACTTTAATATCTCTTGGCTTAAAATTTTCTTCTTTTTTGTATTTTATTGAGAAGTTTTGTGATTTTGTTCGGTTTTCGATTGTTTTTTTGCCCGAAAACGGTGCTGCCGCTGAGGATTGCGGGGAGGACCGGATGTTTTCCCTTTATAAGAAGAGATAAATTTTTGCTCCAGAGCGAACAACGCTGAAACACGTTAGGCGAAGCCGAGATGGACAAAAAGACCTCTTCGAGACCGATCCGTTCTTGTTCCGTCAAACTGCTCATGATTTCTCCCCAAGTTTATTGATTTTCCGCACGACACGGATGATTTCATCGTCTTCGAGCATCCCCAGCATTTCGATCACCGCTTTGGCGGCCTGGGGTTTGGCGTTTCCCAGCCTCCAGTCCTGATAGGTGCGCATCGAAATACCCAGTTCCTGAGCCATCTCCTTTTGGGAAATCTTCTTGCCGTTGCGCTGTGCTTCTACGGCGTTGTGTAGAAGATTAAAAAGATCACTCATTTCCATCGCTCCATTGTAATATCCTTTTCTTAAATTGAACATAAAACCGTATAAAAAATGTAAAAAAATATACTAAATGCATTGATTAATGTAGTTAATACACAATAAAACAATTAAAGCATTTACTATTCCATATTTTTTATTTATAAAAACGTATTTAATGCGAAGAAAACCGTATAATATTTGCACGCAGATGGACGTCTGAACGCAAACGAAATCGGTGCGGGTGTGGCGGGGGGGAATGCGGATAGCGTTTTGGCAGCGGGCTTTGGGAAAGGCGAAGGGGCTTAGGGGAGCCTTCTGCGCGAAAGAAAAAAAGGGAGAAACGGTGTTAGGGGATCAACGCTCAGGAGAGGAAATCGGTGTAATCGTATCGGGAGAGGTCGACGTAAAAATCCCCCTCTTTTTGAATGATGCGCGGGTCGCTGCCGAATGCGGCTTCGAAACGGCGCCGGACCTGTTTGCGTTCTTCGGAATCCATGCCGATAAACTTCAGGTAGCGTTTGAGTTCGATGAGGCCGTTGGCGATCGGCGCGGGCTGGGGGGAAGGCGAGGTGATGTCGACGTCGTGAACGTTCGCGTCGTGGGCAAGGAGAAGCTTGGTATTGATCACTTCGAGGATGCTTTTGAGCTGCTCGTCTTTGGCGGTGTAGATCTCTTCGATCCGCTGGCGTTCGGCGATCAGCATCTGCTCCTTGTCGTTGACGAGGCGGTCGATCTTGGCTTCGAGTTCTTTGATCCTGAGTTTAAGCTGCTGATTCTCTTTTTGATAGAGGGAGATAATCATTCCGACCGTCGTTTTCGGCGCCTGGGGAGCTGTCGCGGCAGGTTTGGGCGATGCGGCCGTTTTCTCGTCGTCGAGGGAGCTTTTGGGAACGATGATATAGGTCACGCCCCCTTCGATGATGTAGTTGAGGCGTTTCGTCCGAAGTTTGCTGTGAATCATCTCTTTGGACATTTTGAATGTTTTGGCGTATTCGTCGATCGTAAAACGCATGCCGTGCTCCTTGCGGGTATCGTATCCGTTATCTTAGCGAAAAATTCTTTTCCCCTTTATTCTTTCGCGGGGTGCGAAGGGGCGCCGTGGAGCTTGGGTGGGGGGATGATGGCTCCCTGGCGCATCCAGATGAGGTAGGCGTGGCGTTCGATTTTGTGTTTGTCTGAAAAGGTATGGAGCGAGCTATGGCGGAATTCGCACTGTTTGAGGAGGGTATGGAAATCGGGGTTGTGTTGCAAAAACGTTTCCAAAGAACGGTAGGCATCGTCCGAGATGATCACGGTATTGACGAGGAGGTTTTTGATCTCGATGTAGCGGGCGCATTCGTTCAGCCCGTCCCCGACGTAGTTGTCCTGGCCGAGGATGTCTTCGAAACGGAAAATTTTGCCGGTGTGGACGGCGACCCGGATCCCCTGAAAATAAGGGTATTCTTTGGCGATATAATCGGAAAAATGGAGCAGGGAGAGCCCGAGGATCGGTCCGAACCCTTTGAGGTCGGGGTGCAGGACGCAGTAGAAGCCGTCTCCGGTGGGAATGAGTCCCAGCAGCATCCGTTTCATCGGGATTCCGGACGATTTGAGCATCATCCGGAGCATTTTCCGGTACGTGTTCGAAAGATAGGAGATGATTTCCAATTGCCGCGTCATCGGAAGACGGGAAAAATCGATGATGTCGATCAGAACGAGATCGGTCTCGATGGGATGCTGTGTCATGCGGTGTGTCTTTGGATCGAAAGATTTGCGTCATTGTAGTCTAAAACGGCTGAGATGTTCAAAACTTCGGCACGATGGGGCGGGGAATGTTACCGAAATGTGTTACCATTTCCGAAAAATCCCCGAAGAGAGGCCAGCATGCAAAAACGAACCAAAATTTTAGCCACCGTGGGACCGTCGTCCGATACGGTCGAGACGCTCTCGGCAATGATCCGTGCGGGCGTCAACGTCTTTCGTATGAATTTTTCGCACGGCAGCCACGAGTACCACGCCGGGGTACTGGAGAACATCCGTACGGCGATGCGCGAAACGGGATTGATCGTCGGCGTGCTTCAGGATATTTCGGGACCAAAGATCCGCGTCGGCACGCTGCGCGAGGATTTTTCGCTTGAAAGCGACGACCGGATCGATTTTTATTACGACCGGATCGAAGGGGAAAAAATCGGCCCCAAACATTACCGCCTGTCGATCAACCAGCCCGATATCCTCGGAATGCTCAACGTCGGGGATGCCATTTACCTTTATGACGGAAACATCCGCGCCAAAATCGTCGAATGTACGCCCCAGTACGTCAGTGCGACCGTTGAAAACCACGGGAAGCTCTCCTCCAACAAAGGGGTGAATTTTCCCAATACGGCCCTGGGAATCGATGTTCTGACCGAAAAGGACAAGGCCGACATGGCCTGGGGTGTTCGGCACGGTGTCGATTTCATGGCGATTTCGTTCGTCCAGAACGCCCGTGACATGATCCAGGCGCGCGAGGTGGTTCGCGAATGCGGCGGAGAGGTGCAGCTGTTCGCCAAAATTGAAAAATTCGACGCGGTTGAAAACATCGACGAGATTCTCCGCCACTCCGACGGATTGATGGTCGCCCGCGGCGATCTGGGGATCGAAGTCCCCTATCACCGCGTCCCGACGATCCAAAAAATGTTGATCCGCAAAGCCAACGAACACTCCAAACCCGTTATCACCGCGACGCAGATGTTGCTGTCGATGACGGAGAAAGAATCGGCCACCCGGGCCGAGATCAGCGACGTGGCCAATGCCGTCCTCGACGGGACCGATGCCGTGATGCTCTCCGAGGAGAGCGCCGTCGGGAAAAATCCCGTTCTGGCGGTGGAGACGATGGTCAACACGATCCGTTCGATCGAAGAGATCTATCCGTACGGGAAGTTCGATTTCGGATACGACGACGCGATGGACGTCGTCAACGAATCGGCCGTTCGGCTGGGGGATTCGCTGAGCGCCGAGGGGATCATCGCCATGACGACGTCAGGTCAGTCGGCGAAAAAACTTGCCCGTTACCGCCCCAGAATGACCATTTACGCTGCGACGCACGAAGAACGGGTCGCACGGCTTCTGACGATGGTTTGGGGGGTTGTCCCCGCGTACCTGACGCGAAAGGGGCGTCTGGAAGAGATGCTCAGCGATGTGATTCACAGCGGGCTCAAACGCAACATTATCGATAAAAACAACACGTACATTTTTACGGCGGGATACCCCATCGGCACGCCCGGTACGACGAACGTCATCCGTATCCTGCGCGAAAACGAACTCACGTTTTTCGGGGAGACCAAACCGTTGCCCGCCAAAAGCAAAAAAAACGAGGAGAACAACGTTCCGACCCTCTTTTAAAGTGGATCGGAAAATGCTTTTTCTCTTGGGAGGGGCCGTTGAGTTTTGTTTCGTCGTCTCGTGAGTCGCCCCTCGAAACCGCTTCGCTTTACGCTACAATTTCAGCATGAATACCGATACCCTTTTTACCAAGCCGATTTCCAAGCAGTTTGAGTTCGATGCCGATGTTGCGGCCGTTTTCGACGACATGCTGGTCCGCTCCGTCCCGTTTTACAAAGAGTCCCAGGCATTGACCCGCCGGTTCGCCGCCAACGCCCTTGCCGAGGGGGGGACTGTGTACGATCTGGGATGCTCGACGGCATCGATGCTGCTTGAAATCGAACGTTTCCTCCCCAAAGACGGTGCGGTTCGGCTTGTCGGTATCGACAACTCTTCGGCGATGATCGAACATGCCCGCAAAAAGACCGAAGCGTTCGGGTCCCGGGTCGAGCTGGTAGAGGGGGATATTTTGACCTATCCTTACGAAAAGGCGCGGGTGTTCATCAGCAATTACACCCTCCAGTTCATCCGTCCGATGCAACGCGAAGGACTGTTGCGAACGATTGCCGATGCGCTCGAAGAGGGCGGGGTCTTCTTGTTCAGCGAAAAAGTGGTCAGCGACGATCCGCGGCTCAACAAGGAGCTGATCGACTGTTATTACGATTTCAAGAAGACGCAGGGATACAGCGAGTATGAAATCATGCAAAAACGCGAAGCGCTCGAGAACGTCCTTATCCCCTACACGATGAACGAAAACGTCGCCATGGCGAAAAACAGCGGATTCAAAACGTGCGATGTCCTGTTCCGCTGGGCCAATTTCGCGACGTTCATCGCGATCCGTTAAGCGTCAGCGGACGCTTCCGCGTATCGGATTGCGGAAAGCCTCTTTGACGTCGGAGTAGTCGACGATGTTTTTGTCGCACTCTTTATGGTAATAACCCTGTACGTCGTAGTATTCTTCGCATTCGTTGTAGTAGCGGAGACTGACGCCCCGTTCGTTGAAACATCCGCCCACGACGAAGGGCAGCAAAAAAAGAAGCAGTTTTTTCTTCATGCGGGCATTGTAACTCATCTGGGTTTAAATCCCTCCGTACTTTTGCAATAGGCTTTCAAAAAACACTCCGTATCGCATTTGGGATTTTTGGCGGTGCAGATGTAGCGCCCGAAGAGTACCAGGGCCTGATGGAGGCGGTGCAGATCGGTTTTAAACTTTTTGACCAGTGTCTCTTCGGTTGCGATCGCGGTGGCGTCGTCGCTGAGACCGAGCCGGTGGCTGACCCGGAAAACGTGGGTGTCGACGGCCATCAGATTGGCATTGGTGTATTCGATGAGGACCACGTGGGCCGTCTTCTGGCCTACTCCGGCCAGGGTCGTCAGCTCTTTTTCATCCAGGGGAATCTCTCCTCCGTACACGTCGACGACACGCTGCGCCATCTTGACGAGATTGATCGCCTTGTTGTTGAAGAACGAGCAACTCCGGATCAATTGTTTTACCTCTTCGAGATTCGCGCGTGCGAGGTGCGCCGGGGTGGGGTAGGCGTCGAACAGGGCGGGAGTGATGAGGTTGACCCGTTTGTCGGTGCACTGGGCGGAGAGGGCGACGGCGACGACGAGTTCATAGAGGTTGGCGTAGGAGAGTTCCGTTACCGCTTCGGGATAGCGCTCCAAAAGAGCCGAGTGGATCGCTTCTATCTCTTTTTTGGTCGCTTTTTTCATCGTCCGATTCCGTTTTTGGGGCGTATTGTAGCATGATCGAAAAAAAAACATGAACCACGATGTTTTTGTGTTACAATAGCTGCTTTTCATACCAATCCACACGCGGTGTATTCGGGAAAGGGAGCAGGTTTTGGGATTGACGGGCTGGTTTCGGAAACTAAGAGGTGCGGGCAAGAGCCGCTTTGCGCAAGAGAACGAACAAATCATCAATAAATCGCTGTTTTACAAAATCCTCGATGCCGATCCTTCCGCCGTCCTCTTTTTTACGAAAGAGGGGGGCTGGATCGGAGCGAACAAAACTTTCTTCAATCTGGTTCCCCTGCAAAACATCGAACAGCTCCGCTCGGGCTACGAGAGCATCCGCGAACTTTTCGATCATGAAGACGAAGAGGTCTTTACCGAATACGACAAAAGCTGGCTTGATTACATCCGTACCCATTGCCCCCTCGGATACGGCGTCGGGATTACCGACCGTTCGGGGAAATCCCGTTCGTTCTCGGCGACCGCGACGCTGCTGGAAGGAGACGGGGCCGAACTCTATCTCCTGCGGCTTCAGGACCGAACCGCGGAGACCGATCTCCAAGAAGAGGTAAGACGGACCGAACAGCTCAAAAGCAAGTTTCTCTCGAACATCGGGCACGAATTCCGAACCCCCATGAACGGCATTCTGGGATTCGTCGAACTCCTTTCCAAAACGTCGCCGAGCGAAACGCAGGCCGAGTACATCCGTTCGGTTCAAAGCTCCGCCCGCAACCTGATGTCCAACATCGAAAACCTTCTGGACCTGGCCCAGATGCAAAACGGCCGTCTCAGCCTCAACGACAGCGAATTCGACGTCATCGCCGAGATGGAGGAACTGGGGAAAAACTGCGTTTCGACCGGAAGCGACAAGGGGATCAACGTGTCGTTTTTCATCGATCCCAAACTTCCAAGCCGCCTGATCGGGGATATCCGCAAAATCAGGCAGGTTCTGAACAACCTTTACGTCAACGCCCTCAAATTTACCCCTTCGGGAGGGCGTATTACGGTTGAGGTAAAGCTGCTCAAACGTAATACGTCGGGGAGTTGTAACGTCGGTTTCAGCGTCAAAGATACCGGCAAAGGGATCAGCAAATCCGAGCTCGGGAACATCACCCGTCCGTTTGTTTCGGGGGATCATGCGGACAATCGGCTGGGCGTGGGGCTGAGCCTTTCGCATGGCCTGATCGCCCTGATGGGCGGCGATCTCAAAATCGCCAGCGAGGAGGGGAAAGGGTCCACTTTCAGCTTCGCCCTGACGATGGAAGGTTCGTCCGATCACGCTCTTTCGATGATCAACGCCCACAGCGTCAAGGTGGTGCTCATCGATGAAAAGCGGCTCGACGATGCCAACCACCTTACCAACTATCTCCGCAGTTTCGGTGTCAGTGTGACCAAAGTACAATTGATCGACGAAACGCTGTTCGAGAACGCCGAGGTGATTTACCTGATTGCGTCGCAGGAGAAAGGGGAATGGGTGATGAAGCTCGAGCGGCTGAACCGTACCTGCAAGACCGTTTTGGTGCTCGAAGCGAACGAACGGCTGCAGGCCAAAATGCTGCACGTCGTCGACAAGGCGCTGCATAAGCCGTTACTCCCCGGTATGTTGTATGCACACTTATCCGAAGTCCTGAACCTGCCGCGCCCCGCGGTCGCGGCACCCACACAACTTCAGCGCGGGGTCGGCGCGCTGGTCGTCGAAGACAATCTGATCAACCAGCGGCTGATCAAACTGCTGCTGCGCGAGTACGGCATTGCGGTCACCGCGGTGTCCAACGGCGACGAAGCAGTCGAAGCGTGTCGTACCCACCGTTACGACATCGTTTTCATGGACATCGATATGCCGATCAAAGACGGCATTCTGGCGACGCAGGAGATCAAAGCCGAAGAGAGCCCCCTGCGCCGTATGCCCATCATCGCCCTGACGGCCCTCGCGATGGAAGGAGACCGGGAATACATCCTCGAACGGGGACTCGACGACTACCTCTCCAAACCGCTCACGCGCGAAAAACTGGAGTACGTTCTCCGGAAATATCTGCACGATCCGTTGTAAGGAGCAACCATGCACTACATCGAGAGTTTTCATCAAGCTTATCCGGAAACCATCGAATTGCTGACCTCCTGCGCCAGACTGCATACCGACCCGATGATGTATGCCGATATGTCCGGCGGGGTTGTCGGGTGCAACGCCCAGCTGCTCGATCTGCTGGGGGGAAAGGATGTCGCTTCGCTCCCATCGTTGCTGGAGTGGTTTGAACCCTTCGGAGTCGAAATATCGTTTTTGCTGTCCCAGCCGGGGCGATATCGCGGGAAAATGAGAGCCGGGGAAGCCGAATACAGCGTCGCGGTCAAATCCGAAGTGATCATGATCGGACGCACGCCGATCATCGGGGTCGTCTTTCAGGATACGACGGTGCTCGAGAGGGCCAAAGCCGCGGAACGTTATTTCGAACATTTCAAAAAGAAATTTCTCACCAACATTTCCCATGAATTCCGTACGCCGATGAATGCCATTATCGGGTTTACCGATCTGCTCAAAAACAGCCCTCTGGGATCGTGGCAGCAGGAATACGTCGATATGACGAGTCGAAGTGCCCTTTCGATGATGCGCAACATCGAAAATCTCCTTGAACTGATGCAGGTTGAGAGCGGAAGCATTTACATGAACCTCTCCCCTTTCAGTCCGCTGGAGATATACGAGAACTTCTCGATGCAGTTCGAAGACCTTGCATCGGCCAAAGAGATCCAGCTGATGTTCCTGATCGATCCCCATCTCCCCAAAAAGATGGTGGGAGATCAGGACAAGATCCTGACCGTGATGCGAAACCTGATCCAAAACGGGATCAAATTTACCGAAGAAGGGGGACAGGTCCTCGTCGAGATTCTGATCGTTCAGGAAGAAGCCGGGCGGATTGAAGTGGAGTACGCGGTCAGCGACACCGGGATCGGGATCGAACCCGCAAAAATCAAAACCCTGCTGCGTCCCTTCGCATCGGCGTGGGAGAACCAGCGTCGCGGAAAAGACGGCATGGGGATCGGGCTGAGCCTCAGCCACAAATACGTCGATATGATGGATTCGCATCTGATGCTCGCTTCGGAACCGGGCAAAGGGTCACGGTTTTCGTTCCGGATCGTGCACGAGATTACCGAAGCGGGGGCGTTCGATTTTGTCGAGGGGACCCGTTCTCTCATCTATACCCACGACCACCATTTTTCGACCCAGGGAGCGTTGCTGTACAAATACCTTGAACTCTTCAAAGTGCGGGTCAAGGGGATACACGATCTGGTCAATACGGCGCTGCACGAAAGCGACGTCCTGTTTTTGGACGTTCCCCATCTCTCCCCGTCGCAGGTGGATGCGATCAAATCGACCTACCCGAACCTTCAGGTCGTTCCGATCATGAAATTCGAATACGGTGAACAGGCCGATGCGATCGTCGAATCGGTCGAATCGATCGTCACGCTCCCCATTCTGCCCGGCGCGTTGCACAAAACGCTCGCGGTCGTGTGGAACAAAATGCCCAAAGAATATATCTCCCGCAGTCCCGAGGTGCAGAGTATTCCGCGGCAGGAAGAGATCAAGATCCTGATCGCCGAAGACAACCTGATCAACCTGAAGCTGCTCGAAACGATTCTGCGACAGGAACGTTTCCAGGTGGTTGCGGTCGATAACGGCCAAAAAGCGGTCGATGCCTATCTCAAAGAACCCTTCGACCTCGTCGTGATGGACATCGACATGCCGGTCATGGACGGTCTGACGGCGACGAGACTGATCAAAGAGATCGACAAACGCGACCAGCGGGGATTCGTCCCCGTTATCGCCCTCACCGCACACGCCCTCATCGGGGACCGCGAACGGATCGTCGCGGCCGGGCTCGACGCGCACCTGGCCAAACCGATCGACAAACATTTCCTTCTCCAGACGATTGAACGCTATCTCAAAACGGCCCAATCGCAACGGCTGGAGAACGCCGTTTAATTTCGGTTATTTTTTGCGTACTATACTCTCAAATGTATTATAATGCCGAAATCAAAATCCCTGTGCAGACAGGGAATATAAGGAAAGCAATGAAGCGTTTTTATGCCGCTTGGGTTTTGGGTTTGTTGTTGGGTGCTCCGATGGCATCCGCGGGTGTTTTGGCAACGGTCAACGGTGACGAAATCACCTCCGAGGAAGTCAACAAGGTATTGATGGAAGGGACCCAGGGGCGGTTTGACTCACTCCCGGCAGAGAAACAAAACGAATTGCGGCAGCGGATCATCGAAGGGATGATCGCGCAGGAACTGGTATACGACGATGCCAAACGTACCGGGGTCCTCGAATCCAAAGAGTACAAGCAAGAGCTCGAAGCGCTGATGAGCCGTCTTCGGGTACAGCTCGCGGCCAAAATCTGGGAGAAAGAGCAGTTCGATTCGATCAAAGTCGATCCCAAAGAGGTCAAAGAATATTTTGACAAAAACGCCGACGAGTTCATCGATAAAGAAAAAATCCGCGCGCGTCATATCCTGGTCAAATCCAAAGCGGAAGCCGAAGCGGTGATCAAAAGCATGAAAGGGCTCAGCGGCGACAAACTGCGCAACGAATTCATCGCCCAGGCCAAATCGAAGTCGACGGGACCGAGCGCGGCAAAAGGCGGAGACCTCGGATATTTCCCGCGCGGGCAGATGGTTCCTTCGTTTAACGATGCCGCGTTCGCGATGAAAGAAGGGACAATGTCGGCGACTCCGGTCCAAAGCCAGTTCGGATACCATGTCATCTACATCGAAGACAAAAAAGCGGCGAAAAAACTCGGATTCGATGAAGTGAAAAACTTTATCGAGCAGCGGTTGAAAATGGACAAGTTCAAAGCGCACATGGAGAAAAAAATGAACTCCCTGCGCGAAAAAGCCAAAATTACCTACACCAAATAAAGCTTCTTTTCTTCTCTTCCTCCAGCGGGGGAAGTACTGCAATGGTAAAAACAATCGATTGAATTATGCGGGAAACATTTCTATCCCGGAAGCGGCGAAGATCCAACCTCTCCGCCCAGAAGCGGAGGAACGTTAGTTGCGGTCGATCGCGTTGAGGTCGCTGAATGCTTGTTTGACCCGTTCGACAAGGGTTTTCTGGCCGTCGCGGAGCCATTTGCGCGGGTCGTAGTATTTTTTGTTCGGTTTGTCTTCACCCTCAGGGTTTCCGATCTGTCCCTGGAGGTAGTCTTTGTACTTTTCATAGTAGTTTTTGACCCCTTCCCAGGTGGCCCACTGGGTGTCGGTGTCGATGTTCATTTTGATGACGCCGTAGCTGATTGCTTCGCGGATCTCTTCGAGGGTTGAACCCGAACCGCCGTGGAAGACGAAATCGACCGGTTTGTTTGAAGCGGTGTGGAATTTTTCCTTGATGTATTTTTGCGAGTTGTCGAGGATGATGGGGGTTAGGACGACGTTTCCGGGCTTGTATACCCCGTGGACGTTACCGAAAGAGGCGGCAACGGTGAAACGTTTGCTCACGGCGCTCAGTTTTTCGTACGCGTACGCCACGTCTTCGGGTTGGGTATAGAGAAGGGCGTTGTCGATGTTGGTGTTGTCGACGCCGTCTTCTTCACCCCCGGTAACGCCCAGCTCGATTTCGAGGGTCATGCCGATTTTGTCCATCCGCTTGAGATAAAGGGCACACGTTGCGACGTTTTCTTCGAGGCTCTCTTCGGAAAGATCGAGCATGTGGGAGCTGAAAAGAGGTTTGCCGTACTGGGCGTAGTGTTTCTCCCCCGCATCCAAAAGGGCATCGATCCACGGGAGCAGTTCGCGCGACGCGTGGTCGGTATGGAGAATGACGGGAATGCCGTAGGCTTCGGCCATCATGTGCACGTGCATCGCACCGCTGATCGCTCCCGCAATCGCCGCTTTTTCATTGTCGTTGCTCAGACCTTTCCCCGCGTAATAGCTCGCTCCCCCGTTGGAGAACTGGATGATGACGGGGGAATTGACCAGCTTGGCCGCTTCGAGGACGCCGTTGATCG
Source organism: Campylobacterota bacterium (assembly GCA_040752835.1). Taxonomy (NCBI): domain Bacteria; kingdom Pseudomonadati; phylum Campylobacterota; species Campylobacterota bacterium. The sequence goes on along the minus strand of JBFMGG010000003.1, from coordinate 41,260 downwards.
AATCGGTTCCGACGACGTTGACCGCCGGGAGGGCGAACCCTTCTTCTTTGGCGATTTCGAAAAGTTTCTGGACATCGTCGCCGAACACGACGCCCGGCTTGATCACTTCTAAAATACGTTTGGACATGCCTTGACCTCACAGTTAAAATAGACGATATTATAGCCTCAGAGCAATAATGATACAATTAATCAAAAAGCAAAAGGGCGGTGTCGGCGTGCGGACGGTTCTGATGGTGTTGTTTTCGTTCGTTCTGGCTGCCGGAAACGGCGATACGCTTCCCTATTACACCCTTGCCGGGCCGCTGGAGAAAAACGCGGAGTCGGTCGAACGGTTGAGCCGAAAAGCGGTGATGGAACAAGAGAGCGCTTCGTTGCGGCAGTTTGTCGAAAAAATCCGCTCGACCCTGGCGGAGGGTTCCCGAATCGCCCGTCTACCGCAACCTGAAAAGGAGCGTCTTGCCGCATATCTGCGGGAATTGAGAGAGCTTGCCCGCAGCAAGGAATCGATCGACTCCCTCTACCGAAAGTCGCTGCTGCGCGCGATGGAGAGCGAAGACAAGAACGGTTTCGAACAGCTGGTTTCGATCCCTCTCGAGCCGCTCCACCATCCCCGCATCCGTTCCGAAGCGATAGCGTTTTACGATCGGAACTATCCGAAAAAATCGCTTCCTCCCCTCGAAAAGCTCAAAGAAGAAGAAGCTCTGGAAAACCGGAGCATTCAGATGGCCCTGGAGCAGGAACAGGCATACGAAGAGCATCTGAAGATTCTCAAACGCTCCGAGGCGGCCGCCGTCAAAAAAACGGCCCAAATCGGATCGCGTAACAGCGTTATCCTCAGTGCCGAATCCGACGGGAAGGGGGGATTCGAATTCGAAGCCGAAAATCTTAATCCCTACACGGTAACGCTGAACATCGATTTTGCTTCGATCGAGAATCTCAAGCCCTCCTCGAAAATCCCTTTTTTCATCGAAATCCCCGGAAACAGCCGGAAAAAAGTACTTGCCCTCGCGCGACTTTCTGCCGCGCAGGGAGTCAATTACCGTGCGGCATACGGGTGGGTGCGGGGTTCGGCGTTCGCCGTTCATGACGACCATTACCGTTACGCGCTCCCTTTTGCGAAAGGGTCGAACATCGTTGTTTCGCAAGGGTACCACGGCGGGATCACTCACAAGGGGCTTTCGGCCTACGCGATCGATTTTCCCGTTCCCATAGGGACGCCGATTCATGCCGCCCGGGAGGGAACGGTCGTGGGTGCCGAAGGATCGCACGACAGGGGAGGATTGAGTCCCGATTTTCGCCAGTACGCCAATTACGTGATCATCGAGCACAGCGACGGGACGATGGCCAATTATTACCACCTGAAGCGGGGGGGAGCGGCCGTGCGCATCGGGCAGAAAGTGGCGCAGGGAGACCTGATCGGCTATTCGGGCAACACCGGCTACAGCAGCGGGCCGCATCTGCATTTTAGCATCAGCAAAGTCGACCCGGTGACGATGCGCCGCCCGATGAACCTTCCGGTAAAAATTCAAACCCGAGAAGGAATTGTGACTTTGCCACAAAAAGGGGACAGATATACGGTACAATAAACGCATGAGAATCACACTATGGGGTACGTATGCTTAAAACCGTCAAGTCCAAAATCATCTTTTCGACGCTTCTGTTCAGTTTTATGGGGTTGGGTGCCATTTATTGGTACCTGACGACGACGTTTCACGATTTTTCGAACGAAACGGCAAAACGTTCGCTGAACATGTTGAGCCAGTCGATTTTCCAGACCCTGTCGCAAAGCATGCTCGCGGGTGATCCCAAAGTCGTGGAAGAGGCGATCAAGAACGCACAGACGATCGAAGGGATCGAAAAACTCAAAGTCGAGAAATCGCAGGCCGTCATCGATCTGTTCGGGCTCGATGCCAAATTCACGAATGAGCCGATGGTCAAGGAGATATTCAAAAACAAACAGCCGGTCGTGACCGAAAACACGAACGGTTCGCATACCATCCGCCTTCTGCAGCCGCTTGTCGCCGAGGAACGGTGTCTGGCGTGCCATACCAATATCCAAAGCGGGGACGTGCTGGGGGTCATGGATCTGGTTATTTCGCTCGAGAAAAACGATGCGGAGATCAGCAAGACCGAAACGATCCTCCTCATCGCGCTGGGGATCGTCGTGATTACGTTCGTCTCGGTACTGAATATCTTTTTCGGGAAAGAGGTTCTTAATCCGCTCGAAGGGCTGCGAAACCGGATCGGATCGCTGGTCAGCGGCGACAAAGACCTCACCAAGCGGCTGGAAGTGACCAAAGAAGACGAGTTTTCCGAAGCGGCCCTTGCGGTGAACCGTTTCGTAGGGATGGTACAGGAGACCGTGAACGAGGTCAAGGAACTCGGACGTCAAAACTCGACGATCGCCACGACCATCACCGACGCTACCCGCAAAATTTCGGCCGGTGTGGAACAAGAGCGCCAAATCGTCGAGGCGACTACCCAAAAAAGCCATTCGATCAAAGAGATCCTCTCGGGTGCCATCGCCATCTCCGAACAGACACAGAAAAACGTCGCCAACGCCAACGAAGAGCTGGTGACCGCCAAAGATGCCCTGTACAAACTCGTCAGCGAAGTGGACGGTTACATCGAAACGGAACACGACATGGCGTCGCAGTTGATCTCGTTGCGCCAGGATGCCGACCAGGTCAAAAACGTTCTGGGCGTCATCAAGGACATCGCGGACCAGACAAACCTCCTTGCGCTTAACGCCGCGATCGAAGCGGCACGGGCTGGGGAACACGGGCGCGGGTTTGCCGTCGTTGCCGATGAGGTGCGCAAGCTGGCCGAACGGACCCAGAAAAGCCTCACCGAAATCGAGATCAGCGTCGGTACGATCGTTCAGGCGATCAACGACGTCAGCGACAAAATGGGCGAAAATGCCAAAAACATGAATGAACTGACCGCGATTTCCAATGAAGTCGAAGAGAAAATCTCGGCAACGTCCGGAGAAATGGAGCGCTCCGTCGCCGTGGCGCAGCGTTCGTACAACGACTCGATCGAGGTGGTCGGTCACATCGAGTGGATCATCGAGAAAATTTCGCAGATCAACGTCGTTTCCGAAAACAACCGCCACAGTGTCGAACAGATCGAAAACGACTCCCGTCAGCTCCTCGAAGTGGCGCAGTCACTTTCGGCGCGCATCAACGAATTCAAGAGCTGAAGACACCGATCCAATAGGTGTCTTGGGCCGTCGACAACACCCGGTGCGGGGTACGGGCGGGGATCAGGAGATGGTCTCCCCCCCGCAGCCGCAGCACCTCGCCCGCAATCTCGAGCATCGCTTCCCCGCAAACGAGCATTACCCATTCGTTTTCTACCTGATCGTACCATTCGCCGGGCGTTTTAAGACGGGAGCGTATCGCTTCGATCCGAAGACCGGAGGTTTCGAACACAGGGGTAAACACTTCGCCGTTTTCGGGCGGCACGGGCCCTTCAAAAAGATTGGACGGACGTATCAAGAAACACTCCTAAGTTAATGCGTGATATGATTTCGCTATTATAAGCCATAGAATAAAGACGGAAGATGAAAAATATTGTACTGATCGGTTTTATGGGAGTGGGCAAAGGCTCGGTCGCACGCGAGATCGTCAAACTCTCCGATATGATCGCCCTTGATACGGACGATATTATCGAAAGCATGGAAAACCGTAAAATCAAAAAAATCTTCGCCGAGGAAGGGGAAGAGTATTTTCGCGCCCTCGAGCGTAAAGTGGCCCTGTGGCTTCAAAAAGAGGTGCGAAGTACCCTGATTTCGACGGGCGGGGGATTTTTTAAAGTGCCCAATCTCTCGAAAATCGGGACGGTGGTCTATCTGTACGCTCCGTTCGAGACGATTTACGGCCGTATCCTCGAACACCCCAACGCGGAAAAGAAACTGCGCAAACGCCCGTTGTTCCAGGATATCGAGAAAGCCAAAAAGCTCTACGAAGAGCGTTCGCCGCTGTACAAAAAAGCGGCCGATATCGTGATCGACGTGAGCGAAAAAGAGATCCCCCAGATCGCCAAGGAAATTCTCAAAAAGGTGAAAAAAGATGATTAAGATCGTAGCGGCGCTTTTACTGGGTTCGGCGGTATTGTTCGGCGGTGAGATCAAATGGGAAAAAGACCTTTCCGGCGCCATTGAACGCGCCGCGAAAGAGAAAAAACCCCTGATGGTCGTGGTGACAAAGTACGGGTGCAAATGGTGCGACGTGTTGAAAAAAGAGACCCTGAAAAACCCCAAAGTTTCAGCGATTGTGAACCGTGATTTTGTCGCGTACGAAGGGGTGATGGAAGAGGGCGGAGTCCCGCAGTCGCTCATGACCCCCGGTACCCCCGCGACATGGTTTATCAAAGGGAAAACCCCGATGTTCGAACCGGTTATGGGGGCGGTGGGCGTCGAAGATTTTCTGTACGCGCTCGACACCGTCAAAAAAGAGTACGCCGCTCCGGCATCAAAAAAATAAAGGATAGCAATGACCCTTATCAACGCAAACGATTCGACGTTCCCCGCCGTCTTCGAGGAACTCCTGGGACGGGGTAAAATGGACATGGAGCACGTCTCTTCGATCGTGAAGGGGCTGATCGACGAGATCCGCTCGGACAATGACGATGCCCTGATCCGTCACATCGCCAAATTCGACCGCTGGACCCCCAAAAGCGGGGAAGAGCTGCGGATCGATCCCGCCGACATGAAAAAAGCGTACGATGCCCTCGACGCCGATCTCAAAGCGTCGCTCCACCTCGCGTACGACCGTATTCGCGCCTACCATGAAAAGCAGCTCCCCAAGAGCTGGTTCGATACCGAAGCCAACGGAACGATCCTGGGGCAGAAAGTGACGCCGGTCGATCGTGCGGGGCTCTATATCCCCGGCGGCAAAGCGGCCTATCCGAGCTCGCTGCTCATGAACGTCATCCCCGCTCAGGTCGCGGGGGTGGAGCAGATCGTCGTCGCGACGCCCACCCCGGACAACGAGCCCAACGAGCTGCTCCTCGCCGCCTGCCATTTGTGCGGCGTGAACCAGGTATTCAAAGTCGGAGGGGCCAGCGCGATCGCGGCGATGGCGTACGGAACCCGAACGATTCCCAAAGTCGACGTCATCACGGGGCCGGGGAATATTTTCGTCGCGACGGCCAAAAAGATGGTCTTCGGCGAAGTGAACATCGACATGATCGCAGGCCCCAGCGAGATCGGGGTATTGGCCGACGATTCGGCTAATCCGAACCACATCGCGATCGACTTGCTATCACAGGCCGAACACGACGAAATGGCCAGTTCGATTTTGATCACCCCTTCCCGTGCGTTTGCCGACGCCTGCGCCGCGGAAATCGAAAGTTGGTTGTCCAAGCTCCCGCGTGAGGAGATCGCACGCAAATCAATCGATGAACGTGCGGCGATCATTGTGACCGAAACGATGGAAGAGGCGGTTAAGCTGATGAACGAGATCGCCCCGGAACACCTCGAAGTCTCAACCGACAACCCTTTCGCGCTTCTCCCCTCCATCAAGCATGCGGGGGCGATTTTCCTGGGACACTATACCCCCGAAGCGATCGGCGACTACGTTGCGGGTCCCAACCACACTCTTCCCACGGGAGGAACCGCAAGGTTCTACTCTCCGCTGGGAGTCGAGAACTTTATGAAAAAATCGTCCATCATCGCGTTTTCGCGCGCCGCGATCAACGAAATCGGGGGTGCGTGCGCCCTGATCGCCCATACCGAAGGGCTCGGAGCACACGAAGCATCGGTCCGCGTCCGTTTGGACGATTGATCAAAAAAACTGCACATAATCTTCAATAAAATTTCCCTTCCCGCGGGGGAATCCCGTTTGGTTACACATATCAAAAAGTTATAGCAAAATCCCGGACCCATTTAGTTTCGGTTAAAGCAACTTTGGCTACCATCAACCCAGCAGTAATGCCGTCAAATGCCTGTAATCACGGCATATTATAAATGTTATTCGCTCAGGTAATGATGCGGACGACAGGACGTGAATCAGGAATAAGGAGAATATATGCAATTGGGTTTCTTGGTAGACCTTCGCCTCTGTATGGGTTGTAAGGGCTGTGAGATCGCCTGTAAAGTGGAAAACGAAGTTCCGCTCTCTACATGGCGCCTCCGTGTTAAATATGTCGACGTAGGGACCTTCCCCGAAACAAAACGGACGTTTACGCCGCTTCGCTGTAACCACTGTGCCAACGCACCGTGTGAACGCATCTGTCCGGTCAGTGCGCTGCACTACCTCGAAAACGGCATCGTCAATATCGACAAAGAGCGTTGTATCGGCTGTGCCGGATGTGTTATGGCGTGTCCGTACGGTGCGATTTACATCGATCCGCAAACCCAAACTGCCGACAAATGTACTTACTGTGCCCACCGTATCGCCAGCGCAATGATGCCGGCGTGTGTCGTCGCATGCCCGGTCGAAGCGAACATTTTCGGAGACCTCGACGATCCGACCTCGAACATCAGCAAATACATCCAGTCGCATCAGGGCAACGTACAGGTGCGTAAGCCTGAGCGCGGAACGTTCCCGCACCACTACTACGTCGGCGGCGGCAATGTGACGCTCAATCCTCTGGCGTCGGTACGCGAAGAGGGGCATAACCTCTTCAACAACATCACACATCTTCCCGTCGGAGGGCACTAATGGTACATGAAACAATTGCAGCGACCAATGCGGTCGTAGTTCTTGACGTGGCCCTTCCCGGTATCGTGTGGGGCTGGATCATCACGATGAACATGTGGGCGAAAAGTATCGGTACCGGTATTATTTTCCTTGCGTTTTACCTGTTGAAAAAACACCCGGAGCAGACAGGGTTCATCCGTTTCCCGGTAGTGGCGATTTCGATCGTCTTTATCCATATCTTCCTGTTCTTTACGGTGATCGACCTGCACCAGATGTTCCGCTTCTGGCACATCTTTTTCTACCCGCACCTTACGTCGGCGATTACGATCGGCGCATGGATGGCGACAGGTTTCGTCGGGTTGCTTTTCGGTATGGCGTACGCGATCTATCTGAAAAAAGACGAAGCGCTCTACGACAAACTGCTCGGATGGACAACCCTTCTGGCGGTTCCCGTCACCCTGTATACCGCGGGTCTGATGGCACAGTCGACGGCGCGTGAAATCTGGCAGATGCCGACTGAGTCGGCGCAGATGATCCTCGCCGCGTTGCTGGCGGGATCGGCAACGATGCTGCTGCTGGGCGGAAACAAGTTTTCCGACGCGATCAAAAAAGATCTCGCCGTTGTCCTGGGACTCAGCGCCGCGGCAGCGTTTATCCTTTACATGGCCGAACTGATTTTCGGACCGATGAAAGCCGAAGAGGTCGCTGCGGTGCTCCATTACGTCAAAGGCGGCGAGTACACCGTAATGTTCTGGATCGGGCAGGTGATGGCATTCATCGTACCGATGGTACTCGTATGCCTGAGCATTAAAAACCAGTCGTATTATCTGTTGAAAATCGCTGCCGTATCGGCATTGATCGGATTGTGGGTCAGCAAACACGTTTGGCTGGTTATCCCCCAATTGTTACCAATGAGCTAAAGAGGGTCAAATTATGATGTATTTGGAAAGTAGAAGAACATTTTTAAAAGGCGCCGCGTTAACCGTAACGGGCGCCGCGATCGCGAAAGGGGTGTTTACCGCCGACGCGGTCGCCGAATCGGTCGAAAAGAGCAAATTTACCAATACGCCGGACAGCCTCTCGTTCTATCCGCCGCTGGATCAGTGGAACCATTTCCAGGAGCTTGACGGCGTCGACTGGAAACGGGGCGGTATCGACCGCCACGGCGTTCAGAGCGAAGAGAACCCCGAAGGTATCTACGTCAACGATTACATGATCGTCCCTACGGCGTGTTCGAACTGTGAAGCTTCGTGCGGTCTGACGGCATGGATCGACAAAAAGACTTTTGTCGTCAAAAAATACATGGGTAACCCGCTCCACCCGGCATCACGCGGACGTAACTGCGGTAAAGGGTACGCGGTTCAGTCGCAGATGTACGATCCCGACCGTATCCCGTTCCCGCTCAAACGTGCTCCGGGTTCCAAGCGCGGAGAAGGTAAATGGATCCGTACGACTTGGGACGAAGCGATGACCACCATCGGTAAAAAAATGGGAGACACCCTCCGCAAAGGGGACGACCTCTCGCGCAAATCGGTGATGTACCACGTCGGGCGCCCGAACGAAAACGGTTTCGTTCCGCAGGTTTGGGAAACGCTCGGGGTTGACTCGTACAATTCCCACACGAACATCTGTTCATCCAACGGCCGTACACCGACGATCCAGTGGGCGAACGACGACCGTACGAGCCCCGACTGGGCGAACGCCAAACTGATTTTCCTCAACTCGTCGCACGCAGCGGATGCGGGACACTATTTTGCGCAGTCTGCGGCTTTTATCGCCGACGCACGCAAAAAAGGTGCGAAAATGGTCGTTATGGACCCGCGTATGTCGAACTCGGCGGGGATGGCGGACCTTTGGATCGCGGCATGGCCGGGAACCGAGCCCGTTGTTTACCTTTATCTGGTCAACCGCATCCTCCAGGAAGGGAAAGCCGATAAAAAATTCGTCAAAAAATGGTTCAACTGGGACGTTCTGATGAACGACGACCGCCAGCTGAGCCTGATGGTCGAAAAAGGGTATATCTCTAAATTACCGGCGGACAAAAGCTTCGAAAGCTACATGGAGTTGATGAAAGAGCTTTACTCTCCGTATACGCTTGAATTTGCGGTCAAAGAGACCCATGTACCGGCGTACAAACTCGAGAAACTCTACGAAATGTTCATCTGGGCCGGAGACGCGATTTCGACGTACATCTGGCGTGCGACCGCAGCGGGGAACCGCGGCGGATGGATGAGCGGACGGGCGGCGTATCTGGCGATCGCCCTGCGCGGCGGTATCGGAACGGAAGGGGGAACTTTCTTCCACCACTGGCACGTTATCTCTGTTTCGGGCAAGGGCGGAAGCGCAACCGTCGGACAGGGTGTCGCGGGTGCGGACGTACCGAAGGTCAAAGTGTGGAACGAACTGACATGGCCGCCGGAATGGCCTTTGTCGACGTACGAACTCTCTTACCTGCTGCCGCACCTTTTGAGCGATAAAGAGTGGCAGAAAAAATGGAACGACCGCGGATTGAACGTTCCGAGCAAGCTCGCCGTCTATATCCCGCGTATGTACAACCCCGTGTGGATCAACCCGGACGGTTTCCGCTGGATCGAAGTGCTGAAAAACGAAGAGATTATGGAACTCACCATGAACCTCTCTCCGGTATGGTCCGAGTCGAACTGGTACATGGACTATGTTCTCCCCGTCGGTCTGGCAGGCGAACGTCACGACCAGCACTCCGAAGCGACGATGCCGGCACGCTGGACGTCGTTCCGCCAGCCGGTACTGCGTGTAGCGCTCGAAAAATCGGGCTGGAAACCGAAAAATCCGGTCCGTGCGACGCTCGAAGCGCACATCAAAGCCGGATTGGGCGAAGTATGGGAAGAGAACGAGTTCTGGTTTGACCTGTGCGTCAACTACGTCGATCCCGACGGAAGCCTCGGTGTCCGAAAAATGTGGGAATCCAAACGCCATCCGGGCAAACCGGTTACGATTGCCGAGTGGTACGACGCGGCATTCGGGGATAACCTCCCGAAACTCAAAGAGACGGCAACGAACGATCCTCGCTACATGAACGAGGAATTCCCGGTTTATGCCTATCTGCGCGACCACGGTGTCTGGATGGAAGAGGATAAAATCTACCATGCGATGGAACGCGAACTCAAAGTTGAAAACGGCGAAGTAAGCGCTCACGGGCACAAATTCGACGCGGCGTCGATGAGCGTGGGTGCGGGCGGCGTCATCACCGCTGCGGATCACCACGGTCACCGCTCGGCGATCGGGGTCGAAGTCGACGGCAAAAAAGTCGAAGGTTTTGCGACGCTGTCGAAAAAACTCGAGTTCTATTCTCAGTGGTTTGCCGAGTGGAAATGGGCGGAATACGCCGTACCGTTCTATCCGCGTAACGACAAAGAGAAAGCGGAGATGGAGCACATCGTATCGCACGTCAACCACATGTACATGAAAGAAGAAAACGCGTTCGCGTTGAACACCGTTTTCCGTCTGCCGTACAACATTCACACCCGTTCGGCGAACTCCAAACACCTGATGGAGATCAGCCAGAACCACGATCCGATCTGGATCAATACCGTCGACGCGAAACGTCTCGGATTCAAACGCGGTGACGCGATCCGTGTCAAAATCGTCGACACCGTTTCGGGTCTTGAGAGCGGATTCTTCGTTGCGATGGCGGTTCCGACCGAGGGCGTTCTCCCCGGTACTCTCGCATGTTCCCACCACGGCGGACGCTGGAAACTGACCAACGCCGTTGCGGTTCCCAACGGGGTTTCCGACGGTAAGGTCGCTACCGGTACGGCACCGCGCGATTTGAACAACAAAGAGTTCCTCAAAGAGTCTCCGGAAAATGCCGGACGTGCAGGTGCCCAGACGGTCATCGACGATTACGAGGGCACCACCGGTCTGAACAGCTTCGGTGTTCCGGTCGCCGAAGTTCAGATGGACGGAAAAGTCGGAAAACTCAAATACGTCGAAGGGATCAAGCCGTTCGAAACGAAACGTTTCGGTCAGTACAACGCAGACTCCGTCAACGTATGGTGGGACGGTCTTTCGGGCTCATGGCAAAATGCCGTGGCTGCGGCCCATCCGGACCCGGTATCGGGCATGCACTGCTGGCACCACAAGGTTCTCCTCGAACCGGCGCAGGCGGGAGACAAAATCGGGGATATTTTCGTCAACTACGAAAACAATCTCAAAGTCTACCAGGCGTGGCGTGACCAGCTCAGCCGCGGTCTGGATGCGGGATCGACCATCCGTCGTCCACGCCACATTAAACGTCCTTGGGTCCGCCTTGACCCAACCGCGTACGACGTTTCCATCAAAGGCTAAGCCAAACTTCCCCGGAGGCTTCCTCCGGGGAGTAGGCGCCTCTTCTTATGAGCTTTTCAGCCCGATAAGCTAAAATCCCACCAGTATATTTTTAAAGGTAATACCGTATGGATGAAATCATCGCACGAAGCAATATTTACGGACTGTTGTCACGGGTACTTCTCCAAGAGTTGGACGCGCAGACGCTTCAGACGTTTAAAACCGACGAAACGGTTTTGGATTTTCTTCCCCATTGGAAAGAGTGGGAACCGCGTCTGAGTCTCCCAAACCAGCAGCTTTTGGATGAGTATCTCAACCCCGATTTCGTCAACCTCTCGATTCTGCATCTGGTCCCCTACGAGACCTTTTACACCCGCAGTGACCAGATGATCGAAACAGGCGGGGCGAACCCGGTTACCGACATGTACAGCGCGTACGGCTTTATCGTCGATTACGAGATCGCCCGCGTCGTTTCGGCCGACCACATCGGCATCGAATTGGAGTTCATGCACCACCTGTGCGAAGCGCAGAAAAAAGCCCTGGGCGAAGACGATCTTGAGGCGTCGGCGGAGCTGATGAAAATCCAGCACCGATTTTTAAACACCCACTTGCTCAAATGGGCGCCGATGTACCTGATCAACATGAAATACGAAGCACGTACCCCGCTTTATTACGATGCGGCGGAGATGGCGCTCGAATTCATCCTCTCGGACAACGAGATGCTGAGTAAAACCGTTTCGGAATGATATGGGCCTTTTACATCTGACTCCCGCCCGATGCGTTCGCGCCCTCAGCGTCAACTCGGCCTGTAACGGCTGTGCCGAAGTCTGCCCGACGCATGCCGTGTCGCTGGAAGGGCGTCTGCCCGCCATCAACCATTCGCTTTGCGTCGGATGCAACGCGTGCGCTGCCGTCTGCCCGACCGAAGCTCTTGCGTTGGAAGATTTCAGCGCTACCGAGTTTTTCTTTTCGTTTGCCGCCGAGCCGGGGAATACGGTATCGTGCCAGAAGAACGTTCCCTGCCTGGGGGCGCTGAGCGACGAACATCTGATCGCATTGGCCCAACTCAAAAAAAACGTCGTGCTCGATACGGGACATTGCGGGGCGTGCGAAATCGGCGAGGCGATTTTGCGGCGGCTTGAGCAGCGAGTCGAAAACGTCGCCTACCTGCTCGAAGCGGTGGGATCGGAAAACGCGCTCGCCCTTGTACCGCTGGGATACGTCGATGAGACGGAACCTGATCCGGGGGAAGCGCAGCGGCGCGATTTTTTCAGGCATTTCCATCTCAAAGGGATCGCCAAGGTCAAAGCCGATTTTGAAAAAGAAGTGCAGAAATCGACCGACGAATTCGTCGAATGTTCGATCGGGAGCTTCGATACCCAGGGGCTGCGAACCAAAAAAATCACCGACCGTCGGAAACTTTTTTTTACGGCGCTCAAACGAACCGAACGGCCGGAGACGTACCATGTCGTTTCGGCCGACGCGGTGAGTTTCACGTCGCAGAAACTGCTCGACGAAGCCAAATGCACCGCTTGTGAAATGTGCTACCGCGTTTGTCCTACCGGAGCACTCACGTCGGACCTGCGCAACAGCAAAATCGATTTCGACCCGTTTCTGTGCGTCAAATGCCATCTGTGCCACGATGTGTGCGAGAGCGGCGCGATCAGCGTATCGACGTCATACAACCTCAAAGAGTGGTACGAACCCTCCGTACAGAACCTGGTGACGTTTTCGGTCCGACGATGCGACGAATGCAGCGGTCTGTTCAGCTCGGTGGGGGGAGAAAAAATCTGCCGCCGTTGCCGCTTGGAAGAGGAAGAAGCTATGGAATTGTGGGGACTGAAACCATGATGAACAACGACAATTCGATTACGGTTGAGACGAAACTGTTCGGCTACATCGCCGAAAATGCCCACAGCAGCCGCTTTGCGGCCGTGAGTAACAAACTGTTTAAAGAAAACGGTATGAACGCGATGATTATCCCGATGAACATCCGCCCCGATGACGTAACGTTTACCGTTTCGCAGATGCGCTCGTCCAAGCTCAGCGGCGCGGTGATCGCCAACGAGTACCAGGCAGAAGCGTACGCGCTGCTTGACGGTGCGACCGATGCGGCAAAGGCGCAGGGGTATTGCGATCTGATCCGCATCGAAGAGGGGCAGCTGATCGGCGATCTGATCACTCCCACGGCGCTGGAAAAATACGCCGAAGCATTCGACGAAGATGTCGCCCTGATGGCGGCAACCCGTTATTTTTACGATCTAATTACAGAGGAGAAACGACAATGAACCAACACGACCTGAGCGATCTGAGAGCCGAATTCGACCAGTTTATACGCGGAAAGTGCGACAGCGACAGCTGCGATACGACCAAAGAACACGAAGAGGTGGAAGAGCCGGTCCCCGGATTCGTCGATGAACTCGCGGACAAATTGCTGGCCCCCTACCACAGCGGAGTTTACTTTTCGCGTCTGGACATCAAGCGTGTCGCCGAAGCGATCGACGAGTCTCTGCCGATCAAAGAGCGTAAAAAAATGATCAAAGCTCTTTTCCGCCATACGACGTCCAAAGAGTATCTCCGCAGGGCGTTTGACGAGTTTAACCGCCATTTCGGGGGGCGGATCCTCATTTATCAGGAACTTTCGGAAGCTTTTCCCGCGTCCAAGTCGATTTTTGATGAAAATATCAGTAAAATAAAAAAGACACAGGCGATGCTTGATCAGATCGTTCAGGATTTCGAAGAGATCGAACCGACCGACGAACCGATGTTGATCTAAACCGTATAGTGCCAAAAAAGGTGGAGGGCGGATGAATTTCAAGTTACGCGTACAACTGATCATCGCGCTGATCGTCATCGTCGTTTCGGCCACACTGACTTTCTACCATATCTCGCAGGAGAAACAGTTCGCCAAAGAACGGAGCGAACGCTCTTCGGAGAACATCCGCCTTTCGTTCGATTCGATCGTACACGACACCGAACAGCTTTACCGGTTCCGCACCCGCGCCACCCTTGAAACACCCGGCGTGATGGAAGCGATCGGAGCGCGGGATACGCAAACGCTCTACCGCCTCATTCTCCCCCGATACAAAGCTCTGCAGGAAGAGAACCCCTATCTGCACATCATGCAGTTTCATGCCGCCGACGGGCGCTCCATCCTGCGGGTCCACCTGAAAGAGAAATACGGCGACGACATCGCATCACGCCGCCCGATGCTTCAGGAGATCCACCGCGAACACAAAATGGTCACCGGGTTCGAAGGTGGGCTCGGAGGGATCGCATTCCGGGTCATCATGCCGATTTTTGATCAGGGAAAATACATCGGTGCGGTCGAATACGGGGTCGACAGCGGTTACTTCGTCAAAAAGATCAAAGATTCGACCGGGTCGGAGAGTATCGTATTGCTGCACCGCGAATGGCTCGGGGCAGCGGACCGCAAACTCTATTCTCAAGGGATCGACAGCTTTTATTACAGCAGCGTGCTCCCGGAGAAAAAAGAGATCATGCAGCTCTTTGCACAGAAAAATCCGGGACTTCTCCCCCGCACCGTCCGCTACAAACACCGCGAATACGAAGTCACACCGCTGTTTCTCAAAGATACGAAACGCCGTACCTTCGGGATGATCGTGACGATCAACGACGTGACGGGGGCGAATCAGTCGATTTCGGACGCACTGATCGGGAGCCTGCTGGTTACATTGACGATGGTGGCGCTGCTTTGGGGGGTCATCGAATACACCTTCGGCGCCCTGATCGGCAAAGTGGATCTGCAGGAGCGTTACATCAATACGATTCTCGATTCACAGCAAAACATCGTCATCGTCACCGACGGGAAAGAGATCATTTACGCCAACAGGGCCTTTTTCGACTATTTCCGGTTTAAAACCCTGGCCGAATTCAAAAAGGCCTATCAGTGCATCTGCAATTTTTTCGAATCGGAAGAGACCGAACAGTACCTGATGCCGGTGATGGAGGGGATGATCTGGACCGATTATCTGCTGGCGAACGAGAACAAAGAGAATCAGGTGAAAATGACGATCAACGGGGAAACCACGATTTTTCGGGTCAACTCGAAAAAAATGGAATACAAAGGAAACGTCCGCCACGTCGTCGTATTCACCGACATCACACGTCTCAACGAACTGGCGACGCAGGATATTTTGACGGGGCTTGCCAACCGTTTTCAGTTTGATAAGGCGCTGCAGCATTCGATCCATATGTCCAGCCGATACGGAAGAGTTTTTTCGCTGATTCTCGTCGATGTGGACCATTTCAAAGACGTTAACGACCGTTACGGTCACCTAGTGGGCGACGAAGTGCTCAAAGAGCTCTCACGCCTCCTCTCGCAGAGCGTTCGGAAAAGTGATATCGTCGCGCGTTGGGGGGGAGAAGAGCTGGTCGTACTGTTGCCCGACAACGAGCTTGCTTCGGCGTCAAAACTGGCCGAAACGCTTCGCGCACGGATCGAAGCGCACCGTTTCGCACCGCTTGAACGTCTGACCTGCTCGTTCGGCGTCGTGCAATGGCATATCGGGGAGACCTCCGACAGCCTCTTGCACCGTGTCGATGAAAAACTCTATGCCGCGAAAGAGGGGGGAAGAAACCGGGTCGTCAGCTAAAGAGGGGTGTTTTGAGGAGCAGCTGCCAGACGATGGCCGAGCTGATTCCCGCGGCGAAACCGGCGAGAATGTCGTCGCCCATGACGCCCCATCCTCCTTTGGCTTCACGGTCGATACGGCCGATGACCGAAGGTTTTTTAATGTCGTAGAGACGGAAAAAGAGGAACGCGAGTACGATTTGCACCATCAGGCCGTTCTCCCACCGGGCAAGTTCCGGCCACGCGAACGTGGCACCGGGCGCGATGGAAAGAGCCAGCCACATCCCGACGACTTCGTCGATGACGATCCGTTTATCGTCGTGGATACCGCTTTGGGCTTCGTAGGCGTTGATCGCTTTGAGGGCGATGAGGGTGATCAGAAGCGATGCGAGAAAAAGAGTCTGGGAGCCGAAATAGGCGAGAACCGCGACACCGGCGGGCAATGCCGCGAGGGTTCCCGCGGTTCCGGGTGCTTTGGGGAAAAGACCGCTGTAGGCGCCCGTCAGAAAAAACCATCGAAAATTCATACCACTCCTTTTAATTCAGCGACGTTGTCTGGTAAAGCCGCATCAGCTCGACGTAGAAATCTTTTTCGGTATGTTCTTCGAGCAGCCCGTTGACCGGCATGATGTCGTAATAAAGTTTGGCCAGGTTTTTGAACCGTCCCGGATAGAGCGACGCGACGATCATCGACGAGATCTCTTTGCGCACCAGCACGGCGGGAGGCAAAAGCCCCTGCTGCATCAGCTCGAGAATCGACTCGGAATGGTACGAAATATGGTGATGGTGGCCGTGGGGGCAGGTTTGGACGCTGACGAGCGTTTTGCACTGGTTGCAGTAGACGTATTCGCTCGAAACGCCCACTTCGATGTCGATGCCCACCAGCCGGTCGACGACCGATTTGTTGGCGTTGTGGTCGTAATACATCCCGATTCCCGCATGGTTCTGGCCGATCATGAGGCGGTCGCACCCGTAGTTTTTGGCAACGATCGCATCGAGGATCACTTCGTTGCACCCCGCGAAGATATAACTGCTCTCCAGCGGAATGACGACGACGCGACCGCGCGGGAGATAGTTATCGACGAAAAACTTCAGCGTTTCGTAGCGCAGATCGTAGCTGAGGTTCGCGTTGTTGTAGGGTTTGAGGAGGAAAATGATGATCATGTCCGTCCCCTCAAGAGTCTGGCGGATCAGCCGTTCATGGGCACGGTGAAGCGGATTGGCCGCCATGAACATCGCCGTCGCGTGCTGCGCGCCGATCTCGTTTTTGGCTTCGTCGATCATTGTTTGCAGCGCTTCCACGGGAGAGAGATCAATCGTATAATCGCCGCAAATGGCGTATTTCCCGAGACGTTTGTAGGTGGCGCTGACCCCGGGATGGGAGAGATCGTCGGTGCCGTAAATCTGCCGGAGACGCTCTTTGGGATCGATCTGGAACACTTCGTCCACGCACAGTTCGCCGACGACCGAGCCGTCGCATACGAGCTCGAGGAGTTCCCCTTTTTTGGCGCTGGTGAGAACCGTTTCGTTCACCCGCCCGCTGGGGGAGAGGATGAGGGGGAAGGGGAAGGTTTTCCCTTTGAACATGCCGCTGCTGAGGACCTCTTTGCTTTGCTCCTCGTTCATAAGGCGGTTGACGGGGTCGAGTTTTCCCGCCTTGAGCAGTGTCAGGGCCGAGACCGCTTCCTGGTCGATGTAGAGAGATCTATTTTTTCTTGACGATGCCATATTTCTTTCTCTTTTCCCATAGGCTTTTGCGCGAAATTCCCAGTTTCTTCGACAGCTCGGTGTCGGGGAACCGGTTTTGGAAATGGATCATGATGTATTTGACGTACTCTTCGATCGGAAGGATCTCTCCCTGGTCGAAGAGGTGGTTGTCGCTTTCGATCTCGATGACGCGGAAAGGGGGATGGTCGACCGGATCGGTACTGGCGATGATGCAGGAGCGTTCCTGTATCAGATCGTAAAACGCTTTGTGTTCGCTTTTTTTGAGGTTCTGAAAATCGGTGATGTAGAGGACCGAATCCTCCCCGATGGCGGCGATGTCACTGAATGCTTTGGCCGAAGAGAGGGAGATGAACTGGATCGGTTTGTCGTGATGGGCGGCGTAGCGGAACGCGAACGCGTCGGCGTATTTTTGGTAACTGCTGCAGATGAAAAGGGGGAGTTCGATTTTATCGAGATCTTCGTGGACGTTGATGGCGTTGAACGTATGGGTGAGATAGCGTTCGTACGTCTGGTTCTGGCGTTTGAGCCGTTCGTGCTGCTGGAAATGCTGGATTTTCCGGATCAGCTCTTCGATCATGAAGGGCTTGAGGATGTAGTCTTTGGCCCCCGCGGCGAGCGGCTTGGAAACCGTGTCGTTGCTGATGTAGCTGACCATCAGGATGACGACGGAATTTTTGTACGTCTCGATGACGGGATAGATGTCCTGCCCGCTGATGTTGGTCGACAAAAGGACAACGTCGTAGGGGACGCCGCGAAGCCCCTCTTTGACCGAACTGGTGATGTCGCAGTTGTGGTTCAGGTCGCTCAGTTTCGAAGCGATGCTTTGGGCGAGATAGATCTCATTTTCGATAATTAATACGTTCATCCGTTTTTCCAATCAAAATAGTGTACCGATGCTGTGGCCATGACGGCGACGCCTTCTTTGCGCCCGACAAACCCCAGATGCTCCGTGGTCGTCGCTTTGACGTTGACCCATGCAGGAGGGAGAAGCATTAATGATGCCAAAGTTTGGCGCATTGCCTCTTTGTAGGGTGCAAGTTTCGGAGTTTGGGCGATGATCGTCACATCGGCGTGCAGAATGACAAACCCGAAACGGTGAAGTTTCGCGACGCATTCGCGCAAAAGTTCTTTGGAGTCGATATTTTTGTAGGTGTCGTCGGTATCGGGGAAAAGCATCCCGATGTCGCCCAGGCATGCCGCACCCAGCAGCGCGTCGATCAGGGCATGGATCGCGACGTCGCCGTCGCTGTGCGCTTTGAAACCGAAAGGGGAATCGATGCGGACCCCGCCGAGCATCATCGGTTTGCCCTCTTCGAAACCGTGGACATCAAACCCGTTGCCCGTAAAGACGGCCGAAGAGGGGGGAGGGAGACATTCTCCCGCCGCGAGGTCGGAGACATGGGTGATTTTGGCCGCCGATTCATCCCCTGCGACAAAACGGCGCGTACCTCCGGCAGCGACGATCGCGCTGCTGTCATCGGTATATTCGATGTCGCTTTGCAACGCATGCCGCAATACTTCGGTACGGGAGAGCTGGGGCGTCTGGATGCGTTTTACCCGGTCTCGCTCGATCGTTTCGCCGCCGTAGACGACCGTATCGACGACATCGAGCGCCGGTACGATGCAGTCGGCTTCTTCTTTTGCGTCGAGCAGCCGCCCGATGAGCGAGGGGTCGATGCAGGAGCGGGCGATGTCGCTGACCATGACGTAAGGGGTATCAACATGCTCGAGGGCGTTTTTGAGCGATTGCTGGCGGGTTGCTCCTCCCCCGATGAGGGTGAAATCGCACATGGAGCGCATGAATGGGATCTCTTCGGGATGGGCGGCGATGAGTATCCTGACACCCGGCAGGGATTCTTTGATACGGTTGGTAACATGAAGCCACAGCGGATCGTGCCCGATTCGAAGCCACTGTTTTTTTACGGCAATTTTGAAACGGCTCGAGTTGCCCGCGGCAAGAAAAATCAGGGTCAAATCAGACAAATTGTATCCTATTTGAAAAACTGTTACGAAATTATACACTCAAAAAGCTTTTTTTTATCTTGTTTGTGTTAAATTCTAGAAGAATCAAGGGTGCGAAGAGAGGCTCTTTTCCTAAACCATCTTGAAATTTTTAACATACATTCAAACTGATACGCCCCTTTTAGGGGGTCTTATTTATAAGTCCGAAACAGCTTTGAGAAATGCAAGGAGCACACGATGAGAAGCGCATGGGTCGCCAAAAGAGAAAACGATGCCGTCCGTACTCAGATGTATTATGCCAAACAGGGCATCATTACCGAAGAGATGGCGTACGTTGCCAAAATAGAAGATTTAGACCCCGAACTGGTCCGCTCCGAAGTAGCCCGCGGCCGGATGATCATCCCCGCCAACGTCAACCATACCAACCTCGAGCCGATGGCGATCGGAATCGCCGCACGCTGCAAGATCAATGCCAACATCGGTTCCTCCGCGATCGCCAGCGACGTGCAGGGGGAGATCGAGAAGATCCAGGTTTCCCAGCACTATAAAGCCGATACCGCAATGGACCTCTCGACCGGCGGCGATCTGGATGAGATCCGCAAAGCGGTCATCGCCAATTCCAAAATTCCCATCGGAACCGTCCCCATCTACCAGATCCTCCACGACGTGAATAACAAAATCGAGGATCTCACCATCGAAAAAATGCTCGAAGTCCTGGAACGCCAGGCGCAGCAGGGGGTGAGCTATTTCACGATCCACGCCGGATTCCTCCTTGAGACGATGCCCAAGGTTGCCAAACGGAAAATGGGGATCGTCAGCCGCGGCGGATCGCTGATGGCGGCATGGATGATGCACTACCACCGCGAGAACCCGTTTTATACGGCGTACGATGAGATTCTCGACATCTGCGCCCGCTACGACGTCTCTTTGTCGCTGGGCGATTCCCTCCGCCCGGGTTGTCTGGCCGACGCTTCGGACGAAGCGCAGCTGGGCGAGCTGAAGGTACTGGGTGAACTGACGCTGCGGGCGTGGGAGAAAAACGTCCAGGTGATGATCGAAGGGCCGGGGCATGTCCCCCTCAACCAGATCGAGCGGAACATGAAAATCCAGCGCGAATACTGTCACGAGGCACCGTTCTATATTCTGGGGCCGCTCGTGACCGATATTGCGGCGGGGTATGACCATATCAGTTCGGCCATCGGTGCGGCGGTCGGCGGATGGCACGGGGCGTCGATGCTTTGTTACGTCACCCCCAAAGAGCATCTGGGGTTGCCGAACGCCGAAGACGTCCGGGCGGGGATCATCGCCTACAAAATCGCGGCCCACGCAGCCGATATCGCCCGGGGACGCAAAGGGGCGCGTGACATTGACGACGCGATGAGCGACGCGCGTTACGCGTTTGACTGGAACCGTCAGTTCGAACTCGCCCTCGACCCCGAACGCGCCCGTGAATATCACGATGAAACGCTTCCTCAGGACGTATTCAAGGAAGCGGAATTCTGCTCCATGTGCGGACCGAAATTCTGTTCGTACAAGATTACGCAGAACATCATGGAAAACGCCGATGCAATCGCCCAGATTGCGGCCGAAGTCAAAGCCAACGCAAGCTAAGTACAAAATTCACTAAGGAGAAATTTTATGACGGAAGAAATTGTCAAATCAGCGTTAAGCAAAGTCACTTATCCGGGATTTACGAAAGACATCGTAACGTTCGGATTCGTCAAAGAGATCAAATGTGAGGGGAGCAATGTCAGCGTTACCGTCGACATCACCTCCAGCGCCCCCGAAGTGGCGCACCAGATCACCGCGGAAGCGACCGATGAACTCAAACGCGCCGGCGCCGCGGAGGTCGTGATCAACATCACGGCTCCGAAAATGCCGCGCGAAAGCTCATCCAAAGGGAAGAACATCGCTCCCCAGGTGAAAAATTTCATCATGGTCAGCTCCGGCAAAGGGGGCGTCGGCAAATCGACGACGTCGGTCAACCTCGCCGTCGCTTTGGCCATGCAAGGGAAAAAAGTAGGTCTTTTGGACGCCGATATCTACGGGCCGAATATCCCCCGTATGCTCGGTGTTGAAGGGGTAAAACCCGAAGTGGTCGGAAACAAAGTATTGCCGATCAAAGCATACGGAATCGAGATGATGTCGATGGGCTCACTGATGGAAGAGGGGCAGTCGCTGATCTGGCGCGGCGCGATGATCATGAAAGCGATCGAGCAGTTCCTGCGCGACATCATGTGGTCGGATCTGGATTGTCTGGTCATCGACATGCCTCCGGGGACCGGGGATGCGCAGCTGACCCTGGCGCAGAGCGTTCCGGTGACCGTCGGTGTGACCGTGACGACGCCGCAGATGGTATCGCTGGACGATTCGCGCCGCTCTTTGGATATGTTCAAGAAACTCCATATCCCCATCGCGGGCGTCGTAGAGAACATGAGCGGTTTCATCGCTCCCGACACCGGTGTCGAGTACGACATTTTCGGAAAAGGGACCTCCAAGGCGATGGCCGATCAGTTCGAGACCTGTATCCTCGCCGAAATCCCGATCGAACCCGCGATCCGCACCGGGGGTGATGAAGGGAAACCGGTCACCTATTACGCTCCTGCTTCCGAGACGGCAAAACGCTACATGAAAGCAGCCGAGCAGCTCTGGGCAACGATCGAGAAGATCAACGAAGAGGGAGGCGTCGACAATCAGGCGATTCAGCCCAATACCCCTCCGGGCGTATCGGCCTGTTCGACGGCTGCGGCTCCGCAGCAGAGTTCGGGCGGCGGCTGCGGCACCGGATGCGGTTGTCATTAACGAATTTTCCCCATTTCGGGTTGAAAGAGCCGCTTCTTTCAACCTTTCCTTCCTCTTAATCTTTTTTTTTAGTATAATCAAAACTATTTAATGTCCTGACGACGATACGCGTGAGCTTGCGGGGAAGAATGAAAAACACGAAGACATTTTGGACGTTGGCGCTGAGCATAGGGGGGATGATTGCCCTCGTCGGTGCCGCAACGCTTCTACTATTCCGGTACCTGGGGTACGAAGGGGCCGATGCGCGGGCGCAGATGAGCGCCGAACTGGTCAGAGAATCACTGACGTCGCACATGAAGGCGGGAAGTGCCGATTACCAGAATGAACTGCTGGAGCAGATCGCATCGATCGAAGGGGTCCGTTCGGCATGGGTCGTTCGCGGGGAGAGCATCGTCCGACAGTACGGTAAAGGGCTGCATCCGCAGGAGTCCAAAGACGAAATCGACCGGATGGTTCTGCGGGAAGGGAAACCCTATCATGACATCACCGGAACGCTTTTCTCCGATACCCTCTATCGCCTGAGCATTCCCTATGTCGCCCGCGAAAACGGAAAAATCGACTGCATGAGCTGTCATGAAGCCAAAAACGGCGAAATCCTCGGTGTCGTCTCGATCGAGATGGAGATAAACGACATCAAGGGTTCAGGAATCCTTGCGGCCGTCGCCGCATCGGGGATGCTTTTGATCCTCGGTGCCCTGACACTGCGCAACGTCCGCCGTTTCGTCGCGTCGTACAAAGAACCGCTGGAGCAGATCGCCGAGGCGATGGAAAAAGCCGAGGGGGGAGATTACGGTCATCGGATCGAAGCCCCCGAAAGCAAAGACGGCTACAATGCGGTGATGTGGACGAACGCGATCCTTGAAAAACTGGATACGACGCTAAACGAAAGCGGTGAAAAAATCGGTGCGATGATACGGATCGATCAGCCCAAAAACGATCCGCTCTACACCCTTCATGTTGGGATAAACCAGCTCCACGACATCGACCGTTTCCGCGCATCGATCGAAAAAGACGGCAATCTCGAAGAGGTGTATGAACGCCTGGTCGCCCTGATCCGGATGCGGTGGGGACTGAACGATTTCAATCTCTTCGAGATGAACCCGATGACCAAATACACCCGTCTGGTACACAGTGAAAAAACCCTGCTGTGCGACGCACTCAACAGCGGCTGCCGTGCGGACCGGACGTCGGGAATCATCGATTCGACCGAATGCGAAGCGGCATGCCCGAAAATGATCGATCCCGCCGCACAGTACGCATGCCGCAGCTACCCCGTTGCCGACGATCTGGACATCGTGATTTCGATCGTTACGCAGGATGTGCGAGAAGTTCCGAAAATCCGTTCGGTTCTGGAACAACTGGGCAACTACATCAGTGCCTCACGGTTGCAGATCATCAATAAAAAACTCGAAGAGAGCGTTCGGATCGATTCGCTGAGCGGGCTGTACAACCGCAAATTCCTCGAAGAATTCGCCGCCCTGATCGTCGCGCAGTCCAAACGTACCGCCATCCCCTATGGGGTGCTCATCGTCGATATGGACGGGTTCCACTCCATCAACCAGGCATACGACCTCCAGGTAGGGAACGAAGTGATCAAGGCAATCGGGCGCAATATCCAGGATTTGACCCGTCCGGGGGATATGGTGATCCGTTACGGGGTCGACACGTTCGCCGTCGTTTTGTACGATTACGAACACGACGAAACCGAGCAGGTCGCCGAAGCGATCCGTGCTTCGTTCAAAAAGAAAATCCGCGTCAATACCTACGCGATTCTCAAAACCGTGAGCATCGGCATGGCTTTATTCCCGGCCCAGACGGGCGACATGAAAGAAGCGATCGAACTGGCCAAGAGGGCACTTCTCGAAGCAAAACACCGCGGCGGCAACTGCGTAGTGGCGTTTGATCCCAAATCGATGCCGCTCTAGCAGCGGCTTTTTGGCGATTTAAAAGTACGGCGTGCTCCCCTAATCGTTTACGTCGCTTTTTGTTCAGTGCCCGCATGCCGGGCGTAGAGAGATTTTAGTATTTGTCCCCGCCGCTGAACATGTGTTCCTCGAACGTAATGATGCGGTTGCGGCCCGTATTTTTGGCTTCGTACAATGCCAGGTCGGCAAATTTGATTGCTTTCCAGATCGAATCGGCATGGGAGGGGAAGTACGAGATCCCGATACTGAGCGTTTTTTGTACCGTATCGTTTCCGAAAAAGAATTTCTGCTCGTTGAACCGCGTGCGGATTTTTTCGGCGATTCCCAGCGTCCCCTCATCGGTCGCGTTGTGGAGCAGGACGAGGAATTCCTCTCCGCCGTAACGGATCGCCAGATCCGATTTGCGGATGTTTTCCTGCAAAATGCCCGAGAGGGTCTTGATGACGTTATCGCCGGCATCGTGGCCGTAGGTGTCGTTGACCATTTTAAAATAGTCGACGTCGATCATCAGGATGGAATACGAAATATTCGCACGCAGCGCCTGTTCGGCGCTTTTGTCGATAAACTCTTCGAGGAAGCGTCGGTTATAAAGCCCCGTCGCGCCGTCGCGGAGGGAAGAGTCGCGCAGTTTGTCCATCAGTGTACGGCTTTCGATGACCGCTTTGGCCGCTTCGAAATAGTTTTTGATGCTCGGAATCGAAAGGTTCATCACTTCGATCGCCTCGGCGTCTTGGGCCGAATACGAGAGTATCAGCGAAAGGTCGTCGTTGATGTTGAACGGGATGCACGAGTACTCCTTCCCATCGGCGCAGTTGTTGCAGATGTTCGGGAACTCGGTCGAATAAACGTCACTTGCCGTCCGGTAGGCACGGCATTCGAGGGCATTGATGTCCGCTACGGGGATACAGAAGCTTTTCGAATCGGTGATGTAGATCAGTTTGCGCTCTTTGGACATTTTGTCGACTTCGTAGAGGGCGAAATGGTCGAAATGGAATTTCTCTTTCAAAACGTAGACGAAACGTTCGTAAATGGCCTCTTTGTCCTTGTCCAGCTCGATCGTTTTCTTGAATTTGTAAACGTCCGAGAGCTCCTGGATGATGGTCCCTGTCGTGTTGAGCGGATCGGAGCACGCGATGCTCGAGCGGGCGACGAAGGTGTTGAGGTTATGCTTGATCCCCTCGAAGGTCTCTTCGATTTTTTCGAAGAGGGTGTTCATCTGTTCGGCGACTTCGCTTCCGGCATCTTTGAGGGTGGTTTTGAAACGGAACGAGAAATCGCCCGTCCGCGCCCGTTTGATCCCCTGCTGGAGGTTTTCGAAGAGTTGCATGTAGGGTTTGAAATAGTGGTTGGTGACCCACAGCGCGATGATGATGAACACGACGTTGATCGCAAAAATCTTCGCGATCGTCATCGCCCCGGTCTGACGGATTTCGTTGATGTTGAATTCCATACTGATGGCCCCAAGGACGTCCCCTTCCTGGACATTGTGGCAGGTAAGACAGTTGGGATTGCCGTAGGCGGTCGCGATGTAGGGAATCGTAACGCGCAAAACGGCGTTTTTGGAGTCTTCGCGGATTTCACGGATGATTGTCCCCTCTTTGAGAACTTTGTTGTCGATCGCATCGCGGGGGCGCTCGTTTTGCATCCCCTCGCCGTATTGTTTGACGACTTTGTCGGCCCGGACGATCCACAGCGCCTGGACGTCTTTGATGTTGGCGATGTTGGCGAGGAAAAAATCGCGTTTGTCCATCATGCCGTTGACCATGTGCGCGGTGAGGCCGTCGCGGACGATTTCGGCCGTCATTTTCGATTTTTCGACGGCATTGTTGTAGCCATATTCCCTGAAGTTCAAGGCGACGTTGGTGATGGTGGCGAGGGCAAGCCCCATGAGCATGAGTGCGACGATCAATAAAATTTTGCGGTTTGTATTCATTCGGTCCGTTGCCTTGAGGGGGATTGACGTTTTAGAAAAAATTATATGTAATGAGAGTATCTAAAATTATTTTAAATTATTTTGAAACGGGAAGGGGCGGAGGACGTTACGGCTTATTCGACCGTAACGCTTTTGGCAAGATTGCGCGGCATATCGACGTCGTTGCCCAGACGGATTGCGATCTCCATCGACAAGAGCTGCAAGACGACCATCATCTCGAAAAATTCGAGCATGTAATCGTCGTGTGCCCGGGTGCGGATGTGGTCGTCGGCTTTGTCGAAATCGAGCGGACTGATCGAACAGATCGTCGAATCGCGCGCACTGAGCTCTTCGATGTTGCTTTTGGTCTTGTCGTAGAGTTTGTGCTGCGGCAGCAGGGCGATCGTGAAAAGTTCGGGGTCCGCCAGCGCGATGGGGCCGTGTTTCATCTCCCCGCTGGGGTATCCTTCGGCGTGCAGATAGCTGATCTCTTTGAGCTTCAGCGCCCCTTCCAGCGCAAGCGGATAGAACACGTCGCGGCCGATAAAGAAGAACCCGTGACCGTGGAGGTAGCGTTTGCTCAGACGGCGCAGCTGCTCGTGGGTGGAAGGATCGACGGCAACGGTGGAGGGGAGGGTGCGCAAAAGCTGTATCTGGCGCTGGATTTCGGCATTTGGAAGCGTTTTGCGCGTTTCTCCGAGGTAGAGACTGAGCATCCACAAGACGCTCACCTGCGTCGCGAAGGCCTTGGTCGAGGCAACCCCTTTTTCGATCCCCGCACGGGTCAGGATGCTTGCGTCGGCGAGACGGACCATCGAGGAGTTGTCGACGTTACAGACGACCATGGTTTTAAGCCCCGACTTTTTGGCCATCTTGAGGCTCTCTAAGGTGTCGGCCGTTTCACCGCTTTGGCTGATGACGACGAAAAGGGTGTCAGTCGTCAGGAAAGGTTCTCGGTAGCGGAATTCGCTCGCGATTTCGACCGACGTACGGATGTGGGCGTGGCGTTCGAAAAGATAACTGGCCACGAGAGCGGCATGGTAACTCGTTCCGCAGGCGCAGAGTTTGATTTCGTTGATCCCTTCGAACAACGAGGGATCGATCTCTTCGAAATAGACGCTCGCATCACGCAGGCGCCCCATCAGGGTATCGGCCAAAACGGTACTTTGCTCGTAGATCTCTTTTTCCATAAAAAAGCGGTACCCTTCTTTCTGGGCGGAGAGCTTGTTGTCGCTGAGAGGGACGTAACGCAAAGCGACTTCGCGGTCCTGCGCGTCGTAGAGGGCCACTTTCTCACTCGACGCGTATCCGTAATGGCCGTCTTCGAGGTAGATCACTTCGCTGCATTTGCCGATCAACGCGGCGTCGGACGATCCGAAGAGCACGTCGTTTTCCGTGTTGCGTCCGATAATCATCGGAGAGCCGTGTTTGGCAAAAAAGATCGTGTCGGGTATCGAACCGTTGACGAGGAGTACGGCATAGGCCCCCTCGAGTCTCGCGAGGGTCTGCCGGAACGCTTCGAAAGGGGATTCCGCCGTTTTGAGGTGATGTTCGAACAGATGGACGATCACTTCGGTATCGGTCTGGCTGAGGAACTGTGCCCCTTGCGCGGTGAGCATCGCTTTGAGTTCCTGGTAGTTTTCGATGATGCCGTTGTGGACGACGTAGGAGTTTTGACCCAGATGGGGGTGGGCGTTGAGCTCGGTCGGTTTGCCGTGGGTAGCCCAGCGGGTATGTCCGATTCCGACCGAGAAACCCTCACTCTCGAACTCTTTGGCTTTTTCCTCGAGGTTGATCAGTTTGCCCACCGCTTTGAAGAGAGAAAAACCTCCCTGCTGCAGTACGGCGATACCGGCGGAGTCGTATCCACGGTACTCCAGTTCCCGAAGCCCGTCGATCAGTATTTTCTTAACCGGTTTAGCCCCGATATATCCTACGATACCGCACATTCACTACTCTCCTACCAATTTGGCAATTATTTCGCGCGCATTATCGCACATCCTGTTTTGTTTTTCTATTAAGAAGTGGTCGCGGGCGACGTTTTTGTTCGTATGGATCTTGGCGGTGGCGATGTTGATGTCGGCTTCGTCGAAAAGTCGCACGAAATAGGCCAGCAGTCCCCGCTGGTTCGCCGTGGTCAGATTGAGCTGGGCGTAGTGGATCGAATGGTCGCAGTCGAGGGTGATTTCGCCCGGTTTGATGTGCGGTTTGGGCAGCTCGATCGTCTTGGACATATCAAATGCCTCGTGGACGATCCTCTCGACCTCCTCTAGGGTCCCTTCCCGGGGATGCTGCAAGAATTCGATCTTGAAATATTTGATGCCGTCGAACAGGGTGAAAATATCCATCGAGGCGACGTCGAGGTAGCTCAGCTTGCCCAGCAGGTATCCCAGATTCAGCGGAATTTTGCGGAAAATATGGATCACAAGCCCCCCGTTTTGTTCGAGGCGGTAGGTAAAATCGCCGCACCCGAACGCCTGTTTCGAGACCGAAAGGATTTCATGGGGAGCGTGCTTGAGGAAGAAAAGATCCGATTCGATGGAGAGGATCTTTTTCTGTTCGATTTTCGAAAAGGTTCCGAATTCGGGGTCGTTGACCAGTTTTTTTTCCTTGTTGCGCCGCTTCAGCGCATCGCTGATCCGGTCGTTTTGGGATGCGATTTCCAGCGAGGCTTCGTAGAGCTCGTGCAGAAGGTTCGCGCCGAAGCTGGTGTAAGTTCCCGGTCCTACACCGTTAATGTCGGCATAGGTGAGGATGTAGAGGAGCGTCAGGTTGTCGGTGGTTTTGATTTTCGACATGAACTGATAGAGGGTCTTTTCGTGATAGAGGTTTTCGCGGTAGGCGACGTGGCTCATCAGGACGTGGTGGCGTACCAGCAGCGCAGCCCTTTCGAACTGGTGGGAAGCGAGTTTGAGGTTTTTGATAAAAGGGACGATCAGTTTCGCGCCCACTTCGCTGTGGTCTTGTTTGCGGCCTTTGCCCGTGTCGTGGAGCAGAATGATCGCTTTGAGCAGTACCCTGTCCGCGGAGGGAAGCTGCGCGTACAGCGTTTGGACGTGCGGGTCGGCGATGGTTTCGAGCGCTTCGATGCACTTGATCGAATGGAGATCCACCGGATAGTGATGATATCCGTCGAACTGGGGGAGGTGGAGCACTTTTTTGAACGCCCCGATGAGCTGGTGGAGGATCCCCGCATCGTAAAAAAGCTGCAACGGGGCATAGAGGTGCTCCCTCTCGAAAATTTTGCGCAGCAGGGCGTAGGTTTTCGAGCGGAGAGGATGGGAAATCGGAACGTAGGTAAAATGGAACAGCACGCTCGCATCAAACGTCCAGGGACGGTCTTCGAGTCCGCTGAGCATTTCCAGCAGTGTATGGATCGGTGGCGTCGGCATCCGGTAAGAGGCGTAGAGGACACCGTCGAACGCATAAAATCCTTTTTGAATCCGTCCCTCCCGCAATTTTGCAAACGTGATCGCATCGTGCTGATAGGGACGGGCCATTTTTTTAACGTAGATGCGGGTGAAATTGTTGATCCGCCATTGCGCTTCGAGGAGTTTCGTCACCAGCCGCCGTTCGTCCGCGAAGCCGAGCATTTCGGCGATGCGGGGCATGTAATCGAGGACGAGCTGGTCTTGCTGTTTGCCGCTGAGGAGGTGCAGGGCGCTGCGGACGCGGAACAAAAGTTCCAGCGCGATACGGTACTCGCGGTACTGTTCTTCGCTGAAAAGGGTCCCGGAGAGCTCTTTGAGCGTCGTGACGCCGTAGAGGGTTTTGGCAATCCAGAACAGCAGCTGCGAATCGCGCAGCCCCCCGACGCCCTCTTTGATGTGCGGCTGCATCGAGGAGGGGAATTTTTTACGGCGCAGCTCCGCTTCTTCGATTTTGGCGAGGATGAAGGCCTTTGGATTGTCGTGGCGGATCGCGGTCAGACGGTTTTGTACGGCGCTCCAGGTAAAGGGGGAACCGATGATGAGCCGCGATTCCATCATCGCCGTTTTGATCGTAATGTCTTCGCGCGACGCTCCCAGCAGATCGCCGACTTCATGGACGCGGTGCCCGAGTTTCAACCCTGCGTCCCAGGCAAGATAGAGAAATTTTTCGATGATGGCGGCGGTGTTGTAGCCGTCGTTTTTTTCGTATACGATCATCAGGTCGATGTCGCTGTGAACGCACAGCTGCTCCCGCCCGTAACTCCCCAGCGCGACGAAAACGATCGGGATGTTGCTGCGCATGGGAAGATAGTTCCCGAACAGCCGCCGCAGGACGGTTTTGTACATCAGGCCGATGATCGAATCGAGGGTTTTGGTGTGGGTGACGAGGAAATCTTTCCCCTGATTGCGTTCGAAAAGTTCGCCGAGCGAATTTTTGTAGTTGTGTATATGGGCTTTGAAGAGCTTCGAAATCTCGAAGTCGCTGGCTTTTTTTTCGATGAGGTCTTCGATCTGGACGGTGATGCTCATGGTCGTTACGCTTTTTTGAAAATATTGTAACCGATTATTGTCGTTTTTCTTTCGGTATAATGCGCGAAAAATATACAACAATAAAGAATGCGGCGATGATGGAACTGATCGAAAAAGTAAAACGGCACGAAAGGCTCACCCTCGAAGAAGGGGTGGCATTGTACGACCTGGATCTCTTTACTCTGGGCGAACTTGCCGACGAGCGGCGCAAAGCGCTCCATGACCGCCGTACGTTTTTCAATATCAACCGCCACATCAACCCCACGAACATCTGCAAGGACGTCTGCAAATTCTGCGCCTACAGCGCAAGCCGTAAAAACCCCAATCCCTACACGATGAGCCACGAAGAGATCCTCGCCATTACCGACGACATCGTGGGGCGGGGGATTCGCGAAGTCCACATCGTATCGGCGCACAATCCCGATACGGGGCTGGAATGGTACCTGGACGTTTTCCGCAAGATCAAGGAACGCCATCCGCAGCTCCACGTCAAAGCCCTGACGGCCGCGGAAGTCCATTTCCTCGCGGAAGAGTACGGCAAAAGTTACGATGAGATTCTGGACCTGATGATCCAAAACGGGGTCGATTCGATGCCCGGGGGCGGCGCCGAGATTTTCGATGAAGGGGTACGCGATTACATCTGCAAAGGGAAAGTCAATTCCGCGCAATGGCTTGAAATCCACCGGAAATGGCATGAACGGGGGATGAAAAGCAATGTTACCATGCTCTTCGGACACGTCGAAACGCGAGCCCACCGGATCGACCACATCCTCCGGATCCGGGATCTCCAGGATACGACGGTAGGGTTCAACTGTTTTATTCCGCTGGTTTACCAAAGCGAAAACAATTATCTCAACGTCAAAGAGTTCATTACGGCGCACGAGATTCTCAAAACGTACGCCATCAGCCGTATTCTTCTCGACAACGTTCCGAATCTCAAAGCCTACTGGGTCACTTCGACGGTGAATCTCGCTCTCGTCGCCCAGGAATTCGGGGCCAACGATCTTGACGGGACGATCGAACGCGAGTCGATCAATTCCGCCGCGGGTGCCAAAAGCGCCAACGGCATCGACCTCGAAGAGTTCGTCGGACTGATCAAAAACAGCGGTTTCGTTCCGGTCGAGCGCGACAGCGTCTACAACGTGATCAAAGAGTGGTGAACCCGCGGCGCGGATTTAGCCGCGGCACAGTAGAATAACCCTAAGCGATCCTAAGCAAGGACAAACCATGTTCACTCTGTTCAAGCGCCGTTTATACGCCTATCTTGCAATCTACCTTCTCATTATGGGGGTTGTAACGCTCGTGCTTGCCAGCCGCCATCAGACGCTGACGGGGAATTACATCAGCGCCAGCGTCCGGGAATTCGACCAGCGGATCGAAAGTTACCGGACGATGCAGCAGAAAATGATCGATAACTATCAGCAGATGTTTCTCAGTTCCCCCCGGATCGGGCGGATCATGGAGCGCTCTGCCGACGCCGATGCGGCAGAACAGGCGCTGTTGCGCCGTGAACTTTTGGAACTTTCCGCCAAACCCTTCGATACCCTCCAAGAATACGATGTCCGGTTGCTGTTTTTCCATCTTCCCGGTGCCGTCGGCTTTTTGCGGGTGCATGAACCGGATAAATTCGGAGACTCCCTGGCCAAAAGCCGCCCTCTGATCGTTCATGCGCAAGAGACAAAGCAAAAAATTTCGGCCTTTGAAACGGGCAAACTCTTCGACGGATTTCGCACCGTCTACCCCCTTTTTCGGGATCGAAAATTTGTCGGAACGGTTGAAATCGCCTACACGTTTTCGGCTCTGAAAGAACAGGCCATCCATCAAAAACGGGGCGCATATACCTTTTTGATTAAACGGGACATCCAGGAAACAAAAGCGAAACAAAGCGATCTGAAACGCCACTACGTCCCATCCCTATTCGGTGACGAATATCTCGAAGACCGCAAAGATACTCTGTTAATCGGTGCCGAAGGGTTTGATAAAGGGGAGATCGCAGCCCTGATCGGCTCCAACGGCGATCTCATACGCAAAGCGCTCGCCCGCGGGACGTTGCAGGGGATCAAACTGTACCATGAGGGAAAATACTCGCTTCTGATTCTCAAACCCGTTTACGAATTTAACGGTAATCAGGCCGCCTATATGGTCGAGCTGACCGGCAATCATGCGTTTTTCGAAGACCGTATTCGCGAGTTCATTCTGTTGTGGCTGGGAATCGCGGTACTGTCGGCCCTGTTGATGTGGTATGTGTTCCGGTACCACCGTTCTACCGTTTTTCTCGAGCAGTATCGCGACGCGATCGAAAAAACGATGATCGTTTCGCGTACCGATCCCCGAGGGATCATCACGTACGTCA
This sequence comes from Campylobacterota bacterium, assembly GCA_040752835.1. Classification (NCBI taxonomy): domain Bacteria; kingdom Pseudomonadati; phylum Campylobacterota; species Campylobacterota bacterium. Next base: position 8,572 of record JBFMGG010000003.1, on the reverse strand, counting down.
ACGACCGTTTCGCGGAGGTGAGCGGATACCGTGAAAGCGAGCTGATGAACCGCTCACACAACATCATCCGCCATCCCGATACCCCTTCGGCGTTGTTCAAAGAGCTTTGGCAAACAATCAAAGCGGGAAAAATCTGGAAAGGGGAGATTAAAAACCGGACCAAAGCGGGGGAAGCGTATTACGTCAAAAGTACCATTTACCCCCTCGTCGACGAAAACGGCCAGATCGTCGAATACATCGGTCTGCGCGAAGACGTGACCGAACTGGTTGAAGCGGCCAAAAAACTCGAAGACGAAAAACGGCGTTTCGATACCATTTTCCAGCATCAGAAAAGCATCGTCGTTTTTACCGGGAAAGAGGGGGGGATCGAAATGGTCAACCGCCGCTTTTTCGACTATTTCGATTTTCCGGACCTGAACGCTTTCCTGGCGCAGCACCAATGTGTATGCGAAATGTTTCTGGAGCGAAAAGGGTACATATCGGCTCCTTCGTTCGAAGAATTCTTCGAACGTCTCGCCGAGAGTTCCGAAGAGTTTCGAAAAGTGCTGGTACGGGACAAGCGGGGGGAGGAACGGATTCTCGCGGTGGAGTTTGCAGCGATTTCCCTGACCGAAAAAGAATACATCATCTTTTCCTATCACGACATCACCGAACTCGACGAGACGCTTCAGCGCGAAGAACAACTCCGCTTCCAGGCTCAGCGCAGCGAAGCGGCCAAGATGGAGTTCCTGGCAAACATGAGCCATGAGATTCGGACCCCGCTTAACGGAATTATGGGTTTTGCTAAATTGCTCGAAAACGCTCCCCTGGCCGAAGAACACCATCGCCAGGCCAGAATTATTTCCGAACAGAGCAAAACCCTATTGGGGATTATTAACGATATCCTCGACCTTTCCAAGATCGAAAGCGGGCATCTCGAACTTGAAAAAGTGCTGATCAATCCGTTTGTCGAATTCGAGATGGCCTTTTCCCTCTTCGCCCCAGTGGCGCAGGAAAAAGGGATTGACTACAGCGTCGCGCTGGATAGCCGAATCAGCGAATGTATCGGCCTTGACAGCCTTCGGATCAAACAGGTGATGGGGAATCTGATTTCCAATGCGCTGAAATTTACCCCTGCGGGAGGAAAAATCAGGGTTGAAATCGAACGGATCGGCCAAGGTGAAAATCCCGATAGGCTCCGTTTCAGCGTTACCGATACGGGGATCGGCATCGCGCCCGAAAAAGTGGCCAGCATCTTTTCGCCGTTCATTCAAGAAGACAGTTCCACCACGCGGCAGTTCGGTGGGACCGGGCTTGGCCTTAGCATCAGTTCGAAGCTCGTTTCCCTTTTCGGAGGGGAGTTGAAAGTCGAAAGCGAAAAAGGGAAAGGGAGCCGTTTTTGGTTCGAAATCGACGTGATGGAGTGCGACCGGGGATCGGTGCTGGCGCTGAACCTTGAAAACACGAAAATCGGGGTGATGGATTCCGATTCGCCCAGCCACCCCCACGTAATCAGTCAGCTCGAGTCGTTCGGAATCGATTACACCCGCTGCGACGGTAAAGTACTGGAAGCGGTCGCCCGGATGGATCGTCGATGCGACGTGCTGATTGCGTTTGACGAAGAGATCGTACAGAACGTTCTACGCGATTTGCCGAGGCAGGTCGGACGGATCGTGCTGATCGGCGAAGCTGCGGACGCTTATCCCGAAACCGTTCACGTGATCCCCGATTATGAGCGTTGCCCTTCCAAACTCTACAATACGCTCCTCTCCGCCGGTGTAGAGGGGATTTCTTTCGGTACCGCCGATACCCTGCACAAACAGTGGCCGGAAAAGCGGGTATTGGTGGCCGAAGATTATGACGTTAACCGGATGCTGATCGAAGCGCTACTCAAGCTCCACGGGATCGAACCCGATTTTGTCGACAACGGCAAAGATGCGGTCGAGAAAGTTCGTACTGCTGCGTACGATCTGGTGCTCATGGACGTCAACATGCCCGAAATGGACGGGATGGAAGCGACCCGCCTAATCCGTCGGCAAAACCGCGAAGTTCCGATCGTAGCACTCACCGCCAACGCCCTTGGCGGCGATCGCGAACGCTTCTTGGAAGCGGGGATGAACGAACATCTGACCAAACCGATCGATGCGGACGATCTTGCGTTGACGCTCGAACGGTTTTTGGGAGAGGGCGATTCGGGTACCCTCCCGCTCGCCGAAGCGGGGAAAAAAGAGGATATTTATGCCGGCGCACTGGAGTTTCTCAAACTCCCAAAAGAGATCATTGTGAAACTTTTCGATGCGTTTTGTTCCAGCGTACCGGGAAGACTCGATGCGTTGGAACAAGCGGTCGCACGCGACGATCTCAAAGAGATCGAAGCCCAGGCCCACGCGATCAAAGGGGCCGCGGCCAATCTCCACCTGGGGACCATACGCGATCTGGCGTCGCGGCTCGAAAAAAGCTCGCACGAGGGTATCCCTTTGGAGTATGCGATGATTATCGCAGAAATGCGTGCCGATTTCGAGAGGGTACACCGTCTCCACGCGCAAATGCAAACCCAAAAGGGCGTATAAGCCATGACAGGATACAATGGCCGTTACGATTGCCCGCACAGGATGACCAGATGATTTTAATGATTGACAATTACGACAGTTTTACCTACAACATCGTCCAGTACTGCCTGGAACTGGGTGCGGATCTGAAAATTATCCGGAACGACGAACTGAGCGTCGAGGAGATCGAGGCGCTGAAGCCCGAAAAGATCATTATCTCTCCCGGCCCCGCTACGCCCGACGACGCGGGGGTGACCCTCGACGTGATCCGCCGTTTTGCCGATAAGGTTCCCATTCTGGGAATCTGTCTGGGCCACCAGAGTATCGCCCAAGCCTTCGGCGGAGAGGTTGTCCGCGCGGAGCGGATGATGCACGGTAAAACGTCCAAGGTGGTGCGGGAGGGGGATACCCCCATTTTCAACAAACTCCCCGAAATGTTCACCGCGACGCGTTACCACTCGCTGATCGTCAAAAAAGAGACGCTTCCCGAAACGATCGTACCGACGGCGTACAGCGAAGACGACCATGAGATTATGGCGTTGCAAATTAAAGACAAACCCATTTACGGAGTTCAGTTCCATCCCGAATCGATCATGAGCGAATATGGGCACGAGATCATCGACAACTTTTTGAAACTATGAAAACCAAAGCCCTTTTTGCCGCGCTGATCGGGATCGACCTGATCTTGCTTCTGGCACAGATTCCGGGGCTTTCAATCGGTTATCACGAAGCCAAAATCGTCTACGGCGCTCCCTCCCCCTTACAGTACTGGCTGAATCTTTCATTTGCTCTTGCGGGTTACAACGACTGGACATTGCGCCTGCCCATGATTGCACTGCATCTGCTGTCGGTAGTGTTACTCTACCGGATCGCCCGATATTACGTCGTCCGCGACTCCGACCGGTTGTGGATCGTTTTGATCTACGTGTTGCTGCCGGGAGTGATCAGCTCCGCGTTGATCGTCGACAATGCGGGGTTGGTGATCGCTTCGCTTTTCTTGTTCGGGTATCTTTATCTCCGGTTCGGCTTCTACGCATTGGGGATGCTGCCGGTTCTCGTATGGATTGACCCGGCATTCGCCTATTTGTTTGTCGCGATTGTCGTATTCGGGCTTTCCCGTCGCGACGTGCGCTGGAGTCTCGCGGGGATCGGGGCATTGGCGGTTTCGTTCTATTTGTACGGTACGGGAATCGGCGGAACGCCCGAAAGCCGCTTCCTGGACCTGCTGGGCGTCTATTCGGCCGTCTTTTCGCCCATCGTGTTCGTCTATCTTTTTTACGTCCTCTATCGCCGTTTGATCGCCAAAGAGCGGGATCTGATCTGGATGATTGCGATGAGCGCATTTTTGATATCGCTTCTCCTCTCTTTCCGTCAAAAAGTGGACGTACAGAGTTTCGCGCCGTTTTTGCTCCTGGCACTTCCGATGGCGGCGCAGACGTTCTTCAAAACCTATCGTGTCCGGTTGCGTGAATTTCGCGGACGGTATCGTCTTTTGTTTTACACCGCTTTTTCATTGCTGGTCCTCAACGCGCTCGTCGTTTTTTTCAACCAGTGGATCTATCCGGCGCTCGAGAAACCGAGCCGCCATTTCGCCTACCCGATGCACGTGGCCAAAGAACTTGCCGCAAGTCTCAAACACCGCGGCATTGCGTGCGTTGAGACAAGTGACGAGAAGTTACAACTGCGTCTGCGTTTTTACGGAATAACTCAGTGCGATACGTATCGTCTGACGGAGACCCCGCAAGGCGGATCGGATAAAGTTACAATAAGTTACAAAAATACACCGGTGTTTGTCGGATATGTTACCAAAGTAAACAAAAAATAGCTTTGTCGTACGAAAAGAGCCGTTTTCTGCCGATGAAATAGACTCCCGGGTGATATAATGCTCCTAAATAGATTTTCGAAGGAGTTGCAATGGCTCAAAGAGCGATTCGTGAATACGACGGTAAAGCAATTTTCTCTAAACACTGGGAGAAATACTTCAGCGGTTTTCACTACGGTTTCAAATCGGTAATGGTAACCAGCGGTGATGAACTGCGTGCAAAAGCACAGGAACACGGTTTTGAATGGCTCAAACAAGAGCCGCTTGTCGCAAAACCCGATATGCTGTTCGGTAAACGCGGTAAAAACAACCTGGTTCTTTTCAAAACGAACAAACCGGGTGACGTTACGCTCGACGATGCCGCAAAATGGATCGACGAGAAAATGTCTCACGACGTTACGTTGCTTTCGGGACAACATGGCCGTCTGACCCATTTTATCGTAGAGCCGTTCACTCCGCACACTCAGGAACAGGAATACTACATCTCCGCTACTACGGTCGGTGAAGACGATGTTCTGTACATGTCTGCCGAAGGCGGTATGGAAGTCGAAGAGAACTGGGACAAAGTTGTCGAGGTCAAAATCCCCATTACAATGTGCGATGCCGACATGGAACATGCCGTTCGCGCCAACATCCCTTCCGATATCCCGGCCGGCAACAAAGAGGCGTTTGCTTCGTTCGCGATTCAGTTTTTCAAATTCTATCGCGACCTCAACTTCGCGTACCTTGAAATCAACCCGATCGTAATGCTTGCCAACAACGAAATGGCGATTCTCGACCTGGTTGCCCGTCTGGATGACACTGCGGGATTCATGATGGGCGACGCGTGGTGCGATGCCGAATACCCTACGGCTTTCGGAATGGAAGATCAGTCTCCCGAAGAAAAAGCGATTGCCGAAGCGGACTCAAAATCGGGCGCTTCACTGAAGCTGACCGTCCTTAACCCGATGGGGCGCATCTGGACGATGGTCGCCGGGGGCGGGGCATCGGTCGTTTACGCCGACACCATCGCCGACTTGTCGGGCAACGTCGCCGATCTTGCCAACTACGGTGAGTATTCGGGCGGACCGACAACGGGCGAAACCAAATTCTATGCCGATACGGTCCTCGACCTGATGACCCGTCACAAAGACCCCAAAGGGCGTGACAAAATTCTCATCATCGGCGGTGCGATCGCAAACTTTACCGATGTTGCGAAAACGTTTACCGGGATTATCCAGTCGTTCGAAACGTACGCCGAGCGGATGAAAGAACACAACACGCGTATCTACGTTCGTCGCGGCGGGCCGAACTACGAAAAAGGTCTTAAAGACATTAAAGAAGCGGCAGACCGCCTCGGACTGTATATCGAAGTATACGGACCGGAAACACACGTAACCGACATCGTGCGCATGGCGCTTGAGAAGTAAGGAGAAAAAGATGGGTGCTCTATTTACCAAAGATACACAAGCGATTTTTTGGAACAACAACGCAAGCGCGATCCAGCGTATGCTCGATTATGACTATGTCATCAACCGTGCCAAACCTTCCGTAGCGGCAATCGTCGCTCCGACGTCGGGAAACAAATTCGAGAAGTTTTTCTATGGTCCCGAAGAGATCATGGTACCCGTATTCCGGAACACCAAAGATGCGGCGGCGGCGTTCCCGAACGCAGACGTTCTCCTCAACTTCGCGTCGTTCCGTACGGCGTATGACGTGACAATGGAAGCGCTCGAACTCAAAGGGCAGTTCAAAACGATCATGGTTACCGCAGAAGGTATCCCTGAGCGTATGGCGCGCAAAATGAACGTAGCGGCGCGTGAAGCCGGCGTTATCGTTATCGGACCGGCAACGGTCGGCGGTATCGCTCCGGGCGCATTCAAAATCGCGAACGTCGGCGGAACGATCGAAAACATCATTAACTCGAAACTTCACCGTGCCGGTTCGTGCGGACTCGTAACCCGCTCGGGCGGTCTGTTCAACGAACTTTCCAATATCATCAGCATTAACGCTGACGGTATTGCCGAGGGTGTAGCGATCGGTGGTGACCGTTTCGTCGGATCGGTATTCATCGACAACCTCCTTCGCATGGAGAACAACCCGCAGGTCAAATACATGGTTCTGCTCGGGGAAGTCGGTGGAACCGAAGAGTATAAAGTAATCGACGCGGTTAAATCGGGCAAAATCAAAAAACCGATCATCGCATGGTGTATCGGTACGATCGCGAAACATTTCAGCTCAGGTGTTCAATTCGGTCACGCGGGTGCTTCGGCAAACGCGGATGCGGAAACGGCAGCAGCGAAAAACGAAGCGATGGCGGCAGCAGGTATCTATGTTCCTGCAAGCTTCAATGATCTTCCGCACAAAATTGCCGAAGTATACGGAAAACTTCGCGCAGAGGGTGTTATCGGTGAAATTGCAGAGCCTGAACTTCGTACCGTACCGAAAGTACGCCGTAAAAAAGAGTTCATTTGTACGATCAGCGATGACCGTGGAGATGAAGCAACCTATGCAGGTTATCCGATCAGTGCGGTTGCAACTCCGGATACCGGATTCGGTATCGGTGATGTTATCTCACTTCTTTGGTTCAAAAAACGTTACCCTAAATGGGCAACCGATTATCTTGAAACCGTTCTTAAAACGGTTGCGGATCACGGTCCGGCAGTTTCGGGTGCGCACAATGCCAAAGTTACCGCTCGTGCGGGCAAAGACGTTATCAGTTCTCTCGTAACGGGACTTTTGACAATCGGACCGCGTTTCGGCGGAGCGATTGACGATGCGGCGAAATATTTCAAATACGCGAATGACCGTGGTATGTCTCCGGCTGAGTTTATCGATTACATGAAAAAAGAGGGGAAAACGATCTCCGGTATCGGTCACCGTATCAAATCGGTTCGTAACCCTGACCTTCGTGTATCGGGACTCAAAAAATACGCCGCCGAGCATTTCCCAAGCACTCCGTTGCTTGATTTTGCCCTCGAAGTTGAGAAATTGACGACGTCGAAAAAAGATAACCTTATCTTGAACGTTGACGGTACTATCGGTATCTTGATGGTTGATATGTGGCGTGCACTCGGATACTCTGAAGACGAGATTGACGGATTCATCGAAGCGGGTGCATTGAATGCCTTCTTTGTTGTCGGTCGCTCTATCGGGTTTATCGGTCACATCTTGGATGAAAAACGTCTCGGTATGCCGATGTATCGTCACCCAACCGACGATATCCTTTACAACGTCGAACTTGCAGACGAAATCTAAACTTCTCTTTTTCCCCCGCTAAGGCGGGGCCATCCCTTTTTATACTTTCTTTTCTCTATTCTTTTGTTATAATCATCTTTTATCGAATTTAGTTTTTAAAGGTTTTAGTGATGAAACGTTCTGCTTTTACCCTGCTTGAACTTGTGTTTGTTATTATAGTGATAGGGATTTTGGCGGTACTTGCAATGCCGAACATGAGAACCAGCCCGCTTCAGCAAGCGGCAGAGCAAGTTGCTTCACACATTCGATATACACAACATCTTGCGATGAGCGATGATAAATTTGATGATACCAATTCAACATGGTTTGCATCGAATTGGCAAATTTGGTTTCGCATTAGTGGAGGGAAATATTATTATGAAGTCTTTAGTGATCGAGATCAAGAAACTAATTCTGATGCGAATGAAGAAGCGATAGACCCACTAACAAAGAGAAATTTAGGTAATGGGGATGTCGGGGTTGGATTGCCAAGCAATCAGGATGTCAGCATTACTGAAAAATATAGAATTGTTGCATTGGATTTTTCTCCAAACTGTAGAATTGGTCAAGGAGGAAAAATTGCATTTGATCATTTCGGAAGACCCTATGGCGATGTCTCCTATAATCCGAACGATCCATATTTTAAATATCTTACACAACCGTGCATTTTTGAAATGGAACATGAAAGTGATGGAAATGCCACGATTACCATTCAGCCTGAAACGGGTTATGTATCGGTCAGATACAATTAAAAATACGTTTTTTCCATTTTTTTTGAATTTCTTTTGAAAACCTCTTGACATTGTTTATATTTTCCCCTATAATTCCCGTCCACAAACGCTGATAGGCCTTGAGTTAAGGCTTAGAGTTTGAGTTTGCGATCATTGAAAACTAAGCAGGGATGGCGGTTGAGCGGTGCTCGACTGACATTTCTAAATGTCAATACAATACATATAACCGTCTATTACTTATTACTAAGTAGTAGATACTTTTTACATAGAAGCCA
>JBFMGG010000002.1 GCA_040752835.1 Campylobacterota bacterium | reverse complement strand
AATCTTGCGGCCTGGCGGCGACCTACGTTTCCACACCTGAAAGGTGCAGTATTATGAGCGAAGAGGGTCTTAGCTTCCGGGTTCGGAATGGGGCCGGGCGTTTCCCCCTCTCTATAGCCACCAGAGCACGCAAGGAGAAGGTCACCGAGGTGAGCTTGTCCTTGCGGGCTGTGCAAGTGTAATGCGAGGTATTGTTATTGTTAAGTCGTCATCGTAGCTACATTCATTTCACTGCTTATGCTTAATAAGGCGGTGAGCATAAAAAAAGACGAACGTTCTATTAGTACCGGTCAGCTGAAAGCATTACTGCTCTTACACATCCGGCCTATTAACCTTGTAGTCTTCAAGGGAACTTCAGGGAGAGTTCATCTTGGAGTTGGCTTCCCGCTTAGATGCTTTCAGCGGTTATCACATCCGTGCGTAGCTATCCGGCGATGCTCTTGGCAGAACAACCGGTGCACCAGTGGCACGTCCAACCCGGTCCTCTCGTACTAGGGTCAGCTCTCCTCAACTCTCCTGCGCCCACGGAAGATAGGGACCGAACTGTCTCACGACGTTCTGAACCCAGCTCGCGTACCGCTTTAAATGGCGAACAGCCATACCCTTGGGACCTGCTCCAGCCCCAGGATGCGATGAGCCGACATCGAGGTGCCAAACCTCCCCGTCGATGTGAGCTCTTGGGGGAGATCAGCCTGTTATCCCCGGCGTACCTTTTATCCTTTGAGCGATGGCCCTTCCACTCAGAACCACCGGATCACTATGACCGTCTTTCGACTCTGCTCGACTTGTCTGTCTCACAGTCAGGCTGGCTTATGCCATTATACTCTACGAGGGATTTCCAACCCCTCTGAGCCAACCTTTGTAAGCCTCCGTTACTTTTTAGGAGGCGACCGCCCCAGTCAAACTACCCACCAGACAGTGTCCTCCATCAGGATAACTGATGCGAGTTAGCTATCAGAATACTCAAGGGTGGTATCTCAAGGATGCCTCCATTGCCACTGGCGTGACAATATCAACAGCTCCCACCTATCCTGCACATGAGTATCCCAATAGCAATGTCAAGCTATAGTAAAGGTGCACGGGGTCTTTCCGTCTTTCCGCGGGTAGGAGGAATTTTCACCTCCACTACAATTTCACTGGATCCCTGGTTGAGACAGCTCCCATCTCGTTACGCCATTCATGCAGGTCGGTATTTAACCGACAAGGAATTTCGCTACCTTAGGACCGTTATAGTTACGGCCGCCGTTTACTCGTGCTTCAATTCAATGCTTCGCTTGCGCTGACACATCCTTTTAACATTCGAGCACCGGGCAGGCGTCACACCCTATACATCCTCTTACGAGTTAGCAGAGTGCTGTGTTTTTGGTAAACAGTCGGGAGGGACTCTTTGCTGAGACCCGTTTCGGCTCCGGAAGCAAGTTCCTTCACCTACAGCGGGCACACCTTATACCGAAGATACGGTGCTAGTTTGCAGAGTTCCTTAACCAGGGTTCTTCCACGCGCCTTAGAATACTCATCTCACCCACCTGTGTCGGTTTACGGTACGGGCGACATCTGTTCTCGCTTAGAGGCTTTTCTCGGCACGACAGTATCATCGATTCTCCTCGCAGACCGAAGTCCTTGAAGAGCCTGTCAGATCTCGGAGTATTGCAACACGGATTTGCCTGTGTTACCTCCTACGTCCTTCGACCCACTATTCCATCAGTGAGCTCGATTAACTCTATGCGTCCCCCCATCACTCAAACGAACAAATGTCGGTATCGGAATATTAACCGATTTGCCATCGTCTACCCCTTTCGGACTCGACTTAGGTCCCGACTAACCCTACGATGACGAGCATCGCGTAGGAAACCTTGGGTTTACGGCGAAGCAGATTCTCACTGCTTTTATCGCTACTCATGCCTGCATGCTCACTTCCAAACGCTCCAGCACTCCTTACCGGTATACCTTCAACGCTGTTTGGAACGCTCTCCTACCACTCTCTAAAAGAGAATCTAAAGCTTCGGTGTACATCTTAGCCCCGTTATATTTTCAGCGCAGAATCGCTAGATCAGTGAGCTGTTACGCTTTCTTTAAAGGATGGCTGCTTCTAAGCCAACCTCCTGATTGTCTCAGCAACTCCACATCTTTTTCCACTCAGATGTAACTTAGGGACCTTAGCTGTTAGTCTGGGTTGTTCCCCTCTTGACGATTGATTTTATCACCCACCGCCTGACTCCCGAGATTACGCATGAAGTATTCGGAGTTTGAAAGGGTTTGGTACCGCGGTGAGCAGCCCTAGCCCTGTCAGTGCTCTACCCCTTCATGTTACGACTCGAGGCTATACCTAAATATATTTCGGAGAGAACCAGCTATCACTAAGTTTGATTGGCCTTTCACCCCTATCCACAAGTCATCCGGGGGCTTTTCAACGCCCATCGGTTCGGTCCTCCACTGGCTCTTACACCAGCTTCAACCTGCTCATGGATAGATCACTTAGTTTCGGGTCTGCAGCCAGTGACTAAAACGCCCTATTAAGACTCGCTTTCGCTACGGCTTCGCGTTTGCTTAACCTTGCCACTGACCACAACTCGCAGGCTCATTATGCAAAAGGCAGTCCATCACCCTGATAAATCATAGGGCTCTGAATGATTGTAAGCCATAGGTTTCAGGTTCTATTTCACTCCGCTCACCGCGGTTCTTTTCACCTTTCCCTTACGGTACTGGTTCGCTATCGGTCTGGTAGTAGTATTTAGGATTGGAGGGTGGTCCCCCCGGCTTCAGTCAAGATAACACGTGTCCCGACCTACTCTGGATCCTGCTAGCTCATTGTCAATTTCAAGTACGGGGCTATCACCCTCTATGGCCCAACTTTCCAGATGGTTCTTCTATCGACTTTGAATGCCGTATGCAGTCCGCAACCCCGATGGCAAGCCATCGGTTTGTCCTATATCCCATTTCGCTCGCCGCTACTTTGGGAATCTCGTTTGATTTCTTTTCCTTCAGGTACTGAGATGTTTCACTTCCCTGAGTTCGCCCCCCTAAGGGTACTGCACCTCTCGATGCAGTGGGTTGCCCCATTCGGAAATCCCCGGATCAAAGCTTCTTGGCAGCTCCCCGAGGCTTATCGCAGCCTAGTACGTCCTTCATCGCCTCTACCAGCCAAGGCATCCACCTATGGCCCTTAATATCTTTTTCTAATTCGCGCTCACCGCCTTATTAAGAATAAAACGGTGAAATGTTTGTAGTTACGTTAAATTTATAGATTGCTCTATATATTTAGTTGACGACTTAACAATAATAATTCAAATAACACTCTAGACCTATATCTCAAAGTCTAATTCAAATACTCACTCTAAGTACTTGAATCAGACTTATCCGATCGCTTCACACTATGGTGGAGAATAGCGGGATCGAACCGCTGACCTCCTGCGTGCAAAGCAGGCGCTCTCCCAGCTGAGCTAATTCCCCATAAGTGATTCATGGTGGGTTTGAATGGACTCGAACCATCGACCTCACCCTTATCAGGGGTGTGCTCTAACCAGCTGAGCTACAAACCCATACAGCTATGTCAAATAACTCTTGGATCACTGAAGACTAAGCAGGAGATGACAGTCAAGACAATACTCTGTGAGATTTAAGATGACGCAGTCAAATGAATGACTCGTCGTTACTCTTAGAAAGGAGGTGATCCAACCGCAGGTTCTCCTACGGTTACCTTGTTACGACTTCACCCCAGTCGCTAATTCCACCGTAAGCGGTAGCCGGTTTGGCATCCCGATTTCGGGTGAAATCAACTCCCATGGTGTGACGGGCGGTGAGTACAAGACCCGGGAACGTATTCACCGCAGCATAGCTGATCTGCGATTACTAGTGATTCCAGCTTCATGTTCTCGAGTTGCAGAGAACAATCCGAACTGAGAGACGCTTTAAGAGATTGGCTCCACCTCGCGGTATCGCAGCTCTCTGTACGCCCCATTGTAGCACGTGTGTAGCCCTGGCCGTAAGGGCCATGATGACTTGACGTCGTCCTCACCTTCCTCCTCCTTGCGAAGGCAGTCTCCCTAGAGTGCTCGGCCGAACCGTTAGCAACTAAGGACGAGGGTTGCGCTCGTTGCGGGACTTAACCCAACATCTCACGACACGAGCTGACGACAGCCGTGCAGCACCTGTGTGTAGGCTCTGGCAAGCCAGCACCCCCGTATCTCTACAGGGTTCCTACCATGTCAAGGCCAGGTAAGGTTCTTCGTGTATCTTCGAATTAAACCACATGCTCCACCACTTGTGCGGGTCCCCGTCTATTCCTTTGAGTTTTAATCTTGCGACCGTACTCCCCAGGCGGAATGCTTAATCTGTTAAGTGCATCACCGAAGAGACGAGCTCCCCGACGACTAGCATTCATCGTTTAGGGCGTGGACTACCAGGGTATCTAATCCTGTTTGCTCCCCACGCTTTCGTGCCTCAGCGTCAGTATCATCCCAGCAGATCGCCTTCGCTTTTGATATTCCTAGTGATATCTACGGATTTTACCCCTACACCACTAATTCCATCTGCCCCTTCTGAACTCTAGACTCCCAGTTTCAAGCGCAGTTCAATGGTTAAGCCATTGGATTTCACGCCTGACTTAAAAGTCAGCCTACGCACCCTTTACGCCCAGTGATTCCGAGTAACGCTTGCACCCTCCGTATTACCGCGGCTGCTGGCACGGAGTTAGCCGGTGCTTATTCAAGAGGTACCGTCATAATCTTCCCTCTTAAAAGGAGTTTACACACCGAAATGCGTCATCCTCCACGCGGCGTTGCTGCATCAGAGTTTCCTCCATTGTGCAATATTCCTCACTGCTGCCTCCCGTAGGAGTCTGGACCGTGTCTCAGTTCCAGTGTGTCTGATCATCCTCTCAAACCAGATACCCGTCATTGGCTTGGTGAGCCATTACCTCACCAACTACCTGATAGGACATAGGCTGATCCCTTAGCGAAAAACATTTCCCGACTCACCTTATGGTAAGAAGGAGTATGGGGTATTAATCACCGTTTCCAGTGGCTATCCCCCTCTAAGGGGCACATTACCTATGCGTTACTCACCCGTGCGCCACTAATCATGAAGAGCAAGCTCTCCAATCATCGTTCGACTTGCATGTGTTAGGCACGCCGCCAGCGTTCACTCTGAGCCAGGATCAAACTCTCCATAATTGGTGTTTGATCACATAGCCCAAGATATAAAATCATTGGCTTCTATGTAAAAAGTATCTACTACTTAGTAATAAGTAATAGACGGTTATATGTATTGTATTGACATTTAGAAATGTCAGTCGAGCACCGCTCAACCGCCATCCCTGCTTAGTTTTCAATGATC
>JBFMGG010000001.1 GCA_040752835.1 Campylobacterota bacterium | reverse complement strand
CTCATGTTATGTCCTTATTGTGAATTATTAAATTATACTCTTTTTATATAAAAATATCAACCATATAATAAAGATAGTGCATATTAAACTTAATCAATATCTACCACTTATTTAGGAGACCCAAAAATACAAAGAGGTACTTGAACTCGAAAATGAACTTCACCGCCTTGACTCCGAAGAGTTTCCCAAAACGAACGCGCTGATTACCCAAAGCGCGATCGGCCTGGAACAGCAGTATCTTAAAGAGGGGAAATGTTCCGAGGCGATGGCGATCCAGAAAATGTACAAAACGAAACTGCAACCGCAATGGGACGGTCTTTTGTTCGACTGCGCCGTCAAAACGACCCAGTATGCCGTCGCCAAAAAAATCGCCGAGCCGCACCTCAAAAGCAAATCGCTCGCCGAACGCCAAACCTGGCTTTTACGCATGGCCAAGACCCAGTTTGGCCTCGGGGAATACAAGCAGGCGCTCAAGGCCGGAAGCGAACTCGTCAAGCTCCTCGAAGCCGAGCCGAATCCGGCACTGAACGAGGTCTATCGGATACTCTACGACGCTTCGCAGCGGCTCGGGAATGCCGAGGGGATGATCCGTCATATCAAAGCGGTCGAAACGGCGTTTCCCAACGATTTCAAGGACATCGAGCGTTACACGCAGATGGTGAGCCTGGGGCTCAAACAAAAGAACGAAGCGCTGCTCCAGACGTATGCGCGCAAGGTGATGGCGCTCCAAAACCGGACCAAAACGTACACCCAAACCCCCTACATCGAGTTTACGCTGGCACAGTCGCTCCAAAACGTCGAGAAAGATGCCGAAGCGCTGCAGGTGCTCAAGACGTTGAACGCCCGAAAACTGAATGCCGAGAAGCGTTCGCGCCAGCAATATCTCATCGGGGCGATCGCCCAGAAACTCGGTCGCGGAGCCGAAGCGCGCGCGGCGTTCAATGCGAGCATCAAAGCCGATAAAAATTCGGCATGGGGAAAACTGGCCAAAGACGCGCTGGCCCTGTTATAAAATACCCGCGGGAAGAAGTTCGGACAGAGGCTTCAGCCTTTCAAAAATGCTTGTGCGGCACCGTAAAGCGTTTCCGCGCTTCCGCTGGCATGGAGCGTGAACTGGTGGGCGTTGAAGGTCTGCTGCCGCTTGGCCAGCTGGGCCGTATGGGTTGTTATCCGTTCGCGCAGTTCGTTTAAATCGGACTCGCCGTCGAGGTATTCGAGCACTTCGATGATACCGATCGCTTTCATACTGTTGGGGCTTCTGCCGTAGAGGCGTTCAAGCTCGGCCACCTCGTCGACGAGACCGGCCCGGATCATCTTCTCTGTCCGAAGCGCAATTCTCTCCCGTAAGACGTTTCGATCGATTCGCAGCTCAAATACCGGGCACCCGGTGAGAACCGGACGCGGCGGGTGCAGGGCGAACCACTCCGAAGGGGGAAGGCCGGTTTGGAGGTGAATCAACACCATCTTTTCGGTCCGATACGCATCGGCGGGGGCGATTTTTGCCATCGAATCGGGATCGATACGCTGCATCATGGCGTACGCTCCCTCCTGGTCACTTAGGAGTTCTTTTGCCCTGTTCAGCGTTTCGGGGGTAAAAGAGGGAAGCTCGGAGAGTCCCTCAATCATACTTTTAAGATAAAAGCTGCTGCCGCCGACGATAACAAGGTGTTTTTCCTCGCGCTGAGCATACTCGCGTGCACGGGCGTATTCGTCGATAAAGGTTATAACGTTCGCGTTATGATCCGGTGCAAGGCGGTCTATTCCGAAATGGGGAACGCGAGAGAGCTCGGATGGGGAAGGCTTGGCCGAAGCGATGTCGATTTCGCGGTAGATGCTTAACGAATCGATGGAGAGGATGATGGCATTGTATTCTTCCGCGAGGGAAAGTGCGAGGTCACTTTTGCCGGATGCGGTAGAACCGATGATTGCGAGTTGTTTCATGACGAAATTATACCCGATGGCGCAGAAGAAGAGATCGCCTCCTCTCAAAGAGAATTTACGATAAAATAAATCCCATAGTTACCGAAGAAAAGGCAATACGTGAAGCGACTGGCGAAAAAACTGCAGGATTTCAACGAACTGGTGATGTTTCAGCACACCGTTTTTTCGCTTCCGTTCATCTTTATCGCGATGATCGTTGCGGCGGAGGGGTGGTTCGGATCCTCACTGCTCCTCCTCGGCGCGTTGGCCGCGATCAGTGCGCGCAACGCGGCGATGGGGTTCAACCGTTACGTCGACCGTGTTTACGACGCACACAATCCTCGTACGGCCGGGCGTCCGAGTGTCGACGGCCGGCTCAAACCCGCTTCCATCGCAATCTTTACGGCGGTGAATGCGGTTGCCTTTATGGCGGTTGCCTATTTTATCAACGACCTGGCATTCGCGCTGAGCGGTCCGATCCTTCTGGTACTGCTGAGTTATTCGTATTTCAAACGCTTCAGCGCGCTGGCCCATATCGTTTTGGGGATATCGCTCGGACTGGCTCCCATTGCGGGGGCGGTCGCGGTGCTGGGGAGTGTTCCGGTATGGTCGGTATGGCTGAGCGTCGGGGTCGTTTTCTGGGTTGCGGGATTCGATCTGCTCTACTCGCTGCAGGATATGGAATTCGACCGCGAACGGGGACTGCACTCCATCCCCTCGAAATTCGGCAGTGCCGCCACGCTCAAAATTTCGGCCCTGTTTCACATTCTCGCCGTCGTGTTCTGGGCGTTTTTCGTCCAGGAAGCGGCGCTGGGGTATTTTGCGATCGCGGCGGTCCTGTTTTCGGCCGCAATGCTGGGCTACGAACACTACCTCGTGCGGCGTGATTTTACCCAGATCGACCGCGCGTTTTTTACGGTCAACGGGTATTTGGGGTTCGTATTTATCGGACTGATCATCTTGGATAAGGTTGCAGCATGAACGACGTACGTTTGATAGAAGCTCCGCTGGAGATTGTTTTTGACAAAGTTTCGGCCAATGAAGGTGAATTCGAAAGGGAATACGCGCGTCTGAGCGAGACCGACGACGATGCCATCGGTCAATGGCTCCGAACCGCAAAAGCCAAAGGAGAGACAAGCGAGAGCGATCCGGTCGTTATTCACCTGCTGGTCGAGCTGTACCGCAAAATGGACCGGCTCGAACACCTGATCCTGAACAACGTGCCGCAACGCCTAGCGCTCTCGGTCAACGCGGCGATTTCCCAAATCGGGTTCGAGCATTTCGAACTGCTCGAACCCCTGCTTGAGCCGGGTGAAATCTACTACGGTCGGCTGGAACTTCCGGTCCATCCCAAAAGGGAGACCGCTCTTTATTTCGAAGCGCTGACCCCTTCTCTGGCACGGATCAGCCGGATCCATCCCAGAGACGAGAGTGAATGGGGAGCATACATGATGGCACGCGAACGGGCGATGATCCGCCACCTGAAAGGGCACGAATGAGTTACGGGATCGAGATCGCGCTGATTGCCCTTGCCGTCATGGTCGTAGGGCTGATCTATTACGTCGTGACCAAAGAGGGGGAAACGGCGTCACAGATTCGTGCCGTCGCCAAAGCGGTCGAGGAGTTGCACCGCGAACTTTTTATGATAGACAAACGTCTCAAGCAGGAGCTTGAGATCATCGCATCGTTGCAAGAGAGCGTTCCGCGGTCGCAGGATTCGCTGCATGCCGAAGTAGGGCGTGAAGTGAATGAAATATCCGTACCGATCATGGAATCGCTGGGCGCGATCGAGGGGACCCTTTCCGCATACAAAGAAAAGACCGAAACCCGCCTGCGTTATCTCGAAGAGCGGATCCGGAACCTGTCGCTTCCCACCTCCATCAGCGGCCTGGATGACGAGAAAGTAATCAGCCGCTACAATGAAGGGATGGAAGTCGATGCGATCGCCAAAGAGTTGCGATTGTCGAAAGCCGAAGTCGAATTTGTGCTGAAAATCAACCAACTCAGATAGTTATAAGGTTTGTCAGCTATAATTTCGGTCTCTTTTAAATGCGTCCGTAGCTCAGCTGGATAGAGCACCGGTTTGCGGTACCGGCGGTCAGGGATTCGAATTCCTTCGGGCGCACCACTTACAAACACCGTAATACAATCAAAACACTTCTCCGTTTAACAATCAGTCCGATTATTTTTTAGCATGGTTTCGAGTCATCGGCCCTGGCGCAATTTTAGCCAAGAATACTGCATCAAGCGGTTTAAATCAGTCCGCGCAGTTTCCCCCATGCGAGGCCAAGATACTCGTGAAATGCCGACTCGGAACGCTGGAGCCCTTCGGCTGAAGGGAATTCCCATACGTCATTGCGCTTTTTGACCTGGAAATCGGTCGGAGCGGGGAGCACGTTGACCCCCGCTTTGCTAAAAAGGGCCACGGCTCTTGGCATATGCGATGCGGAGGTGACCAGAACCAGCGGTTGGCCGCCCACGATCGATTTCGCCGCCATAGCCTCTTCGGCAGTATCTTTGGGCGTTTCGAGAAGAACGATGTCGCTGGAAGGCACCCCCAGAACCATTGCCATTTCGGCGTTTTTCCGGGCGTTGGAGACGGCATCGGTATAGCCGAATCCGCTGAAGATCAGTTTCATTCCCGGCCGGCTTTTGTAGAGGGCCACCCCTTCGTTGATGCGGACCAGCGATGCGGTACCCAGTTGCGAGGAGAGGGGAATGTCCGGGTTGCTCACGTGACCGCTTCCGAGCACATGAATATAACGCACGCCTTCAAGCGCCGTGGGGTTCAGCCGGGGGTGACGCTCTTCAAGAGGGGCAATCAACAGGGACGAAAAGGGGGCGTAGGAGAGGAGGGTTATCCAGACGAGGGAGGCAAGGATGACCCTCTTGGACCACTTGAGGTATCCGCGATGCCACAGGAAAAGCCCGATCCCGAACAGGACCAAAAAGAGGGGAAAGGGCATCAGCAGCGAGCCGAGGGCTTTTTTCAGAAAAAACATTTAGGCTTTGGCTTTGCGCGCCGCAATCTCGCTCAAAAAAGTTTCCAGATCGTATTTGCTGCGGTACTGGGGGGTAAGGATATGGATCAGGATGTCCCCCAGATCGACCGCGATCCAGTCGCCGCTCTCATCGACTCCGAGAAACTGTTCGTCGGGTTTGAGCCCTTTTTTGAGGTAGTCAAGCAGCGCGAAGGTATGGCGCTCATTCAGAGACGATGCGATCACGACGTAATCGGCGAAATAATCGCCTCCCCGCAGATCGAAGACTTCGATCGCCTCGGCTTTGTTTTGGTCCAGAATCTGGCTGATTTTTTCAATTCTTGCGTTCATTGCGTTCCTTGTAGTAGGTGATAATTTCATTTTCGATATCGGGTGAAAGGCCCAGCGGGGCGAAACGGGTCCGAAAATCGGTTGAGCTGACCGGTACGTCGACGCGTAGCTCGATCATGTTTTCGGGGACGGGTATACCCCCCCGTGAAGCGACGACCCATCGTACCGAAGCGTCGAGTTCTTCGAAACAGTGCCATTGGCGCAGCGATTCAAGATTGTCCGCGCCGATGATAAGGTAGAGCTCATCGCACGACGGGGCGAAATGACGGACCGTTTCGATCGTGTAAACGCTCCGTTTCTGGGCAATCTCGAAATCGCTGATTTCGACTTTGGAACAACCCCCGAAAATCTCGCGCAGCCAACGCAGCCGTCTTTCGCCATCGGCACGTACGGAGGGCTTAAAGGGATTACGTTCGGCCGGAACGATGATAAGTTTGTCCACCGGAAGGGTTTTAAGCGCTTCGGTGACGACACCCACATGACCGGCGTGCGGCGGATCGAAACTTCCGCCGTAAAGTGCAAGCTTCATGAACCCCGTCTTTTTTAATCCAAATTATAACCGAATTTTGGTAAAATCACCCCCTATTAAGAGCTTAGGATAAGGTGATGGCACTGAAGATTGCTATTAACGGCTTCGGCCGGATCGGCCGATCGGTCACCCGCGTCATCGCCGGGCGCGAGGATGTTGAACTTGTCGCCATCAACGATATGGCGTCGATCGAAATGATGCTGTACCTGCTGCAAAACGATTCGGTACACGGACCGTTTCACGCCGACGCGGCCATCGCCGACGCGGATCATCTGCTCGTCGGCGGCAAGCGGGTCAGGATTTTCGGGGAAAAAGATCCCGAACAACTTGATTTCGCCGCACTGGGGGCAGAGGTCGTACTCGAATGCAGCGGATTGTTCCTGACGGGGGCATCGACGCGCCATCATCTGGGCAAAGGGGTGAAGAAGGTGATCCTTTCGGCCCCGACGCAAGACGATGCGATTCCCACCTACGTGCTGGGGGTGAACGAGCATCTCTACCGGGGAGAGGCGATCATTTCGAACGCGTCGTGTACGACGAATTGTCTGGGGCCGATCGCCAAAATCCTCGAAGAGACGTTCGGGATCGAAAAAGGGTTGATGACGACGATCCATGCCTACACCAACGGGCAGGCGATCATCGACAGCGCGCACGGAACCGACATGCGCCGTTCGCGTGCGGCGGGGGTGAACATGGTTCCGACCACGACGGGTGCGGCCAAAGCCATCAGCCTCGTACTCCCGAGCCTTGAAGGGAAGCTCCACGGTCAAAGCGTCCGGGTTCCGACTCCGGACGTTTCGATGGTCGACTTGAACGTTTTGGTCCAAGGCCAAACGACGAAAGAAGAGCTCGGAGCCCTGTTCAAATCGTATGCTCTTAATCAGCTCAAAGGGATTTTGGAAGTCGACGAACGCTATCGCGTCTCCCAGGATTTTGTGGGGTCTTCGTTCAGTGCCACAGTGGCGGAGGACCTGATTCAGGTCATCGACGGAAATCTGGTCAAAATCATGGCATGGTACGATAACGAATGGGGATATTCCAACCGCCTTGTCGAGATGGCGTTGTTTATCAGTAAAAACTAAATTCATCAATCTTACAGTAAGAAGGAAATGTATGCAGCTGCTCAGCATCAAAGAGTGTGACATCAAAGGCAAAAAAGTATTTATCCGGTGTGATTTCAACGTTCCGATGGACGATTACGGCAACATCACGGACGATCGTCGTATCCGCTCGGCGCTTGCAACCGTGAACTACTGCCTGGATCAGGGGTGTGCGATCATCCTCGGTTCCCACTTCGGCCGCCCGAAAGGGGAACCTGACGAAAAATATTCTCTGGCCCCGATCGCCAGACGTTTGCATCAACTTCTTAAAATCGACATCAAAATGGCGGCCGACGTGGTCGGGGAGAGTGCGATGAAACTTGCCTCCGAACTTCAAAACGGCGAAGTGTTGTTGCTGGAAAACCTCCGTTTCGAAAAAGGGGAGACGAAGAACGATCCCGAACTCAGCCGCGCGATGGCCTCGATGGCGGAAGTGTACATCAATGACGCGTTCGGGGTGAGCCACCGTGCACACGCTTCCGTTGAAGGGATCACGCAGTATTTCGATGCCCAGCACAAAGCCGCCGGTTTCCTGCTGCAAAAAGAGATCCAGTTTTTCGGCACGCTGCTCGACCGTCCGGTACGTCCGTTCGCCGCGATCGTCGGCGGCAGTAAAGTCTCCGGTAAGCTCGAGGCGCTGATCAACCTGCTGCCCAAAGTCGACAAAATGCTGATCGGCGGCGGGATGGCGTTTACGTTTCTCAAAGCGCTCGGGCACGACGTCGGAAATTCGCTGGTCGAAGACGATCTGATCCCCGAAGCACTGAAAATCATGGAAGAAGCGAAAAAGCTCGGCGTTAAATTCTATCTCCCCGTCGACGTGGTGGCGGCCGAAAAATTCGCACCCGACGCGATGAGCCGCCTGGTGAGCATCCAGGAGATTCCATCGGGATGGATGGGACTGGACATCGGGCCGGCGACGGTACGGCTGTACCGCCAGGTCCTAGCCGACGTCCAAACCATCCTGTGGAACGGGCCGATGGGCGTATACGAGATGGATCGTTTTGCGCGCGGATCGAACAAAATCGCCCATTTCGTCGCGGATTCGTACGCGACAACGGTTGTAGGCGGCGGTGATACCGCCGATTTGGTCCAGCGCGTGGGTTTGGACGAGGAGATCACGTTTATTTCTACGGGCGGCGGGGCTTCGCTGGAATTGTTGGAAGGTAAAATCCTTCCCGGTGTCAAACCGCTGATGAAATAAGACCTCAGGTGCAGAAAGGTGCGCGGGTTTTGTCCTGTGTGAGTATTCCGAAGGAAGCGAGGAAAAGAAAATGATAGTGTGTGCCAACTTTAAAGCGAACAAAACGCGTCAGGAGACGCATGCCTACATGGCCGTCGTCGAATCGTTCGTCAGTGCGAACGATATTTCCGATACCGTGATCGTGTTCCCGCCCTTTACCGCATTGGGACACGAACAGCGCAATATCCTCATCGGGGCGCAAAACGGTTATCCGGCACGTAACGGAGCGTTTACGGGAGAAATCGCCCTCGAACAGCTCGAAGAGTTCGGCATTGAAACGATTTTGATCGGGCACAGCGAACGGCGTCACGTGTTGGGCGAAAGCCAGGAATTCATCGCCGAAAAATTCCGCTTTTTCGCTGAAAAAGGGTTTGCGATCGTCTACTGCGTCGGCGAGCCGCTCGAAGTACGGGAAGAAGGGAATGAAGCCCTGATGGCCTACATCGAAAAACAGTTCGAGGGGATCGATTTGGATTATGCGGATCTCGTGATCGCGTATGAACCGGTATGGGCGATCGGAACGGGACTTACCCCCTCGTTGCGCGACATTGAGCTCATCCACGGCGCGCTGCGGGCCAAAACCTCCGCCCCGCTGCTTTACGGCGGAAGCGTCAAAGTCGACAACGCCCGCGACATCATGGCGCTGGAGAACGTCGACGGGGTGCTTGTCGGTTCGGCGGCACTCAGTGCGAACGATTTCTGCGAAATGATCGCTCAGGCCGCGGAGCTTGGTGCCCAGGGGCGCTGAGGGTTCAATTCATTACAATACAAAAGGAGACTTATCATCAATGTTAATGCAAGGTAAAAAAGGGCTGATCGTCGGATTGGCGAACGATAAATCGATTGCGTACGGCATCGCCGAAGCGCTTCACGCGCAAGGCGCCAAAATGGCGTTCACCTATCTGAACGAAGCTCTCCAGAAACGGGTAGAACCCATCGCCGCATCTTTCGATAACTCTCCGGTGTATAAACTGGATGTTTCCGACGAAACCGACATGGCAACCATCGCCGATAAAATCGCCGCCGATTTCGGACAGATCGATTTCCTCGTCCACTCGGTCGCGTTTGCCCCCAAAGAGGCACTGAGCGAAGGGTTCATGAAAACCTCGAAAGAAGCGTTTCAGATTGCGATGGACATTTCGGTCTATTCGCTCATCGACCTGACAAATCGCCTTGAAGGGGTACTGGCACCGGGTGCCTCGGTGATTACCCTCAGCTATCTCGGCGGACCGAAATACGTTCCGAACTACAACGTTATGGGCGTAGCGAAAGCGGCCCTTGAAGCGACGGTTCGTTACATGGCCGTTGAACTTGGGGCGAAAGGCCAGCGGGTCAATGCGATCAGTGCCGGCCCGATCCGTACGCTGGCCGCCAGCGGCATCGGCGATTTCAAACAGATCCTCAACTGGAACGAGGCGAATGCCCCGCTTCGCAAAAACGTCACGATTGAAGAGGTCGGTAATTCCGCCATGTACCTCCTGAGCGATCTTGCTTCGGGTGTAACGGGCGAAGTACATTATGTTGATGCCGGATACAATATCATGGGGATGGCTGCGGTGGAGAAAAACGCCGAAGGCAAAACCGTTTTCATCTGGGACGAGCAAAAATAATCGGATTTATTTGATCCTTCGGCCGGGGATTTTGCCCGTCCGGATCCAAAATCGTATAGCCGCAGTTTATCTTACGGATAAGAAAAAGCGGCTAATTGTTACGAAACGTTACTTTCCTACAACCGGAAGAGTATTCACCATTTCCGTATGAGAAGGCTCTTTGGGTTTCCCCTCGTTCATCTTCGCTTTGTTGTCGTGGTAGACTTTCCACTTGTCCGCATATTTTTGGAGCGTAAACGGAGTAGTATCCTCCGGTTCGGGTTCGGGTTCGGCGGGAGCGGTGGTCGTGGTGACCTGACCGTCCGGCGTTTTGGTCGTCGTTACGACCTGTTTGGAATCCTTGGTGACCGTCTTGACCGTCCCGTCCGATGCCGTGGAAGTGGTGGTGACGGGCGCAGACTGCGTCATCGGAGTCCACTCTTCTTTCAGCCATGCGTCCAGCGAACGCTGCATGACGCCCGGTTCGGCTGCCGCCGTGGAACTTGGAGAGACGGCTTGAAGGGTGGGATTTTTGGAAGGGGAAACTCCTTCGCGATTGGCACAACCGACAAGGGTGAGGGCGCATGCCGCGGCGGTGATGACGAAAGATGCTTTCATTTTCGTTTTCCTTTGAATTATTTGATAATTTGATACTAAATACATACTATACCATAAACCCTCCGATAAACGCTTCGACGATGAAAAAAATTATTGTGACATTTTTGTCACATTCCCTAAAATAGGGATTTATAGGCGGTAAACAAAAAGTAAATGAAATTTTTTTTTCACAGCTATGTTTAAGATTGGCAGAGTT
Organism: Campylobacterota bacterium; assembly: GCA_040752835.1. Lineage (NCBI taxonomy): Bacteria > Pseudomonadati > Campylobacterota > Campylobacterota bacterium. Next base: position 36,878 of record JBFMGG010000001.1, on the reverse strand, counting down.
ACAATTAATCCCGACGAAACAAAAACATAAGGTCAAACTTAACTTAAGGAGAATCAATGAAGTTAGTTAAAATGTCTCTTGCCGCGGCAGTAATGCTGGGTGCAAGCGCGTTCGCTATCGATAACGTAAAGGTGAGCGGTGACGCGAAACTTTTCTACGGAACGGATAATAAGACTCAAGCCGCAGGTGTCAGTGATGATCTGTTCGATCAGGCCAACAGCTATGCGGATACCGCGCTTCGTTTGAGCGTAACGGCGGATCTGACGAAAAACGTCTCTATGGGTGCGACGGCGTATGCCATCAGCACGCTGGGGCTTGAAAACAACCTCGTTGCAAACACTTGGACGGGTGGACACGATGCATCTGTTGAGGACAACTCATGGATGGGCGAACTCTGGCTGGCCGGAACAATGGGGAAAACAACCCTCAAAGTCGGTCGCATGGAACTCGACACTCCGATGGCTTTCTCTGAAAAATGGTCGATCGTTCCCAATACGTTCGATGCGGCGGTCGTGATCAATCAGGATATCCCCGATACGACACTGGTCGGTGCGTGGGTTGGCAAAAGTAATGGTGCCGATGCATTGCATACAGGTAATGCCGATGCAGACAGAGATGGTCTGCTTGTTAACGCAGGAAAATTTACAACATTCATGAAGCAGGGCGCATATGCAGCTGGTTTTGTGAACAACTCATTCAAACCGCTTGTTGCACAGGCATGGTACTATGACATCGGTATGGTAGCGGATGCGTACTGGCTACAAGCCGATATCGACTGCCAGTTGGTTAAAGGGGTTAAAATCGGTGCTCAGTATGCGAACATCGATCCCAAAGAAAACGGTGTGTTGGGAAGTGGCGCTGAAACTTCATCAGCGTATGCATTCAAACTTGCATATCAAGGGATCGAAGGGTTGAACGTTTCGGCAGCTTATTCTAAAGCGGATGAAAAAGGTGCAATCCAGATTCAAAACGTTGCAACTGGTAGAGATGCGTCAACTTCTGCAAATTCAGGACAGTCAAAACTCTATACGGAAGCATGGTGGAACTACGGTTACGTAGGTTCAAAAGATGCGGAAGCTCTTAACCTGACGGCTGAGTACGATATGAAAGACATCGCAAAATTCGGTGTTTACTACACAACCGTCAGCAACGATATCGCGGCCAGCACGCACGAAATGGATGAAGTAGCCGTTACCGCTACAAAATCTTTCGGTGCTCTGGATACAACATTGGCGTACATTTCAACAAATGCCGATGATGCCAACAGCGGGAAACAATACGATACCGTACAGGCTTACCTGACACTCAAATTCTAAGCGCCATTCGACGCTTCACCCCCTCGGGGGTGAGATTCTCTCCCTTTTTTTCTTCTTTCTTCCGCTATAATCATTGCATGAAATATCTTTTCCGTTCTCTTGCCTATACCGTACTGATGCTGCTGCTGATTTCACTTATCTCGTTCGGAGCGATCCATATGGCGCCGAACAGTTTTGTGGGAGGGGAACTCAATCCCAACATGACCCAGGAGACGATTGCCCAGCTTAAAGCGGTGTACGGGTTGGACAAACCGCTGTGGAAGCAGTATGCCGATTGGGTTTACAACCTTTCAAGGCTCAATTTCGGCGTTTCGTTCGTAAGCGGGGAAGAGGTGAGCGAAGTCGTAGCGCAAAGGCTGCCTGTGACGCTGTGGATAAATCTCGCCGCAATGGCACTGACTTTTATCGTTTCATTGTGGCTGGGGATCAAAGCGGCAATGAATTACGGCAATGCGAAAGACACCGCACTGATTCAATTCTCTCTCGTCAGCTTCGCGATGCCCTCGTATTATCTGGCACTGGTTTTGATGCTGGTCTTGGGATTTACACTGGAATGGTTTCCGCTGAGCGGGCTTCATTCCCTCGAACCGCCCGAGGGGATCGGATACTACCTCGATATGGCATGGCACCTGACGCTTCCGGTTTCGGTCATGGTCTTTGTCGGGGTGGGCAGCCTGACGCTCTATGTCCGCTCGCTCGTCGTCGAAATTCTCAAAAGCGATTATATCTATTTTGCCCGAGCGCGCGGAATCGACGAAAGAAGGATCGTCCGCTACTACATTCTTCCCAATCTCCTACCGCCGATCGTGACGATGCTGGGGCTTTCCGTCCCCGGGCTTATCGGCGGATCGGTCATACTGGAGTCGATTTTCGGGATCGAGGGGATGGGACAGCTTTTTTATCTCTCGGCAATGAGCCGGGATTATCCGGTGATTATGGGGATTTTGATGATGAGCGCGTTTTTGACGCTGATAGGGAACCAGATCGCCGATGCGATCTTGCTCAAATTAAATCCGTTTGTGAAAAGAGGATGACGCTTTTCTTTTTCGTGAGAAAAGCGGAAGAAATTTTTAATTGCCGAACAGCGCTTCGAGAGAGCTGATCCCCTCTTTTTTCTCTTCGGCCGCTTTTTCGCCTGCGGCTGTTCCGCCCTGTTCGTTCAGTTCGATCGTGTATCCCGTCAGCATCGATGCGAGGCGGATGTTGATCCCGCTTTTTCCGATCGCTTTGGATTTTTGGTCGCTGGGGAGGGTGACGATGGCCTTTTTCTCCCCCTCTTCGGTCTCTTCGATGGCGACTGCCGAGATAATCGCCGGGCTCATGGCGCGGGAGATGAACAGCTCGGGCTGGGGAGTGTACTCGACGCAGTCGATGTTTTCACCGCAAAGTTCTTCGCTCACCGCATTGATCCGTACACCCCGTACGCCGACGGTCGCCCCGATCGGATCGATTTGAGGGCGGTTGGTGTAAAGGGCGATTTTGGCCCGTTCACCGGGGATACGGGCACATTTTTCGATCACGACGATGCCGTCTTTGATCTCGGGGACTTCGAGGGCGAGAAGCTCTTCGAGGAATTTCGGCGAAGTGCGCGAGAGTTCCATCGAGATTCCGTTGATTTTGTCGACATGGACCCGACGCACGATCGCGCTGACCATATCGCCTACCTTGAATTTTTCACCTTTGATCCGGTTTTTCATCGGGAGAACGGCGCGGATCTCGTCGATTTCGATCGTCGTGTTCTGCTGTTCGTCGACGCGGGTAACGCGCCCGGAGACGATCTGGTTGATTTTGCTTTTGTATTTGTCGTACAACTCGTTTTCGACGAGGCGCTGGATGTGGAACTCGATTTCGCGGTGCAGTGTCGCGAACGCGCTGCGTCCGTAGCTTTCGATGTCATGCTCCATCTGAAGCTGATCGCCGATTTCGGCATCTTCGTCGATTTCGAGGGCGTTCGAAAGGCTCATGTACGCCCCCGCTTCCTCCCCCTCAAGTTCCGGGGCATCGTCCGGGACGACGGTAATGATCTGGCGGAGTTTGACCTGCTTGGTCCGTTCATCAATGTCGGCTTCGAATGCAAACGTCGGGTTGATGATCCGTTTGGCCGTTTGGATGAACGAAGTTTTGATCGCCTCTTTGACGTTTTCGCGGCTGAGCCCTTTTTCGTTGGCGATCGAATCGATAATGTCTAAAATATTTTCCATAGAAATATCCTTTTTCGGTAGTCGAAACTCATAAAAAAATCGGTTTGGTTTGGGAAAGCTTTTTTATGAAGGAAAAGTATTATACATAATTTTCTCTTAATACGATATTTATCGAAACACCGATATAATCCCGATAATATCAAGAACTCTATCCAAAGAAGGGAATCACCGCATGGAACTTAAAATTGCCCGCAGCGAACACGACGCAAAACCCAAAAAAATCGACCTCAAAAAAATCACCGAGATGGTGGAAAAAAGCAATTCGGTTATCCTTTATTTCGACCGTGAGAACTCGCACAAAGACCTTTTGTCGCTTCAAGACCATTTCGAAGGCGAAGGGAAAAGTTTTTACATGCGCGAGGTGCGTTACGGTCTTTCGACAAACGAATACATGTACGAGGTCCACATCCTCTAATGTCTAAAAAACTCTTTATCGAGACGCTCGGATGCGCGATGAACGTACGCGATTCGGAGCATATGATCGCCGAACTCAATGCACGCGAAGGGTATGAACTCACCGACAACGCGCGGGACGCCGATCTGATCCTCATCAACACCTGCTCCGTTCGCGAAAAGCCCGTGCACAAGCTTTTTTCCGAACTGGGCGGATTCAACAAGATCAAAAAAGAAGGGGCCAAAATCGGCGTATGCGGCTGCACCGCGTCCCACTTGGGCAAAGAGATCATTAAAAAAGCCCCTTACGTCAATTTTGTCCTCGGCGCGCGCAACGTCTCCAAAATCGGCGAGGTGATCCACCGCGAGAAGGCAGTCGAGATCGACATCGATTTCGACGAATCGCAGTTCGCGTTCAAGGATTTCCGCTCAAGCCCTTACAAAGCCTACATCAACATTTCGATCGGCTGCGACAAGCAGTGTACGTTTTGCATCGTTCCCAAAACGCGCGGAGACGAGATTTCCATACCGTCCGACCTGATCGTTGCCGAAGCGCGCAAGGCCGCGGAATCGGGAGCAAAAGAAGTTTTTTTGCTCGGGCAGAACGTCAACAATTACGGCAGACGCTTTTCGGGAGAACACGAGAAGATCAATTTCACCGAGCTGCTCCGCCGCGTCAGCGCGGTCGAAGGGATCGAGAGAATCCGCTTCACGTCGCCCCATCCGCTTCACATGGACGATGAGTTTATCGAGGAGTTCGCCCGCAATCCGAAGATCTGCAAATCGATGCACATGCCGCTTCAGAGCGGTTCGACCGAGGTCCTCAAAGCGATGAAGCGCGGGTACGGCAAAGAATGGTTCTTGAACCGCGCCGCCAAACTCCGGGCCATGGTTCCCGACGTCAGCATCAGCACCGATATCATCGTCGCGTTTCCCGGCGAGAGCGATGCGGATTTCGACGAGACGCTCGACGTCATGCGGCAGGTCCGTTTCGAGCAGATTTTCAGCTTCAAATACTCTCCGCGCCCCCTTACGGAAGCGGAGGGAATGACCAATACCGTCGATCCCGAAACCGGTTCGGAACGCCTCAGCCGTCTGCAGGCGTATCAGGACACGATTCTTGATGAGATTACCGCCGGTTATCTCGGAAAAGAGTTCGACGTCTATTTCGAAGAGCTCCGGAGTGAGGGCTACGTCGCCGGGCGGACGGACAACAATATCGTTGTCAAGGTCAAAGGCTCCGAGGAGTGGCTGGGCAGGATCGCCCGCGTCAGAATTACGGAGGTTTCCCGTCTCGTCCAATACGGAGAGATCGTTGCGTAAAAAAATCGTACGCACGCTCGCGTTGTGGCTGATCCCACCCATCGGGGCGTTGCTGATACGTTTGATTTATGCGACGAGCAAAAAACGGTTTCATCTCCCATCGCTCGTCCCTTCCGAGCCTGTCATTTTCGCGTTCTGGCACGGCGATTTGCTGCTTCAGCCCTATCTCTATTACCGTTTCCGCAAAGTCCCCAAAGCCAACGTTCTGATTTCGGACCATTTCGACGGGCAGATTATCGCGCGGATCATGCGTTATTTCCGTCTGGGGACGATCCACGGTTCGACGACACGCGGCGGTGCGAAAGTGCTGATTCAGGGGATGAAATCGCTCTCCGAAGGGTACGACATCGGCATTACCCCCGACGGACCCAAGGGCCCCCGCCATGAAATGAGCGACGGCGCAGTCGTCATGGCCCAGAAGCGTAACGCCAAAGTCATCGTTTTCCAGTGCGTTCCCTCCTCGTACTGGCAGCTGGGAAGCTGGGACCGTTTTACGATTCCCAAACCGTTCGGGACGCTCGATTTTTATGCTTCCGAGCCGATCGATCTGGCGGGAATGGAGTTCGAAGCGGCCAAAGCGCTGGTCCGGGAAAAACTGATGGAACGCGCTTTTTAGGTTTGTCTTTATGGAAAGACTCTATCGTTCCAAAGAAGAGTTTTTGCAATACCTGGATGCGATGCGCGGGTACTCGGCATTGACGATACGCAGCTACGACGATGCCCTCGACGAGATGCTCGAATACGCCGAGATCGGTTTCGGATCCGATTCTCTGACGATCAACCTGATGCCCTTGCGTGTCAGGATCGCGCCTTTAAAGCCCAAAACCATTTCCGCGAAGCTCAGTGCGGTGCGCAGTTTCGTCAAATACCTCCGGAGCCGGGGATTTAGCGTCGAAATGAGCGGAGATGAAAGCGTGCGGGTTCCCAAAACGCTTCCGAAGCCCGTAGCGCACGAACATATCCACAGCGCGATCGAAGATGCCGAACCGGCCGCAGGGCTGGCTATTTTACTGCTCTATTCGATGGGACTGCGAATATCCGAACTCTGCGGGCTGAAAATCGGCGATGTAACGCCGCAGTGGTGCAGGGTCCGGGGTAAAGGCGCGAAAGAGCGCGACATTCCGGTTCCCGCAGCGGCATGGGAAGCCCTGGAGCGTTACCGTGTCTCCTTTGCGCCCAAAGAGTATGTTTTTGAGGCCGAGGGTAGAAAATTAAGCGAAAATAGTCTAAGATATATGATTACCAAGCGATTTGCCGAGATAGGAATTAAGGTGACTCCTCATCAACTCCGTCATGCTTATGCCACGGAACTGCTAAACAACGGCGCGCGGATTGCCGATGTTAGCGAACTATTAGGCCACGCGAGTATGGCGACGACGCAGATATACACTAAACTGGGGAATGCTTTGAAAATGGATCACTACCTCAAATCGCACCCGTTATGCCAGCACCGTGAGGACAGCGAGTGATCGGCTGGCTTTACCAAAAAATTTTCATCACCATCATCCCCTACGGCGAAAAATACGAAGTCGGCGTCGCTTTTTACAAAAAGAAAAAACGCCTTTCGCGCGAGACCAGACGCTACGAAGGGGTTTTGGCCATCGAGGAAATGGCCCGCTACATCCGCAGGATTGTCGAAGAATCGCCGCTGCATTACGTCGCGCTTCTCAATCCCGACCCGAATCAGGGGGCGTTGGAAGGGTGCACGATCCACGAGATCAACGACAGCGAAGAGATGAGCGGAACAAAGACCATCTGCCGTAATCAAAAATGGATGCTCTACGCTTCGGCCCGGGAACTGGAACTACTGAAAAAGAAGTATGCGGCGATCGGGCTGGATTTCGTTTTTTCCCCTTTTTCGGTCATCGAGCGTTTTTTCGCCGATAAAACAGGCGGAAAGCTCGGACTTTTCGTACTGGCTCAAAAAGAGTCGATGAGCATCGCTTTTTTCGAAGACGGGAAGCTCGAATATGCTCACCACTATCCGCTGCATGCGGAAGAAGGCTCGATCGGAATCGACGAAGGGAGCGGCATTGGGATCGGTTTTTCGGTCGGGGTCGAAGAAGAAGAGCCCAGCCGCGGGATCAATCTCGATCAGATCGAATCCCTCGACGACCTGGAAATCATTGACGAGCTCGATGACCTGAGCGACATCGAGGACCTCGACACGCTGGAAGAGATTGCCGAATTCAGCGAAGAGGAACCGGTGTTCGAGGAAAAACTTCCTTCGCTGACGCCAAGCGGCGATGTCAAAGAAGAGGGCGAACGTTTCAGCGACGACTTCTACCGTTTTGAACTGATCGAAAAGACTCTGGCGCGTTTCTACGCCGGGGAACACTGCCGAAACCGCTTTGTCGAAACGGTCTGGATAGCCGACGGATACGGAAACGGGAACGAGCTCAAGCGTTACCTTGAGGAGGAGCTGTTTTTAAACGTCATGGTCCGTAAAATCGACCTCGGCGAAGAGGTGCTTTCACTCTCGCTGGAAGAGGTATCGCAGTGAAACACAGTTTTATCGCGCCCCGTCCCAAAAAGATCGTCAGCACCGAGTTGAAGCTCGTCTTGTTTTTCTTCGCGATCACCATTGCAATGCTCTCGGGCACCTACTCTTTCCTGGGATACAAAACGTACGATTTCGTCCGCGAACACAAAGAGGTCGCGGTCAAAGAGAAAGCGCTGGAACGTTCCATTGCGCGGATGGACGAGCGGATCCGGCTGATCGAAGCGGAAGTCAAAATGGCCGAACAGATTACAACCGACAACACCGTGATGAAAGAGAGTATCCGCAATCTTTTCGATTTGGTTCCGGATGGCATTACCCTCTCCCGGGCCGATCTGGAAGCCAGATCGCTGATCCTGTACGGGACAACGCCGAACAAAGAGACCTACCAGTACATGCTCGAAGCCCCTTTGCGCTCGATTTTTCACCGTACCTACACGAGTTTTTACCCGATTGAAAACGGATGGTACCGTTTCGTATCGACCAACCATCTAGACGATGAACAAAGCGAGGAGCTGCAATGAACCGGCAGACCGTTACCCTTTTGGTGCTATCCCTCGTATTAATGGTCGGCGTCGTCGGATTTTCGTTCGCGCTGCTTATCCCCAAAGGAAAAGAGTACCGCACGCTGCGCCTGGAAAGCAAAAAAGAGTTTCAGGAGCTCGATTTTGCGCAACAGCGCCACGACCAGATCGAAAGCAGGCTGAAAGAGCTGGAGACCCAAAACGCCCGGATGATCAAGGCGTTTAATACCCCGTTTGATCCGATGCGGTTTGAAAAACAGTACGGCAAGGAGTTCAGCGATCTGTATCTGACCGAGGTAACGTCGTTTGAAAGCAACGGCACGTTCCGGACCTACGAAGTCAACGCGACTTCCAAAATCACGTCGCCGCAGAGCTTTTACCATTTTCTTGAAAACGTCAACAAAAGCGAATGGATCATCAAGGTCAATTTCCCGATTCATTTCGAACGTGACGGCGACAAAATCCGTTCATCGTTCACGATGCGCGTTTACAACAACGAATCGAAGCAAAAAGAGAAAGAGGGTGAGAAAGAAGGAAAACCTCTTCATTAAGAAGAGGTGTAAGGCGCTTATTTGAGCGCTTTGGCTTTTTCGTGCGCGGCGCGGACGGCCTCCATGCAGCCGTTGCGCACCCCGCCTGATTCAAGGGCGCCGTAACCGGCTGCCGTGGTGCCGCCGGGGCTCATCACGCCGTCTTTGAGAATCGCGGGATGGGTTGTCTGCAACAGTCCGGCAAACCCGCTGAACAAACCTTTGACCAGGGTTGCCGCGTCATCGCGTCTGAGCCCTTCGCGTACCGCTCCGTCCGCAAGCGCTTCGGCGATGAGGGCCAGATAGGCGGGACCGCTTCCCGCCAGTGCCGTTGCAATGTCCAGCTCTTTTTCGCTTGAGAGCCACAGCGCGGAACCGATGGTACCGAAAAGGGCCAGTGCCTCGTCCCGGGTTTCGGGGTCTCCGACCAGCGATGTCATCGAGAGGGCGACTTCGGCGGCAAGATTGGGCATGGCGCGGCAATAGTTCCGTGCGCAGATCGCGCTAAGAGCGGCTAGGGGGGTGCCGGCAAGGACCGAATAGACGGTTCGTGCCGTCCCCTTGAGATACGGGGCGATTTCGGCGAGATTGGCCGGTTTGACGCACAGAATAACGGTTTTTTCCTCAATGAGGGCATCGGCGTAAAGCGTTTTTTGTACGGGACGGCCAAGCGCTTTTTCGAACTGCTCCAGCGCGTCCGAACTTCGTCCGACCACTTCAAGGGCATAGATGCCGCACAGCCCTTTGGCGAGGGCAAGGGCCATTTTCCCGTTGCCGACGAGGGTAAGCGATTTAACCATTTTCGGAACCTTTGAGGTAGGTTTTGATCGGTTCGGCAATACTGAAGTCGTTGCGGTTGTCGATGATGATTTGCGCCATGGTCTGATTGTCGGTATTGAAAATAATCGGGGCGACGAAATTGACGGTCGAATTTTCGATCGGGGACTGGATGATCATGATATTGTAGATCAGCAGGTTGCTTTCGGGATTGATCTCCATCAGTGCCTGCAAAGACGAGGGGATGTCAAAGGAGTATTCGCGTAAAACGAAGGGGTTCACGAGCGTAAACGACGGGCCTTCACCCACGCTTTCAAGGCGCATGAAAATATCGTCGATTTTTTTCAGCTCCATTTGCTTGACCGATTCGAACCCGAGTAGCGGGAGTTTTAACGCAAACTGCATGAATACCTCTTTTGAACAGAATAGACCGATTCTAACATATCAAGCTAAAAAGTTTCGACAGATTGCGGGACCGTTTAATCTCTTTTTGGTAAAATGGTTTGAAAATTGAAATAGACAGGTTTAAAATGCTGAGAAGTTCGCTGATGGCAGTAGCACTGCTGGTTTTGTTGACCGGGTGCGGCAAAGATATCGAAGAGTACAATAAGCCGGCCGAATACTGGTACGAAAAAATGGTTAATGCCGTCGGTGACGCGAACCTTGAAAAGGCGGACAGCTATTTCAGTTCGCTTCAAAGCGAGCACATCAGCTCGCCGTTTCTTTCCGAGGCGACGATGATCATGGCCCAGGCGCACATGGCGCAGGAAGAATACCTGTTGGCGGAACATTTCCTGAACGAGTACATTCGCCGTTACGCAACTCCCGAAGGGCGCGAATACGCCGAATTTTTGAAAATCAAGGCAAAATTCCTGGCCCTTCCCAACCCCGGCCGCGATCAGGGGCTGATCGACGAAACGCTCAAAGGGGTGGAAACGTTCAAAACGTCTTACCCTTCTTCGGCTTATCTTCCGCTGGTCAATACCATGGAAACCCAGCTCCAGCTTGCCCGGGGCGATCTGAACGAAAAGATCGCCCAGCTTTACGACCGCCTGGGCAAACCCAAAGGGGCGGAGTTTTACCGCGCGATCGCTCCCGTGACGTGGGTAAAATCCGAGGAGATCGTCCATGCCGACATCCCCTGGTACCGTGAAATGTTCGAAGGCGACGGCAGCAGCAGCTGGTACGACTTTCTCATACCGCAAACGCGCAGCGTCGTATCGATGGACATCAACGAGAGTAAATAAGTACGTTTAAGGACAGTTTTCCGATGCAACTCAGCAATTACAGCTCTTTTCCGACCGTCCTTCCCGTCATCGCGGAGGATGAACTTTTTTTATACCCTTTTATGATCTCCCCGCTTTTCTTGAGCGATGAAAAAAACATCGCCGCCGCGGCCGAAGCGATCGAGAGCAATTCGCTCGTCATCGTCTGCCCCGTCAAACCCGAACACGAAGGGGAACGCGAAAGCGACTCGATTTACGACGCGGGCGTCATCGGATCGATCATGCGTAAAGTCGTTCTTCCCGACGGACGGATCAAGGTCCTGTTCCAGGGACTGGCACGCGGTCATGTGATGGACCTGATCCCCGGAGACCATCTGCGGGCCCATGTCGATCTGATCCAGTCGACGAGCGTGAACGAACTGAAAATGGACGCGATTCTCGAAGTGCTCCGCGAAAAGGTGCGTGCCCTTTCGCAGGTGAGCAACTATTTCCCGCCCGATTTGCTCCGCACGATCGAGGAGAACCACGAGTACAACCGGATCGTCGATCTGATCTGCAGCTCGATCAAAATCAAAAAAGAGAACGCCTATAAGCTGTTTATCGAACGCGATCCCGAAAAGCGGTTTTTGATGCTGATCGACGAACTGATCGAAGAGACCGAAGCCAACAAACTTCAAAAAGAGATCCGTTCGAAAGTTCACACGCGTATCGAGAAAGTGAACAAAGAGTATTTTCTCAAAGAGCAGCTCAAACAGATCCAAAAAGAGCTCGGAACCGATACCCATCGGGACGAAGAGATCGAAGAATTTCGCAAAAAGCTCGAAGTCAAAAAAGATAAAATGCACGCGGACGCGTACAAAGAGATCAACAAGCAGCTGGAACGTTTTGCCCGTATGCATCCGGATAGCGCCGACGCAGGGGTGATCCAGACGTACCTCGAATGGGTTCTTGAAATCCCCTTCGGCGAGCAGGCGAAAAAAGCGCTGAACATCCGTGACGTTGAAAACCAGCTCAACAAAGACCATTTTTCGCTCAAAAAACCCAAAGAGCGTATCCTGGAGTATTTTTCGGTTAAAGAGCTTCTTGAGCTCCGCGGGCAGGGGGAGAAAGAGGGGCGCGGCGCGATTTTGTGTTTTGCCGGTCCTCCGGGAGTGGGGAAAACATCGCTGGCCAATTCAATCGCCGAGGCACTGAAGCGTCCGCTCGTGCGGATTGCCCTCGGAGGGCTCGAAGACGTCAATGAACTGCGCGGACACCGCCGAACCTACATCGGTGCGATGCCGGGACGGATCGTACAGGGGGTGATCGAAGCCAAAAAGATGAATCCCGTCATCGTCCTCGATGAGATCGACAAAGTGGCCAAGTCCCATCGCGGAGACCCGACGGCGGTGCTGTTGGAGATTCTCGACCCCGAGCAAAATACCCATTTTCGGGATTATTACCTCAATTTCAATCTCGACCTCTCCAAAGCGATTTTCATCGCGACCGCCAATGACGTCGGTCAGATTCCGGGGCCGCTGCGGGACCGGATGGAGTTTATTTCGGTCAGTTCGTATACGCCGCAGGAGAAGTTCCAGATCGCCAAACAGTATCTGATTCCGCAGGAACTGAAAAAACACGGTCTCAAACCGGCGGAACTGTCGATTTCGAAAACGGCGCTGCAAGAGGTGATCGAAAAATACACCCGGGAAGCGGGAGTGCGGAACCTTCGCCGCCGCGTGGCCGACATCGTACGCAAAGCGGCCAAAAAGATCCTGGAAGAGCCCTCCACGCAAAAGGTGAACGTCAGCCTCAAAAACATCAAGGAGTTTTTGGACAAAACGGTGTTTGAGATCGACCGTACCGACCACGTCGACCGCATCGGCGTCGTCAACGGTCTGGCCTGGACCGCGGTCGGCGGAGACGTCCTCAAAATCGAGGCCATCCGGATCAACGGCAAAGGGAACCTTCAGCTTACCGGAAGTTTGGGGGATGTGATGAAAGAATCGGCGCGAATCGCCCTTTCGGTTGTGAAGACGCTCATTGACGACGGAAAAATCGGGGTCGATCACTCGATCATTCCGCTGACCTCTGCCGAACGCGAAAGCGATACGGTGCCCGATGCGAGCGAAGTCTATAAACGTCTTGATCTCCATATCCACGTTCCCGACGGGGCAACTCCCAAAGACGGACCGAGTGCGGGGATTGCCATGAGCACCGTCATCGCGTCGATTCTGACGAACAAAAAAGTACGGGCCGATATCGCGATGACCGGAGAGGTGTCGCTGACGGGGAACGTATTGCCGATCGGCGGCTTGAAAGAAAAACTCATCGCGGCGCATCGCGCGGGGATGAAGCTCGCCCTGATCCCGCAGAAAAACTACGATCGCGACATGAGCGACATTCCCGACGAAGTGAAAGCGTCGCTCGAGATCGTCGGCGTCAGTCGGATTGAAGAGGTGCTGGAGCGCCTTTTAACCGACGCATAGTCTCCCACGCGGCGGTTTCGCCGTACAGGTAGCCGCGAAGTTTCGGCTCGATCCCAAGTGAGCGGCATTCCTCTTTGAATCCTTTGTCCAGGACTACCCCCCGACAGTAGGGTGCGATAAAGGTGTATGAATCGTCCGTACATACGACGTAACGCCTTCCGATCACGTTGACTCTCCGTTTTTTCAGATTCTCTTTTTCCCCGGTTTTCATGACGTATCCGAGCGATTTGAGGCATGCATCGATCCCCGATACCAAAGAACGGGTGTGCAGCGGGGTTGAAGCGTACAAAAGGAGTCCGCTCCTCTCGAACGTCATCGGTTCGATCAGATCGTTCGTGTCCTCTTCGAGGTAGCGGAAACTACGGCGGATTGCATCGCGGTATTCGCGCATGAGCGGAGCGCTGAAGCGGTGGCGGAAAACGTTTCGGGTATAGCGCTCATCGGCGTTGCTCTCATCAAGGCAATGGGGGATGTTGCGCTCTTGCAGATAAGACTCGATGCTTGCCCGGTCCCATTCAAGCAGGGGGCGGATGAACTGAAGCTCTCCACGCCGTTCGCGGGAACGGATGCCCAGGAGTTCGGGCAGCCCAGCTCCCCGGCACAGCTGCATCATAAGCCATTCCAGACGGTCGTTGAGCTGATGGGCGGTGAGGAGATACCGATAACCGTGTTTGTCCGCCAGATGGGTAAAAAAACGGTAACGTTCTTCGCGCGCTCGGTGTTCGAAATTGGTCCCTTCCAAAGGGCAGGAGAGAGTATAACAGTGTTTGTTATGGCGTTTGGCCAGAGCGATGGCATTTTGCTCTTCGGCATCGCTGGCGGGACGGGTATGGTAGTTGACGTGGGCGATATCGAAATCGATTCCCGAGTCGATCAGCAGGTGAAACAGGGCGGTTGAATCGACGCCGCCGCTAAAGGCAAGGAGGGATTTCCCCTCTTTGAGGAGGTCGAGGTGGAGCAGATCACGCATGACCCGTCACGGTCGCGAGCGGGTTGCGCCCCGCGATCTCCGTGATGCGTGCACGGTAGATGACGCCAAAAGCGAGTTCCCCGTCGATTTCGCGGTCGTTCACGTAAATTTCGCCGTCGACGTCCGGTGCCCAGATCAATGCGCGGGCGCTGAGAAGGTATTCGTGTTCGTCACTCTCCCCGTCGATGACGAGGAGGATTTCCTCTCCTGCGAGTTTTGCAAGACTGGCTTCTTCGACTGCGGAAGCAACCGCCCCCAGTTTTTTGGCCCGGGCGTTGATCGTTTTGGAAGGAATTTTTTCGCTCATCGCGTACGCGCCCGTCCCTTCTTCGTCCGAGTAGCTGAAAACGTTGATCCGGTCAAATCCGAAGGTCTGCGCAAATTTCGCCATCTCCTCGAACATCGCTTCGGACTCGCCGGGGTGGCCGACGATGAAGCTGGTACGGACGAAGGAACCCGGGAGCGCTTTCATCGCCTTGAGCAGTTCGAGGGTTTTTTCTTTGCCGAAGCCGCGTTTCATGATGCGCAGCATCTCATCGTTGATGTGCTGGATCGGCATATCGAAATAGTTGTGAAATACCTTGGAATCGCCGATGGTTTTGATGAGCTTCAGCGTCGTCGTGGAAGGGTAAAGATACAGAATCCGCGCACTTTTGACGCCCTCGATGAGCTCGATCCGTTTGATCAGGTGGATCAGCCCGTCGCTGATGTTCTGGTCGCGGAGGTAGGAACTCGAATCCTGCGATACGAAGCTGAAATCGTAGTATCCCTTCGCCACGAGGTTTTCCACCTCTTTGGCGATGCTCTCCAGGTCGCGGGAATGGAGTTTCCCTTTGAAGGAGGGGATGGCGCAGAAGCTGCATTGCTGGTTGCACCCCTCGCTGAGTTTCACGTAGGCATGGTAGGTCGATCCGGTGACCACCCGCTCGGCTCCGTCGATCAGATAGACTTCGGGGGTGAAGCGGCTTTGCTTCGCGGCAAGGAGCTCGTCAATTTTGTCGTAGTCCCCGACGCCGGTAAAGATGTCCACTTCGCTGAGTTCTTTGGAAAGCTCCTCTTTGTAGCGCTCGCTCAAACACCCCGCCATGACGAGAAGGGAGTCTTTCTTCCGCCCCGCGTCGAGGTTGAAGATCGTATTGAGCGATTCTTGTTTGGCGGCGTCGATGAATCCGCAGGTATTGACGATGATGACGTCGGCTTCACCGCTCTCGTCGGTCATTTCAAAATCCTTCAAACGCCCCAGCATCACTTCGGTGTCGACGAGGTTTTTGGTGCAGCCCAGAGAGACGATGTGAAGTTTTTTGGACATAAAGGACCTTTGCAATAATGAAATGTCTTATTATATCCAAGCGCAGATTTGGATACACTTTCAGAATGCGTATAGTTATGATTATTTTAGCGTTGATTCCCCTGCTGGCGATGGGGGCCGTATTGGTCGACGGGATGGGTACGGAGTGGTTCAAGCCTATCCGCAGCGGGATCGAAGCGACGTTCGGGATCGTTTTTCCTTCCCCGCAGAACCGGCTGTATTACCTCTCCGGGATGGCCGGTGCGAGTGCGCTGTGGATTCTGATCGCGGCGTTCTGGGTCAATCCGCTCCGTACTTACGTGCGGTTTGACCTGGTCGAGTTTAAAAAACTCCTCGGGGCATCGGCGATCGGGTACGCCTTGTTGCACTTTGCGCTGTTTCTCGCCGCGTACGATTTTGCGGCAGGGCGGATTGCCGGGCTGTTCGGAACGCAGATGGCGCTGAGTGCGGGGTTGGCCGCGTTGCTCGTGATCGCGGTGGTTCCCCATGTGCGGGCATGGTACAAACTGCTTTACATCGGCGTCGTACTGGTGATCGTTCATCTGCTGCTGGTAGAGCGTGAATTGACGACGCCCCATATCGCGGCCGTAACACTGCTCAGTCTGGGACTGGCGCTTCGGCTGATCAAGCGCTGATGCGGCATTACGACGTCATTGTTCTCGGCGCCGGAGCGGGGGGGCTGATGTGCGCGGCATGGTTGCGCGAGCATACCGCTCTTTCGGTGGCGGTCGTCGAGGGAAACGGCCGTCCGGCACTCAAGCTCAAAGCCAGCGGCGGCGGCAAGTGCAATCTCACCAACGTCGATGTCGACGAAACCCATTATCTGGGGGAGGAGGAGTTGGTGCGTCATGTCCTCGAAGCCTTCCCCCAAACAGCGCTTCTGGAGTATTTCCGCAGCGGGGGGCTCCGTCCCGTGATTCGAAAAGAGCGGTATTATTTTTGTCCGAAGAGTTCCGATGAAGTGATCTCGATCCTCTTGGGAAGAGGACGCGGATCCGATCTGCTCACCTCCCGCAAGATTCTCGAAGTGACCGGAGAGGGGCCTTTTTGCGTTGTGACCGACAAAGGAAAACTGAGCGGCACGGTAGTGGTGGTCTCAACCGGAGGGGCGAGCTACAAAGAGATCGGCGCCAGCGACATCGGCCTCAAAATCGCCCGGAGCTACGGTCTGGAAACGGTAGGATTCGCTCCGGCTTTGGTGGGGCTGACGCTGCAGCCCAAAGAGTTCTGGATGAAGGAACTCAGCGGGATCAGTTTCCCGGCCCGGATACGGGTTGCGGGCAAAACGCTTGACGAAGACCTTCTTTTCGCGCACAAAGGGATCAGCGGTCCGGTCGTCCTCTCCGCTTCGCTTTACTGGCATCGCGGCGATATCGAGATCGATTTTCTCCCCGATTTCGACCTTGAGCGGGTTCGGAAGGAGAAAAAGCTCCTCAGCACGGCCCTGCCGCTTCCGAAACGGTTCATGAAAAGTTTTCTGGGCGCGGTGGGCCTCGAAGACAGGCCCTGCAACGCTCTTCGACCCGACGAATGGGACAAACTGTTGCGCATCCGGTCGTATGCGATGGCCCCATCGGGGACATTCGGGCTGTCGAAAGCCGAAGCGTGCCGAGGCGGTGTGGCATGCAGCGAGCTGAACCCAAAAACGATGGAGAGCCATAAGGTCAAAGGGCTCTATTTCATCGGCGAAACGGTCGACGTGACCGGAGAGCTTGGGGGGTACAATTTCCAATGGGCGTTCAGCAGCGCCGTCGTCGCGGCTAAGGCGATCGGCTCAATGGGATTTAAACCAAAGTCGGTACAATAGCAGACTATTCTGAGCAAAGGATTGGATACCGTGATACTGCTAGCCGGACCCTGCGTCATCGAGAGCGAGGAGTCGATTTTTAAAATCGCCCGATCGCTCGAACGCTACCATAACGACGACCGTTTCGATTTTTATTTCAAATCGAGTTTCGACAAAGCCAACCGCACCTCTTTGGAGAGCTACCGCGGACCGGGCCTCGAAGAGGGGCTTCGGATTCTCCAGAAGGTCAAGGACGATTTCGGGTACAAAATCGTTACCGACGTGCACGAG
The DNA here is from genome assembly GCA_040752835.1 of Campylobacterota bacterium. Lineage (NCBI taxonomy): Bacteria > Pseudomonadati > Campylobacterota > Campylobacterota bacterium. The sequence goes on along the minus strand of JBFMGG010000001.1, from coordinate 19,264 downwards.
AGCTACCAGGTACCCGTATGTGCCGAAGTGGTCGATATGATCCAGATTCCCGCTTTTTTGTGCCGGCAGACCGACCTTCTGGTGGCTGCGGGAAAAACCGACAAGATCGTCAACATCAAAAAAGGGCAGTTCATGACCCCCGGCGACATGCAGTTTTCGGTCAAAAAAGTGCTCAAAACGCGCGGGTGCGACGAAGTGAGCTATGAAGCCGCCCGAAAACACGGCGTTTTGCTGTGCGAAAGGGGTTCATCGTTCGGATACGGCAATCTCGTCGTCGATATGCGCTCACTGGTCATTATGCGTCAGTTCGCCCCCGTCGTTTTCGACGCCACCCATTCGGTCCAGATGCCCGGGACGGGTACCGGTAAAACGGGCGGAGACAGCTCGATGGTTCCCCATCTTGCGCGTGCCGCAGCCGCCGTCGGCGTCGACGGATTCTTTTTCGAGACCCACTTCGACCCCGTCTGTGCTTTGAGTGACGGCCCGAATATGCTAAAATTAGAACAGCTTGAAGCGCTTACCGAGACGCTTTTAAAACTTGATGCAGTAAAAGGACAGTAAAAATGAATTTGATTGAAGGCAAATTGAGAGTTATTCCCGGCAAAAAAATCGCGATCGTCAGCACCCGCTGGAACCATTTTGTCGTTGACCGTCTGGTCGAAGGAGCCAAAGATGCGTTTGCACGTCACGGCGGAAACGACGAGGATCTGACCCATGTCCTCGCTCCCGGAGCGTTCGAATTGCCGATGGTCATCGAACAGCTGCTCTCCAGCGGAAAATACGATGCCGTGTGCGCGCTCGGCGCGGTGATCCGTGGATCGACTCCCCATTTCGACTACGTTTCGGCCGAATCGACCAAAGGGATTGCGACCGTTAGCCTCAAACACAAAAAACCGGTCTCTTTCGGTTTGCTCACGACCGATACCATCGAACAGGCGATCGAACGCGCCGGTACCAAAGCCGGTAACAAAGGCTTCGAAGCGATGACCGTCGTTATCGAAATGCTGGATCTTTACAAAGCGATCGGCGAATAATGGCGACGCGACATCAAGCCCGCATGGCGGTAGTCAGCCTGCTTTACGCCTACGATCTGGGGAACCAGAGCATTGCCGATTTCAGTGACGAGATTCTCGAAGAGAAAAAAATCCGGAACAAACAGCGCGATTTTGCGCTCGACCTGTTCAAAGGGGTCACTGAGCATCTGGGCGAAGTGGACGAAGCAATCGTCAAGCATCTGACCAAAGACTGGGATTTTGAACGTCTGGGTTCCATCGAGCGGGCGACGCTTCGGTTGGGCGCCTATGAGATCATGTTCGGAGAACTCGATTCGGCCGTCGTTATCAACGAAGCGATCGAGATCACCAAAGCGTTCGGCACCGAACAGTCCCCCAAATTCATCAACGGCGTCCTCGACGCGATCGCCAAAGACAAGTAATCCCGATGCGTCTTTCCAAAGAACAGGCCCTCGAACTGATTCGCCACGGCGATCTCAAAGAGCTCGGGAAAATGGCGACGGCACGCAAACGTGAGCTTCATCCGGACGGTATCACGACGTTTGTCGTCGATCGTAATATCAACTACACCAACGTTTGCTGGGTCGACTGCAAGTTCTGCGCGTTTTACCGCCACGGCAAAGACGAAGACGCCTACGTCCTCAGTTTCGAGGAGATTGACCAAAAGATCGAGGAACTACTCGAAATCGGCGGGACGCAGATTCTGTTTCAAGGCGGGGTCCATCCGAAGCTGAAAATCGAGTGGTACGAAGAGCTGGTCGAACACATCCATACCAAATATCCGCAGATCACGATTCACGGTTTTTCGGCGATCGAGCTCGATTTCATCGCTAAGGTATCGCATATCTCGATTCAGGAATGTCTCTCCCGTCTCAAAGCCAAAGGGCTCGCGTCGATTCCCGGCGCGGGGGCGGAGATCCTGAGCGACAGGGTTCGCGACATAATCGCCCCGAAAAAAATCGACAGCGAGGTGTGGCTCGGCGTTCACCGCGAAGCGCACAAACTCGGGATCAAGTCAACCGCGACGATGATGTACGGTACGGTAGAGACGGACGAAGAGATCATCGAACATTGGGATATGATCCGCCGGTTGCAGGATGAAACGGGCGGTTTCCGCGCCTTTATCATGTGGTCGTTCCAGGGGCAAAACACCCAGCTCATGGAAGAACACCCCGAAATCGAAAAACAATCCTCCAACCGCTACCTGCGCCTTTTGGCAGTGTCGCGGCTGTTTCTGGACAATTTTCCGAACATTCAAAGCTCTTGGGTGACGCAGGGGCCTTACATCGGGCAGATGGCGCTGTTGTTCGGCGCCAACGACCTGGGATCGACGATGATGGAAGAAAACGTCGTCCGCAGCGCGGGTGCGGGGTTCCGGATGGCCAAGGATGAAATGGTCCGCCTGATCCGCGATGTCGGAGAAACCCCGGCGATCCGCAATACGGCGTACGAAATACTTGAAACATTCGAATGAACAGATTTTGCGTCGCGATTTTATTTTTTGGACAGATACTGATGGCAAGCACACTGGATTTTATAGAGGTTAAGGGGACAAAAATCCCGTTCATCTACGAAGAGGACAAACGTCTGCCGATCGTATCGATGCAACTGGTGTTCACTCACAGCGGGAGCGTCGACGAAGGGAAAAAAGCCGGGCTGGCCCGCCTCAGCGCCAAGATGCTCAACGAGGGGAGCCTCAAACGCGGTTCGGTCGGATTTGCGGACGCACTGGATGCCCGTGCCATCGGACTGAGTGCGACGGCAGGCAACGAAACGTTCGTGATCGAGCTTGGGAGCCTGAAAGAAGAGCTTGATACGGGGCTCTCATTACTGGCCGAACAGCTTGCCGAACCCAACTTTACCCCCAAAGCGCTCGAGAAAGTCAAGACGATGACCCTGAGCGAGATTGCCCGAAAAGAGGCCGATTTCGACAACGTCGCTTCGAACGAACTCAAAGCGGTGCTGTTTGAAGGGACCCCGATGGCGCTTCCCAACATCGGTACCAAAGAGAGTATCGACGCGGTCACCCTCGAAGACGTCAAGGGATTCGTTGCAGATCATCTTGTCCTCTCCAACGCTCTGATCGTTTTTGGAGGGGATGTCGGAATGGACGACGCCAAAGCCAAAGTGGTCAAGCTGCTGGGTGGACTCGAAAAAGGGAAAGGGGGGAAAGTACGCTATTATCCCCCCCGAAACGAACCCAAAGAATCGATCCTCAAACGCCCCCAGACCGAACAGGCCTACGTCTATTTCGGTTCCCCTTTCGCGATGCGCGAAGGAGACGAGGAATTTTACAAAGCCCGCGTCGCGATGTTTATCCTGGGGAGCAGCGGATTCGGAAGCCGGCTGATGGAAGAGGTACGGGTGAAGCGGGGGTTGGCGTATTCGGCGTATTCACGCCTCTCGGTGGCCAAAACCCACACTTATTTCAGCGGTTATCTTCAGACGAAGATCGAATCGCAGTCCGAAGCGATCCAGACGGTTGAAACCCTTATTGATACATTCGTGCGCGAAGGGGTAACCCAAAACGAACTCGATCAGGCACGGAAATTTCTTCTGGGTTCCGAACCGCTTCGGGTCGAGACCCTTTCGCAGCGACTGGGACGTACGTTCAGCGAATACTATGCGGGAAAACCCCTCGGGTCAAGCGTTGAGGAACTTGAGCGGATCCGCTCACTGAGTCTCGAAGACCTCAATGATTTCATCAAACGCCATAGCGAGATCAAGCATCTAAGTTATGCCATTGTCACCCAATAGCGAGGACGCCGATAAATTCCGTCGGCTCGGTGTCGGCAACATCACCGAGCTGGCATTGCTCATCCCCTCGTCGTTCGAAGACCGGCGAATCAGTTCCGAACTCCTCCACAATGCCCCCTGCGTGATCGATGCGACCGTCGAGCGCGTTATCCGGACCCCCAAGACCCTCCGCATCGTTTTTTTCGCCCATAATCTGGATGAAGTGATCGAGGGGGTCGTTTTTCATCCCAAACCGTACATGATCCACGCCTTCGTACAGGGAAACCGTGGATTTTACGGCGGAAAGGCATCGTGGGAGAAGGGAAAATGGGAACTCATCCACCCCCTCAAGCTCTCCCAGACGGGAGCCATCGTCCCGGTGTACAAAACACCGCTGCGTGCGGACGTGATGCGCCGCCTCGCGGCACGTTATCTCAGTGTCGAAAACCTGCTCGACGACGGCCTTCCCAGAGACGTTGCCGAAACCCTTTATCGGCTCCATTTCCCCGACGTACCCCTTCCGCTTTCGGAAAAAGAACTACAGGCGCTGAAGTTTGCGGAACTCTATAATTACCTGCGGCGGCTGCGCAAAAAGCGGCGTTACCATCCGACCCGTTATCGCGGGGAGGGTGACGCGGCCGGGTGGATGAAGACCCTTCCGTTTGAACTGACCGACGATCAGAAAGGGGCGATCGAGGCGATTCGCCGCGATCTGAAAGGAGAAAATGCGGCGCGGCGGATGGTTGTCGGCGACGTCGGATCGGGGAAAACGATGGTGATCCTCGCCTCGGCGGTTCTGATGCGTCCTTATCGCTCCATTCTGATGGCTCCTACGACGATCCTTGCCGCACAGCTTTACGAAGAGGCGTGCAAATTTCTACCCGATCTTAAGATTGCGCTGGTGACCAATAAAACCGGGAAAATGTCGCTGGAGGGGTATGATTTCATCATCGGAACGCACGCACTGCTGTACCGGGAGCTCCCCGAAGCGGGGCTTGTGATGGTGGACGAGCAACACCGTTTCGGTACCGCGCAGCGTCACGCCCTCTCCCGCTTGAGTGACAACGATGCGCCCCCCCATTATCTGCAGTTTTCGGCTACGCCGATCCCGAGGACACAGGCCATGATCGAGTCGGCCCACATCGACGTGAGCCTCATCCGCCAGACTCCGTTTACCAAAAATATCGCAACGCGTGTCATCGGGAAAAGCGGATTTACGGCATTGCTGGAGCATATCCGATCCGAGATCGCGCAGGAACGTCAGGTATTGATTATTTATCCGCTGGTGGAACAAAGCGAGGCGATCAATTACCAGAGCATCGAGGAAGCACGGGGGTATTGGGAGAAAAATTTCGAAAACGTTTACGTGACCCACGGCCGGGATAAAGAAAAAGAGGCGGTACTGCTCGAATTTCGGGAAAAAGGATCGATTCTCCTTGCGACGACCGTGGTCGAAGTGGGCATTTCGCTTCCCCGCCTCTCTACGGTTGTCATCGTGGGGGCGGAGAGGTTGGGACTTTCGACGCTGCACCAGCTCCGGGGGCGTGTCAGCCGGACGGGATTGGCGGGGTATTGCTATCTCTACACCAACACTTCGGGGAAAAACGAACGGCTCGAAGCGTTTTCGGGGTGCCTGAGCGGGTTCGAGATCGCCGCGCTCGATTTGAGGTACCGCCAAAGCGGCGATTTACTTGACGGGAACGTTCAAAGCGGCAGGGCGTTCAAATGGGTCGATATGGGAAGCGATGAGGAGATCGTTAAAGAAGTCGTGGCATATCTGAAACACAAGGATTGAAAAACGGTTCGCACGGCAAAGGCGTGCGAACGGGGATAGGTATCAATACAGGCCGTAGCGCCCGTCGTTGCGTTTGAAGAGGACCCGCATTTTCCCTTCGTTGTCGTAAAAGACTTCGAACTGTTTGCCGCTCTCTTTGAGTTTTTCCAATACTTCGCCTACTTCCTGCGGTTTGTAGAGTTCAAGTTCCATCGGAACGATTTCATCTTCCATCGCTTCGCCCAGCGCGTGGAGGTCGACGTTGCCCGACGCGGCGTTCTTGGCTTCGTTCATCCCTTCGTTACGGTGGTCGCTCAGACGGTCGTGGAGGCGGCGCAGCGCTTTTTGGGCACGGTCGATCGCGATGTCGATGGCAGCGTAGAGATCGTTGTCGCGTTGGGTAATGACGATGGTGTTTTTGCCGGCGACGTTGATCGTAAATTCGATCATCACCCCTTTTTTCCGTTCGTTCATGCTGGCGACGGCGTTGACGCTGATGAGATCGAGATGGTACTTGCCGAGGGTATCAATCGAGTGCATAAGGTGCTCTTTGATGGAGTCGCTGAGGTCGATATGGCGTCCGACGAGTGAAATGTTCATGATGTCCACCTTGTATATGGGTTGAAATTTGATTATAACACTAAAAAGTAATCGCTACAAATAAAAACCCGATCAACCGATTCGGTAACATAAAGCAAATAAATATTAACAGATATTAATCGATATTTAATCTAGTAGTGACTAGAATCGAAAATAGCGTGTTTTCTCCCTTTAGAGAGAACGGAAATAGACCGATAATACCGGATTGCAGAAAAAGAGCTGGGAACAAGACGATGAAAGTAAACGACACGATCCGTTCGATGATCCGATTGGTTGTGCTAATGTTGATGGGCGGATGGACGGTGCTTCAGGCCGCGATCGTATTGGAAAGCGACAATTTCAACAACAACGTCGAGGGATGGGCCGGCGGAACCCGTACGAGTAATATGTACAAGATCGAAAACGGTACTTCCGCCTCCAAGCTGTACAATTTCAACGGAAACGACTACGCCCTCAAAAACGTCATCATCAGCTTCGACGTATCGATCGCGAACGGCTGGGAGACCACCGACGCGTTGCGGGTGATCGCCAACGGCGCGACGACGACGTTTACCCAAACCGACGGCGTCTACCACTATACCGTCAACGCGGTGCTCGATACGGGGGGCGATCTGAACCTCCGGATCCATACCGATTCGAGCTACAGCAGCGAAGACGCCTGGATCGACAATATCGTCATCACCTTTATCACTGCCGATGCCGCAAACGATACGTTCACGATGGTCAAAAATACCACCCACAGCGGTAATCTCCTCTCCAACGACGTGGGCCCTTCGCTCAGTGTCATTTCCAATACCTCTCCGGCTCACGGAAGCGTGACGGTTGCCTCGAACGGCAGCTTCACCTATACCCCAACGGCCGAATACATGGGGAGCGATACGTTTACCTATACCATCCGCGATACCAACGGATATGAGGATACGGCGACCGTGACGGTGACGGTCACCGATGTCATCACCGCCGGATACCGCGATTTTACGCTGCGCAAACAGCTCTATACGAAAGGGGACATGAAAACCATCGGGAACACGGTCCTCGTTCCCCCCACGACGCAGAACTCCTCGATCTGCTCGACCTATACCAACGGCTCGTACATCACCGATGCGACCGATGCGAACAATTACTATTACCTGTGCGGGTATCATGCCGATACGACAACGGGCGGATTGAGCAATTCGACCACATCCGAACTCAAACTTCCCGCAGGCGCCGAAGTAATCTGGGCCGGGTTGTACTGGCAGGCGATCGTCGCCAATGCCGCGTTCAGTACCAACATGACGATCAAGCTCCGGCAGGAAGAGGGGGCCAACACTTACGTCGACATCACACCCGACCGTCTGGATTACGGGGTGAATGAAGGGTACGGCGGGTTTACCAGCTATTCGGCTTTTGCGGACGTGACCGAACATTTCGGTGCGGGAAAATGGAACGAGGGGAACTATACCGTCGCCAATATCCCGGTATATGAGGGAAAAATCGATTCGCTCGGATCGTACGGGGCATGGACGCTGGTGGTGGTTTATTCGAATCTGGCGGACCAAAACGAGAAATTCCGGAGTTTCAGCATCTTCGACGGGTGGAAGGTGGTCAGCCAGGACGTGCCGAACGTCAATATCGACGTAACCGGTTTCTACACCCCGGACAAAAACGATATCACCGCCGAGGTTTCGGTCTTCGCCGCCGAAGGGGACAAACACATCAGCGGCGACGTACTGCGGACAACCGATTACAATACGGGGGGAACGGTTACCCTCGCAACGACGGCCAATAATACGTTTAACTCCAGTATTACCGGCGGGGACGACCGGGTTCCCGAACTGGTCAACAACAACGGTATCGATATCCAGACGTTTGACATCGGCAATTATCTCAAACCCAAACAGGCGACCATGCGCTTTACGTTTACCTCGACTCAGGACAAATACTGGCCGTCGATGATTGCGTTTGCGACTGAGCTGTACGTTCCGCAGTTTTGTTACGACTACGGGTATGAGCAAAACGGCCTTCCGTTCACCGAAGAGAACAACGGGACGGCGATGCCTTACGTGAGCGGCTATCTCCCCAATACCGAAGACATCAACGTCAGTCTCTACATTCGTAACCAGGAAGCCTCCGACGTGATGGCCAACAACGTGCAGCTGAGCATTACCGAGATCGACGATACGCAGGCGATCTACAAGCGCAATTCCGTAGCGGTGACCTATCCGGGTGAATATTCGCCCACCTACAAAAACGACGGGGCATGGCCGCTGAGTGTCAGCGATACCTACATCAAAAACATCCCGCTGGGGAACATGGGGGGAGAGCAGCACGCGTACGCCTATTACCTGCTGACCCCCAAAAATATCGGCGACATACGGATACCGATCGTCGGGACGTTTACTTACGACCTGGCGATTCCGCTGCCGGATGGTACGACGCTCAGTCTTCCGTACTCCTCGACCATCGGGGGGGAACGTCTCCCGATGTGTACCGCGGACAATTTCAGCTACACTCCCGAATGGGGGATTTTCAGTGTCGTAGATGCGGGGTTGTACGATTCTTCCACCGCCACCCGCTATTACGATCTTACCACCCAGGTGACGAAACGTCCGGGCAACCTGCGGGTAGCGTCGTTCAACCCCGAAGCCCTCGACACGCCGCAGCCGGTCAGCACCATCGTGGCGGTCGAGCTGATCGACGCCAGCCAGTTTCACGACGTCGACGCGGCATGCCGCGAACCCTCCAGCTCTATCAGCCCCCGCGTTTGGGTGGCGTTTGAAAACAACGTCTCGCAGATCAATTTCAATGCCGGAACGATCCAGGCGGCGATCGCAAAAGGGATGGTCTCCGATACCATTACCGGGGAACCTTCCCCCATTACGCAGGCGGAGGAGTTTTACAAAAAAGCGACGCCGAATGCGGCGTTTCGGGTCACCTACAATACTCTCAACGACGCCGACGGTTCGCTCATCACGATCGTTCCGACGAACAACGGGATACGGATCGACAACTTTTCGGATATCCACAAAATCTATCCTCACTGCCGCCAGTTCGTCAAAATGCCCAATGACCAGATGACCGATCAAACCTCGGTCGCCTGCTTTAATAACGGGAACAGCAGCACCTACAAGGACGTTGCGATCTGTATGGAGTGCCTCTATGGGGCACGGACGGAAGTGCTCTGTTCGCGGGACAATTTCGCGATCCGCCCCGAAAGCTACACGGTGGCGCTCAAAGACATGAACCAGACCAACCGTGCGGTGACGCAGCTCTTCGCGCCCGGATACACCGGTATGACAACTCCGCTCACCGGACGGATCAAGGTGGCGAGCGGATACGACTACCGCTACGATATCAATGCCACCAACCATCTGGATAATGCCGCCTCGCCCGGGTATACCCGCTATTTCGGAACCGGGGGAAGCGATTACAACATCACCCTTGTATGGGATCCCGCCACCCCCAAAGTCGGGTGCAACGATACGGCGCACAAACCCCAGAGTTTTAATCTCCTTGACGGGACCGTTTCGGCCGAGGGGAACCTCTCCCAGATCGGGGAGTACCGCCTCAATATCATCGACAAGACCTGGACGGCGGTCGACTGGGACAGCGAGAAGCAGACCCACCAGACGGGTCCCCATTTCCTGAGCGCCGTCGAATGCGCGCCGGACACTACTTACGTACCGGCCCAGGCGACTACGGTGAGCCTCAGCGGCGGGACGCTGAACAACCTTGTCGGCTGTCAGATCAACAGCACCCACGACAATGTCGAAAACGGGCTGAAATACCGTGATTACCAGCTGACGTTCCTGCCGTACAAGTTCGATCTGAACGTTTCGTTCGGGATCGGGACCCGTCCGAACAACGTTGCCGCGAACAATTTCATTTACACTGCCGATATGAGCCGGTCCGATTCGATGGACATGTCAGTCCGGGCAACCGGAAAAATCAAGGCGATGGGGTACAACAACGTTGTCAATACGAACTTCGTCACGGGGTGTTACGCAAACGATCTGAACCTCTCCCTGCGGTCCAACAACAACCTGACGGTTGCGGGGAACGCTTACCAGGTCCGTTTCCAGGATTTCAACGCTACGGGGGCGCTGATCTACGATTCGAATGCGACCGATGTCAATACCGCGGCGCTGGACATGCGGTTGTTGAGGATCGATGACGGTAACTTTACGAAAGACACCCGCGGCTCGCTCTCGACGATTACCCGTCTCAATTACGAACGCAACGTCACGCGGCCCACCGATCCGAAAGTAGCCGATTTCACCGCGTTGAACATCCGGTGCTCGAGTGTGGCGGAGTGTTTGATGCAGGCCGACCTGAGCCCCATGCACGAAGCGGACGGTGCGCGATCGATGGATTTCAACGTCACCCATGCCTACGGGCGCCTGATCCCGCGAGACGTGAGGGTTTTCGGGGATGTGGCCTTCAGCGCCTCCGCATGGTACGAAGTGTATAATGCACCGATTTTGGCGGGGACGCCTCTGGCCGCAAGCCGGAACACTCCCCTTTGGTACGTCAACCTTCTGCATGCCGACACCAACTACGGCGACGGTAACATTACCCGTTTGCAGAGTGCCGCGGGTTCGTCGGGATCGAATATCGGCCAGGCGGCGGTCAACGGGATCGAAACCTACGCTTTCCCCGCCGTCGGTGCGGCCAATATCCCCTACAGCCGCAAGGCCCATATCGATACGGCACCGTGGCTGTGGTACGGGGTGAATGCGCTCGATTATGCCGATCCATCGGCGACCAATCTCGATTGCGCGACCCACCCGTGTTTCAACATCAACGTCGTTCCCGCGGTCGGCCGATCGGGAAGCGCATCCGATGCGGCGTTGCGGGGAGATAAAACCAACAAACAGACGACGGGGGGAGGGGTAACGTACGACTACACCCCTTCCACCCGCTGACAAAGGAGTTCCATGCGTCGCGCGGTAGCCATGATCGAACTCATCTTCGCGATCGTCGTAATCGCCATCAGTGTCCTCTCCATCCCTTCCATGATGGCGGTGGCGAATAATGCGTCGATGGGATTGATGGTCGATGAGGATATTCTCAAACGTTTAAGCGGCGAGATCGTCAAAGTCTCCCAAGCCCGCTGGGATCAAAATTCCCTTCCTCCCGATTTCCGGCCGTTGCAGGTCGGGGGCGATCTGCCGTGCAATCGTCCCGATCCATTCGGCGGCAGTGCCGTTTTCCGCGCCAATCCCGATTCGAGCATGGCGTGCGCGACGGGGGGAGCGGCGATGGCGGCCAATCCCGCAGCGGGGAATCTGAACCTGAGCCAGGGGATCGAGCAGTTGCACGCCAGGGCGTACAACCTGCAGATCCAGCAAACGGGGGGAGCGGCAGTGTATACCGTTCCGGTCGCTTATGCGGTCAGCTACGTCGATGCGACGATGTCGGCGATCGATGCCGCAGGGGCCGCGACGGCGACTTGGCGGCTCGGCTCGTCGACCTCGATGAGCCCTGCGGCCTCGGGAACGCAGACCCACCTTAAACGGGTGGTCGCCCGGGTTCAGAATGCCGCCAACCCTGACGTCGACATGACCCTGACGTTTTTCAAATCCAACGTAGGTAAATTTGCCGAATGAAATCGTTAGTCCAACGCAGAGCCTTTACGATGATCGAGCTGCTGTTCGTCATTGTCATCCTCGGAATTGTCGGAACGCTGGCGCTTGAAGCGCTGCGACAGTATTACGACGGTATCTACCGGACCGGAGAGTATACGAAGCGCTCCGCACAAGCCGACCAGATCCTCGAACAGGTGGCCCGTTATTTCGAAAACGGCATCTCCGGATCGATCGTTCGTCTCGACCAGAACGATGCGGCACTGGGAAGCGTGTGCAACGGTGTACCGATTTCCGGCGACGACGGGAACGATTACACGATCGCGTTTGTCGGGGTGGACGATGAAGGGTTGCGCGGATACTGGGACGGAACGCGTTTCCGTCCCGGATGGAGCAGCGAGGTGATCAATGTGGGGACGAACCTCTCGGGACCCGATTCGAATTATACGGCGATGCACAACAGCGATTCCTTGTTAGACCCCGCCAACCCCACGGCCATTTTCCGCAGCGACGGTTTGGCCGAGGGGAGCGATTGCGGCCGCTTCGGCTGGATTACCGGGGCGGGGACAAATCAGGCGTACCGGACGGTTACGGCCGTTGTGGGCCCGACCGACCTGACCCTCGATGAGGTGTTGAGCATCAGCGGGCAGTCGAGTCGAGCCTACGTGCTACGCACGGCCTACGCGTTCCGTGCCAGAAACGGGGTCTTTAGCATGTATACGGGGTTCCAGCCCTGGAACGGAGAAGTATACAGCGTCGCCGCTACCCCGCGGATACTGGGAGATAACGTCGCCCATTTCACGATTATGTACGATGCGAGCAATACGACGGTCAATTCCAGCGTCGGGAATGTGTATACTCTCAAAATCTGCATGAACGGGATCGATGCCAATCTCAACGATTCGACGTTGCCGCAGGATCAGATTTGCCGCGAAAGGATGGTGCATGTACGTTACTAAACGCAAAGGATTCGCGATGATCATGGCGATATTCATCGTCGTCATCATAGCCGCGGGCGGAGCATTGATGATGCAGAATGCATCGCTGGGGAGCAAGACCGTATCGAACGCCTATCTTCACACCCAGGCCGAACTGCTGGCGCAAAGCGCTACCGAATACGCCCTGATGCGCGCGCAGGGGGTCGACACGGCGGGCGGAACCTGCCTGAACCGCCTGAACATTATCGTCAATAATGCCGCAGGCAATCCGATGTTTGACGTTACCGCCTCGCTGGCGTATTCTTTCCGAGGGGCTGCTCCGGCCGCCTGCGACACGTTAGCGCGAAATACGGGCAAAGAGACCATGGTGCTGATCGACGTGCGGGTGGATGACCGGAATTTGTCCTCGGAAGATGTCCGCGTTCACAAACGCTCCTGGCAAAAACTCTAGAAAGAAGGTATTCGGGGAAAGGGAAAAGAGCCCTTTGACGCTTAGAGGGCGAGCTGGGAGATTTTGGCGACGACGTCTTTTTCCCGTACCGGTTTCATCAGAAAACCGTTCGCACCGCATTCGAGGGCTTCCCCCTTTTTGGTTTCGTCGGTCGTGAGGACGATGACGGGAAGCTGACGGAGCGACTCGTCGGCACGGATCACTTTAAGCATTTCGATGCCCCCCATGACGGGCATGATGATGTCAAGAAGGATAATGTCGATGTCGAACTGCGATTTGAGGATACCGATGGCATCCGCACCGTTTTTGGCTTCGACGACCTGCGAAACGTTCGGGGTTTTGAGCAGCATGGTTTTGAGCAGCTTGAGGTTGATCATGTCGTCGTCAACCGCAAGCACTTTCAGTTTTTTATCACCCATTTCGAATTTCCCCGTTTGTTAAATAAATTTTTCAAACACCAGACGCAGCAGGTCTTTGTTGATGATGTTGCGGATGATCTCGTGGACGTACATGGCGTCGTCCGCTTCTTCCGATGCATTCGGATCGATCAACATCACAAGCGATATGTCACTGTCGCCGGAACGGATTATATCATACAGATCCTTGAGGTCGAGTCCCGAAAGCGTTTTATCAAACAGTGCGAGTTTGTAACGGCGGTTGGCGATCTCGGCTTTAAGCTCGTCGATGCTCCCGACCGTTTTGTAGGTGTAGCCCAGATCGTCGAGAATACGGGTGAAGAGTTTCATTTCCAGAGCGTTTTGCTTGGCAATGACGATATCGGCATCGTAGGCCGAACGTCTGGGCTCGGCGAGGTCGGGTTCGGTCCCAACGGGTATTTCCACGTCAACCGTCTGGGCTTCCGAAGCCATAGACTCTTCGATTGCACCGGAGGAAGCCGATTCTTCTGCGACTGCCTCGGAAGACGCAGCCATCATTGCGACGTCGGCGATCTCATCCTCTTCTTGGGGAGAAAACGCTTCTTCCTGGGGGATCGTAGCGACTTCGGTGGCCGATTTCGGAACCGATTTGATGTCGACGATTTTGTGCGAGAGAAAGTTGTTGAGCAAGGAGATAATTTCGCTCCGAACCAGCGGTTTGGTCGTGTATTCGTCCATTCCCGCTGCCAGGAAACGCTCGCGGTCCCCTTTGAGGGCGTTGGCGGTGAGGGCGATGATCGGTATGTGGTGCTGGCCGTAGTCTTCTTCGAAGTCGAGAATCTCCTGCGTCGCTTCGATACCGTCGAGAACCGGCATCTGGATATCCATAAAGATGACGTCGAAATCGCCGTTTTTCCGTTTTTCGAACGCTTCGAGCCCGTTGTTTGCGATGGTGATCTCCAACCCCAGGTCTTCGAGGGTACGGCGGATCAGTTTTTGGTTGATGACGTTGTCCTCCGCAACCAGCGCCGTTGCGGCGAAACGGGAGCTTTTTTCGTCAAATTTTTTACGGCGGGTCGCTTTTTGCTTCCGGCTGCTGAACGCTTCAATGTCATACGACTCGAGGGTTGCACGGATCTTGGTACTGTTGAGCGGTTCGTAAAGCACTTTGAAAATATCAATCCCCATCGAATCGATTTTTTTCATGTAATACGATTTGGTCACCAGGACAAGTTGTTCCTGTGACGAAGAATAGGTGATCAGATCCTCTTCGTTCACGTAATCGTTGTCGACGATGAGCAGGTCGTAATTGACCTGCCGTTCGAGCATTTTGAGCTCGTCCACTTCATGGAACGTGGTGTAGCTTACCCCAAAGTAGTCGAGGTACTCTTTGAGATAGGTATTTTGGAGTTTTTTCTTCGAGGTGCTTTCGAGAATCACCGCATTGATGCTTGAGAAAGCCCCTTTGAGCGGTTCGTTGAGGGTTTCGATCTCCTCGAATTCGAGGGTAAAGAAGAACGAAGTTCCGTTGCCCGGTTCGCTTTCGAGTTCAAGTCGGGAACCCATCAATTCGACGAAGCGGCTGGAAATCGTCAGCCCAAGACCCGTACCCCCGTATTTGCGGGTAATCGAAGTGTCGGCTTGCGAGAACGCTTCGAAAATACGCGATTTTTGTTCGCTCGTCACGCCGATCCCGTTGTCTTTGACCTGGAAGCGGACGCGCGCACGGTTCAGAGCGTCGCACTCGACGCGGCGGATGTCGACGCTGATGGCGCCGCCGCTGTTGGTAAATTTGACCGCATTGGAGAGGAGGTTGATGATGACCTCTTTGATCTTGGTCGGATCCCCTTTGAGCGGGCGTTCGAGACTCGGATCGACGTAGCAGGCGAGGTCGATGTGTTTTTCGGAGGCGCGGACGGCGTAGACCTCCACGGCGCTTTCGAATTCGTCAATCGGGTTAAAGACGATCTCTTCGATCTCGAGTTTGTTGCTCTCGATTTTCGAGAGGTCGAGGATGTTGTTGATGATCTCGAGGAGATTTTCTGAACTTTTTTCGATGATGTCGATGAATTCGCGCTGTTCGTCGTGAAGCTCCGTATCCTTGAGCAGTTCGGTGAATCCGACGATGCCGTTGAGCGGCGTCCGGATTTCGTGCGACATGTTGGCCAGGAACATCGATTTGGCTTCGGACGCTTCGAGTGCGTACTGTTTGTCGTGAAGCGTCTGCTCGATGATCCGTTCGAGCAGGGCATATGCCTGCGCCGTCCCTGCGGCGGTGTCGAGGTTGATCGACTGGCTGAGGGTTTCGGCTTCGGTGTCGTTGGTGTCTGCGGCGACCCGTTTGAGTACCGATTCGAGGTTTTTGATGTTTTTGGTGATTTCGCTCGAGAGGAGGACCCCAAGCACTCCGACCAAGACGGCCAGCAGCCATACCCCGACGGCGACGACAAGGAGCTGCACCGCCTGGTTCTGAACGGTGCCGGAGCGTTTGTCCATCGCGTCGATCAACACTTTCTGGGCGTCGTCGATGGCACTGATTTTTTCGGAAATCATTGCAAACCAGATCCCCGACTGGGTGTCGAACGTCCCCGTTGCACTTGCCTGGAGGATGGCTGAGCGTTCCGTCGTGATGTCCTGGAACAGCTCGGTGTTGTCTTCGCTGAACAAGGTGGCCTGCAGCTGCACCTGGATCGTTTTGTCCTTCATCCCCTCGACGGTGAGGGAATCGGCTTTGCTGAGCAGCGTGATCCATCGGTCGAGTTCCTCTTCGCTCAGCGGTGTGGCGCGTGAGAGGAGGTAGGTGATGTAGTCGCGTTCGATGCTGCTGTATTCGTTGGCGCGGACGAGCGAGAGGTACGTCGAGGAGAGGGCGTTGATCTCATCGTCGAAATGAAGCCCGGCGAGCTCCGTGAGCTCGTTGATCAGGCTCTCCTGCGATTTGCCGTATACCTCGGAAAAAATACGCTCGAAACTGGCGTTGCCGACATCGACGAGCGGCCGGGACTGTTTGATCTGGGCGTGGAGTTTCGTGACCAGCGCATCCAGCTGGGACGCTTTTTCCTGCTCGGCGGCATTGTTGAGCATGACGGTCGAGAGGTATTTTTGATAGTCGGCGATTTTGTGATCAACGATCGTGCGCTGGGCATGGAGCGATTTGAGGGTGGTGGGAGAATGGTTCCCCATGTACATCACCGTCATCCCCCGCTCGCGGGAGAGGTTGTTGATCAAATCGGTGAGCTGTTTGTTTCCTTCCAACCGCACCTGTAGCTGTTGGGCCGATTGATAGCTTATATAAGCGTTTCCGACATAGTAGCTTGCCAGGGCGAAAAGAATCAGAATCGGGAGGAGACTGATGAGACGGAGTCGGTTTCTAAGTCCTATTTGCATGGAATTCCTCTGTATTCGTTGATCAAATTTATAGTTGTTCGAGATAACCGTTCAGACGTTTGGAAGCTTTGTTGGCTTCCTGGGCATCGTTGGTTACCGACAGTACGGCCAGTTCTTCGGAAATTTCGGCGAGTCTTAGGTTGTCGCTGATCCCTTTGAGTTCCCTTGCTGCACTCTGCCAAAGGTGGGTGTCGAAAGCGGCGATCGCCGCGGCGATCCGCTCGCCGGAGACAAGGGCGTCGCGTTTGTAATCGTCGATCAGTTCGTCCAGGAAGGCGCGTTCGATCCCCAGCTGTCCGGCGACGGCCGATTTATCGTAGTGCAGCGACCGTATCGGTGCGGCGTCGACCGGCTGAATAGGCTCGGCCGATTCGGTGAAAGGCTCTTCGTCGGGGATGTCGGAGAAGGGTTCCGTTTCGAAGAGCTCTTCTTCCTGGATAATGAGCGGCGAATCTTCATCGTGTTTGAGCCCGAAGCCGTACTCGGGTATCGCTGTTGTTTTGGACGGAACCGAAGGCTCATCGAGCACGCTCTCTTTGATGTCGAAAGCGTAGATGTCCTCTTCGTCCGCAAACGACTCGACGGGTTCGGAGAAATCATGGGGATAGCCATTTTCGGTATCGGTTCGCTCATCGGCGTAAACGCTTGGGACGTCGGCGCTCTCGTCGGCGTAAGAGGTATCGAAATCGTCCGGATACGATGACGCGTCGATACCGTAGTCGTAGGGCGTTTCGGAATACGATGCCGTCTCGGGCTCGGGGGCGGTTTGAAAAGCGGCTCCGTCGCCGTTTTGGGAAGAGGATTTTCCTTCGAGTTTGTCGATGATCGCATAGAAATATTTGAGGTTCGCTTCGATTTCGGCAATATCGTCGGAGGTATTGATCACGCTGAGGCATTCGAAAGCGTCTTCGATCCGCAGATTCGCCGCCACCCCTTTGAGTTTGTGAGAAAGGATTTTGAGATTGTTCATGTCGGCGCGCAGCGCGGCATCGAACAGGTCGTTTTTGAAATCATGGGACTGCTGGATGAAATCGCCGATGAATTCCTGGATCAGATCGACCGGGAGTCCCAGCTCGCTTGCGGCGACGTTGGGGTCGAAGCGGTAGGAACGGTCCACTTTGAGGGCATCGATGTATTTTTGTTCCGTTGCCGTGAAACGTCCTTCGGCGGCAGGATGCGGCGCAGGTTGCGGGCTGGCGGGTTCGGCCGGTTCGACAGCCGTTTCGGCGGCGTAGCTTTCGAATTCGGGAAGGGTGATTTTGTCGTACGCATCGCTGTAGGACTCGCCGAAAGGTTCGTATTCGCTCTCTTCATAGGAGGGGACGTCAAGGACTCCGGGTTCGCTCAGCGGCGTAGGGGTAATGTGCCCGTAATCGGGAAGGATCGACGGGGCAGGTTCGCTGCGGAACGCTTGTTCTTCCGAAACGGCCGGGGTTTCGACGAACGGCTCCGGGGTGCTTTCGGCCGCAATGGGTTTGGAGACAATAATGGGACGCGGGGAGAGCGTATGGGGCTTGAACTCCTCCGCACTCATCGACTGGACGTGAAGCATTTCGACCATGTAGCCCGTTTCCGAAGGAGCTTCGCACAAATAGAGTTTGTGGACATGGAGGGTGCATGAAAAGGTTCGGCCGTTGGCGTGGACGATCGCCGAATTGGATTCGGAATCGGCATGCAGAAGAAAATCGATCCAGCCGAAATTTTTGAAGTTGTGGATGTATCCGGGTTCTTTGGCGAAAAGGTCCGCGACATCCGAACACACCGTCAGAAGTTCTTCGAGCGAGGTGTAGTTAAGCAGTTTCAGGGCGTCTTCGTCCAGCCCGATGAATTCTTGTTTATGGTTGTAAAATAACACAGGGTCCCCTTATCGCTCTTGTTCCAGCATTTTTTCGTACAGAGCGGCCGTTTCTTCGATGTTCTGGCGTGAAGCGGGTTTGCGTGCGGCCATGTATCCTTTTACTTTTCCGTTATCGTCGTAGGTGGGGGTCACTTCGGTATCGACCCAGTAATAGCGTCCGTCTTTACGGAGATTTTTGACCAGGCCGTGCCACATCGTCCCCGACTGGATTGTTTTCCACATCTGGGCGAACGCCGCTTTGGGCATATCGGGATGCCGGATGATGTTGTGCGGCTCACCGACGAGTTCGTCGACGCTGTATCCCGAAATTTCGCAGAACTTGCGGTTTGCGTAGGTGATGATCCCCTTGAGATCGGTTTCGCTGACGATCGCACGCCCTTCGAAAACATATTCTTCGTCGATGGGAACAGGTTTTTCCATCGTTTAACCCCCGTTACAAAAAAACTGCTGAAAACATAATCTGTGGAATATGGCATAAACTCCATAAAAGATTACTTAGACGCGGTTTGGGCGTAATGATTTTGTATCGTACGGGCATCGTTTTCCCCGACCAGATCGCGCAG